>PAGB01000060.1 GCA_002711265.1 Rhodospirillaceae bacterium
TTCGAGACCGCCTTCTACGCGCCCATGCTCTCGGACTGGCGCAACTTCGAAACCTGGGCGGAGGACGGCAGCAAGACCGCCTACCAGCGCGCCAACACGCTCTACAAGCAGCTGCTCGCCGAATACCAGGAGCCGGCGATCGACGAAGCCACGCGGGATGCGATCAACGACTTCGTCGACCGGCGGATCGCCGAAGGCGGCTCCTTCGACGACGATTGACTGCGATTTATCGACCTTGATGGAGAGGCTGCGGCGCGCTGCCGCAGCTTATGTCGCGAAGAGGTATACGGGCGACCCTCAGTCCTCTAGGGTTGGCGATACCTTCCAGTGAGCGCAGAGAGCCCAAAAGGTCATCCCATGCCGTCCCCCAACGCACCGAGGCGTGCGAAAAAAGCCTCAGACGAGCCCCCGTCCCCCTCCAAACCAAAACGTGGCCGCGCCGGTGGTCGTTCAGCCCGCGCCGCCCAAGCCCGCCAGGCCGAGGTCAGCGCCGGACAGGCCTTTACCCGCCCTCGTCGAAATCGTCTGGGCGGGGTCGAGCTGATCAACGCCGAGGCGCTGGAGCAGATCCACGAAGCCTCCCTCCACATTCTCGAAAATTTTGGCATCGAATTCATGGCCGCCGACGCCCGGGCTGAGTTTGTCCGCGCCGGCGCCCTGTCCCATGAAGACACCGGGCGGGTGCGCATTGGCCGCGACCTGGTCGAGGCTGCGCTGGCGACCTGCCCATCGTATTTCGAGCTGACCCCCCGCAACCCCGCGCACAAGCTGCGGCTGGGTGAGGACTTCATGAACTTCACCCTCGTCGCCGGTCCGCCATCGGTCCACGACGAGATCCGGGGGCGCCGCTCGGGCGGGATGGATGACTACATCGAGCTGATCAAGCTCGCCCAGACCTTCGACATTGTGCACGCGCTGGGCAACCAGCCCACGGCACCGCAGGAGCTGGCGGCCAATACCCGGCACCTCGACACCTATCTGGCCAACCTGCGCTACACCGACCGGACCTTCCACGCCTCTGCGATCGGGGCAGACCGGGCACTGGATGCCATCGACATGATGGCCATCGCCCGTGGCCTCACGCGGGAGCAACTGCGCGGCGACCCCGGGCTGGCGACAGTGATTTCCGTCAACTCGCCGCGCAAGGTCGACAGCGCCATGACCGACGGTCTGCGCGCCATGGCCCAGTGGGGGCAGGCCGTCTCGATCACCCCGTTCTGCCTGATGGGCGCGATGGCGCCGATTTCGGTTCCGGCTGCGGTCGCCCAGTCCAACGCCGAGGCGCTGGCCTGCATCGTCCTGACACAGCTGATCAACCCCGGCGCGCCGGTGCTCTACGGCTCCTACATCTCCAACGTCGACCTGCAGTCTGGCGCCCCGGCCTTCGGCACGCCGGAGCACGTGCAGGCGACCATGATTGCGGGGCAGCTGGCCCGGCGCTACGCCCTCCCCTACCGGGCGTCCAACGCCTGTGCCTCGAACACCTGCGATGCGCAGGCTGCCTATGAGTCAATGAATGCGCTCTGGGCCTGTGCGCTCAGCGGGGCGCATCTGGTCTATCACGGCATGGGCTGGCTGGAGGGCGGGCTGCAGGCCTCGTTTGAGAAAGTTGTGCTCGACGCCGAACTGGCGCAGGAGATGGTCCAGACCTGCTCCCCGGTCGCCGTCAACGCCGAAACGCTGGCGCTGGAAGCGGTTGGCGGGGTCGCGCCAGGCGGGCACTATTTCGGGGAGAGCCACACGCTGGCAAAGTTCGAAGACGCCTTCTACAAGCCGTTGGTCTCAGACTGGACAAACTACGAGAACTGGCTCGACGCCGGGGGTAAGACCGCGACACAGCGTTGCACGGAAATGTGGCAGTCACGGCTGGAAAGCTACGTGGAGCCGACCCTGCAAGCAGACCGGCTGGAGGCACTGGAAGCCTTCGTCGCCCACCGCAAGGAAGCGCTTGGCGATCGCTACATCTGACCCCTTACGCAGCCAAGGGGTCAGACGCCATTCGCGGAAGCGACGGGGATTAGTCCGCGCAGTACTCGCCGGTCTTGGAGTAGGCGATGGTGGTACAGGTCGACAGGGTGCTGCCCACGACCGTGGTGCCGGTCATGATGGTGCCCTGGGTCGCACCGGTGGTGATCACGGTACCCGTGGTGCCCATGCCAACGCCACCGGTGGTCAGTACAACTTCTTCAGAGGGAACGCAGGCGCCAAGGGTCAGGGCGGCTACGGCGAGAAAAGCAAAACGCTTCATTTGAAATATCTCCCGGAAAACGGACAAAATCACTTTTAAAAAACGAATGCGACCGAACGGTGATCTGGCGGTTCAGACCCAGAAAGCTGCGCATAATAGACTAATGAGATTGGTGATAGCGAAACTGTGTAGAAAGTCCAGTTAAATCAGGTGTTAATTGTGAATTTTCTACAAATTATGTCAAAAAATTTAATCGAGTCGAAAGAGCGCAGTTTCAGACTCAGGGAAATGCTCCTGAAAACGCCCTTTCTTCAAGGTAATCAGAATATATCGCCGATGTTGGTGACACCGCCCAGCCGCCCCGAATTCAGGGAGGACGACCCGCTCGGGTAGCCCATGCGGGCTCGGAGCGCGGTGTTCTGCTCATAGATATCGGGCATGATCACCAGCTCGCCGTCGTGGCTGGGCCAGGCGTTGAAGTAGACCGTGTGCACGGGCACATCACGGTTCAGGCTGACGTGGGTGATGTTCCCGGCCGTCATCCGGGCGACCACGTCCTGCAGCGTGAATTCACCGGGCTTGTCGCCGCTGAGCAGCCAGTGGGCAAAATGTTCAGACGCACCAACCCGAATACAGCCAGAAGAATGGGCCCGGTCTGGCAGTTCGAACAAAGAATCGTCCGGGCTGTCGTGCATGTAGATCGACGAGGAATTGGCGAGGTTGAAGCGCACGCCACCGAGGACGTTCTGCGGACCTGATTCCTGCTTCCATACATAGTCACGGACGTTGATGGTTGTGAAGTCGAGATCAAAGGGGCTGACCCGTCGACCATCGTCAAAGATCGACAGGCCCATCTTGTTAAGGAAATCCGGCCCCTTCTCCAGCGCCAGCGGGACGAGGTCCTTCTCCACGATGGAATAGGGTGCGGTCCAGTCGGGGCTAAACTTCAGGCCGGTAATTTTGTCATTGTTCAAAGGTGTCCGCCGCGATGGGCGGCCGACAACGACGTTGACGCCGAAGACCGGTTCGTCGCCTTCCATGGCCATCAACTCGGCAGCTCCGACGTTGAGCAAAACCCAGCGGCCCGAGCTCGGCAGCCGGGGCTCCTGCCAACGCAGGCGTTCCATATTGACCCGGTAGGTCACGAATTCCGCCGGTGAGAGGTAGGCGATATCACGGCGGGCCGCGGCCTTCATCCGGCTGTAGTAGGGCGTGTCCGGCGCCAGTCCGCTGATCCAGCCGCCGAAATCCTTGGACTTCAGACCGCGCATCAGCTCGGCCGATGCATCCATCCGGGGTGCGGGGTTGTAGCGCCCCTCCTTCACGTCGCGGATGTAGCGCAGCAAGCCGGCGGTCAGCTCCATATCAATCTGGGAAACCTGCGCCCCGGTCAGGCGTCCACCGGGCAGCCCCCGGTCAGCGGGCAGATACTCCGTGGGCACCAGGCCATCGAGCTTGGCGCCGTTGAACGCCGTGATCAGGATTTTGGCGGCGGGCAGCCAGCCACGCGGTCCGAACCAGATCGGGTCGAACTCATTCTGTCGATAGATGCGTCGCAGGTCGGCCGGATCGACCCCGGCGGTGCGCAGCGGCATGGCCGCCTGACCGCTGAGATAGGCTTCGATGCTGTCGGGACCGGAGCGGGGCAGCGCGAACAAGCCGTTCGAGGCCGTCGGTGCCGAGACTGGTGCCAGCGCAGCGTTGCGTGCCTTGGTCTCAGCGGCGGTTTCGACCCGGGCAATCAACACCTGTTCAGAGCGCGCCGCGGGCAGCGGCACGGATTCGCGGGATCCGTAGTAGGCAACCTGTGGGCCGCGTACGCACGCGGCCAGCGCAAGGCCGGAGACAACCGGCAGCACGATCCGCCTGATGGCTTTCCCGACGATCAATGATGCCATGGTAAACTTCCTTCCGGATCAATTCCGGGGCCCGGTTCGAGCCCTTGGGCAGCGCCTGCCGCCCCAACATGAAAAAACTNAAAAATAATCAACGACGTCATTTATNGCCAAGACACATAATGTCATATCTCAGATTTTTCTATCATAAAGTTGATATTCCCCGGATTTTTTCTCTCTTTATCGCATCATTGTGACCAAAGACCGGCCGCAGCGCGGAAAATCAGGGGTTTGAGGTGCCGGATCGGCCCGGCCCCCTCCGGCTGATGCATAGCGCCTGCCAGTCACTCAATGCCGCCTTGCACCCCCTCTGGTGGATCCGCATATTTCAGGGCGTACCGTAATCCGCCCCGTCTGCCCCCAGATCGACCAAGGCAATCGAATGTCCGCTCATCCCCAAGTCCCGCTCAGCAACGGCTTTGTTGATGCCATCGGCAACACCCCCCTGATCCACCTGCGCCGCGCATCCGAAGAAACCGGCTGTACCATTCTCGGCAAGGCCGAATTCATGAACCCGGGCGGGTCGGTCAAGGACCGCGCGGCGCTGGGCATCATCCGGGCAGCCGAGGCTTCCGGCGCGCTCAGGCCCGGTGCGACCATCGTCGAAGGCACGGCAGGCAACACCGGTATTGGCATCGCCCACGTCGCTGCCGCGCGCGGATACAAGGCCACCATCGTCATGCCCGAGACCCAGAGCCAGGAGAAGAAGGACGCCCTGCGCCAGCTCGGGGTCGAGCTGATCCTTGTGCCAGCCGTGCCCTACCGCGACGAGAACAACTACGTGAAGTACTCCGCCCGGCTGGCTGAAGAGCGCGCTGCCGCCAACCCCGGCATGGCAATCTGGGCCAACCAGTTCGATAATGTCGCCAACCGCGATGCGCATCGGGACAGCACCGGCGCAGAAATCCTGCGTGACCTTGACGGCAAGGTCGACGGCTTCATCTGCGCCGTCGGCTCCGGCGGCACGCTCGCCGGTGTGGCGCTCGCCCTGCGCGAAGCCTCTGAGACCGTCAAAATCGGGATCGCAGACCCTTACGGCGCTGCGCTCTATGCCTACTACACCGAGGGCGAGTTCAAGTCCGAGGGCAACTCGATCACGGAGGGCATCGGCCAAGGCCGGGTCACCGCAAACCTTGAAGGCTTCACGCCGGATCTGGCTTACCGTGTGTCGGACGAGGAAGCGCTCAACCGCGCCTACCAGCTGATGGCCGAAGAGGGCCTGTTCCTCGGTGGCTCGGCAGCCCTCAATGTCGAAGGCGCCATGAAAATGGCCGCCGACTTGCCCAAGGGTTCGACCATCNTCACCATTCTCTGTGACGGNGCCGGGCGCTATGCCTCGAAGATGTACAACCCCGACTTCCTGAAATCCAAAGGTCTGCCGGTACCGCCCTGGCTGGACGACTGATCCCCTGCGCTGAGGAAAACCAAACCATGACGAACGACCGCTCTGCCCTGATTTCCGCCGCTGATCTCAACGCGCGCCTGCAGGCCGGGACGCCGATCCGATTGGTCGACGCAACCTTCTACCTGCCCAACGAGAAAAAGGACGCCCGCGCCCTGTTTGAGCAGGAGCATATTCCGGGTGCGCAATTCTTCGACATCGACGCTGTCAGCACACCGTCCGACCTGCCCCACACGGCGCCGACGCCGGAAATCTTTGCCGTCGCAGTGGGCGCCATGGGGATTACCGCCGACGACACAGTGGTGGTCTACGACCAGAAGAACATGTTCAGCGCACCGCGCGGCTGGTGGACCTTCCGCCTGTTCGGCCACGAAGACGTGCTGGTGCTTAACGGTGGCCTGCCNGCTTGGCGTGCAGCGGGTTACGGCANAGCGGACGCGCCGACCCGGCCCGAGCCTGCGGTCTACGAGGTCCGCGCCGACTTGCGCAGCGAGCGGCTCGCCGACAAAGACGACGTCAGCGCTGCACTGGCGGCGGGGCACAGCGTCGCTGACGCCCGCCCCGGGGGTCGCTTTACCGGAACCGACAAGGAGCCCCGTGCTGGCATGCGCAGCGGCCATATGCCCGGCGCTGTCAGCGCGCCACTGTCGAGCCTGCTGGATCAGAACGGACACCTTCTGGCGCCTGAAAAGCTGGCGGATGCCCTCGCCGTGGTCGATACCAGCACCCCGGTGATCACCACCTGCGGGTCTGGTGTCACCGCTGCTGGGCTCAGCCTCGGGCTGCACGAACTAGGGGTCGAGAGCCGCGTTTATGACGGCTCCTGGTCCGAGTGGGGCCGGGAAGCCTCGGGACTACCTGTCGTCGAGGGCGACTGAGCCCCCGCCGTTCTTCTCTCTCGTTCTCTCGTTCTCTCGTTCTCTCGTTCTCTCGTTCTGTCTCGTTCTGGAACGCTCGCTGACTGAGCTCGGGCCGTCGAACCTGAATGCGTGCCTTATCCATGCCCAAAGGTCAGCGAGCGCCTTGGCACGCCTCTTGCTCCCGTTTTGACATGATTTGAAACGAATTATCTCGTTTATGCATGATCAAATTTGAGCAGGAAAAGCCGGATATGAAGAAAAAAATTTTTGCCGCGGCCCTGNTGGTATCGATCATCAGCGCGNCCGGATTTGCCACTGCACAGAACCTCGTCGACCCGGTGANCAACGACACTGACCTGAGCAACTACGCCGAATACATGAGCCNNAACGTCGCCGATGGTTTCTACAGTACCGACGTCATCCGCACCGTGGTTTATCGAGAGCCCGNACTGGCCAAGACTTCGCTGGACTTCCAGTCCCAGTACGGTCTGCCTTCGATCAANACGCGACAGCTCGACTACCAGCACAGGCGTTCGGGCTGGCGTCTGGCNACGGGGCTACCCCAGNCAGTACCAGAGCCGAAGCAGCCGGTCCTCGCTTCTGGCGAGATCCTCGGCCTTGAGCTGGTTCCCAACGGCCTTCCCGCAGGCTCTGTTGAGNTCGTCGGGGAGGCCTTAGCAAAGTTTCGCGNGAACCCGGGCATCCGGCTCTACCGGGCTCCAAGCGGCAAGTACTACTACATCGAAGACCCAACCGCGCCAGGGTCAAAGGGCTCGAAGCTGACCTTTGGCGAGGTGCCCGACGGCTCCAAGGTCGTGCATCCGGCGAGCGTCGGCGTAACGTCGGTGCCCAAGGGNTTTGTCGTAGTCCGGGGACCGGACGGGAAGCTGTATCTCGCGCCAGCGAGCCGCTTCGGCCTCTAGCGTGACTGCAGCTCTGCGGCGAGAGCCATAACGTAATCGTGGTTCTTGCCGTAGTCGATGTGACCGTAGATTGACTTGCTGTAGAGGCTGACCCGAGACCCCTGCTCGGTCGGCTCGATCCAGTAGTACAGCCCATTGGGATATTTCAGGATCGGGGTTCGGATCACGTAGACCCCCGACAAGGCTTGCTGATCGCGCAGGCTGCCGCCNTTTTCACCCTGTGCAAAGCGTCGGATAGCGGCGTGGATCGCTTCCTGATCCAGCCCGACGATCTCGATGGAGCCGCCATCGCTGCTCGCCGGTGTCAGATCCGTATCGGCAAGGAGGAAGTCGTTCGGGCTTGACGACCGTCGAAGGGCGTCGAGGTCGAGCGGCCCGATCGCGTTATCCGGGAAAATCAGCGCAAACAGGACTTCGAACACACCGGACCTCCCGCAGTCTCTGAAAACCGGAAAAAATGAACCGTCGCGCCCTTTGCGAAGGGCCGCCGCGACAGGCTGAACCTTGCCTAATGCNGGGAGTTAACGCACATGCCTGTCATGGAAAGCCAGACNCCGAAAATAATCGTTATCGGGGCAGGCCCGGTCGGGCTGAGCCTCGGGCTGGGCCTCGCGCAGAATGGCTTCCGCGTTCAGGTGGTCGAAGCCGGGTCAGACCCCCGCACGCGCACAGGACCGCGANCCGCCCGGTCGACCGCGCTGATGCCGCTTAGTCAAGAAACGCTGGCCCGGCTTGGCGTCTGGGAGCGGGTCGCCGACAAGGGCGCGCCGCTGCACAAGCTGCGACTCATCGACGATCAGGCCGACCGCTGGACCAACCCGGTGATCGAGGTGTTCAGCGCCGAAGAAATAACCAGCACACCCTTTGGCCACAATGTCGTCAACGCCGNCCTCGTCGACGCACTGCTCGAGCGTGCGGCCGAATGGGGCGAGGCAGCGCTGGAACTACTGTTCGACGCCCCCGTGACGGGCTGGGCGCCGGGACAGGTCACGCTCGGCGATGGCGTCGTGCTGGAGGCAGANTTGATTCTCGACGCTGCCGGGCGGCGCTCGCCGGTGCCCGAACTGGCCGGGATCAGTCTGCAGGACTACCGCCCCGATCAGATCGCGCTGGTCTGCCAGATCGAGCACAGCATCGACCACGAGGGCATTTCCACCGAATTCCACCGCCGCGAAGGGCCGCTGACCACCGTACCCATGCCGGCGACTGCCGTGGGCCAGCCGCAGTCAGCCATCGTCTGGGTCCACCGCCCCGGCCACGCGGAGGAACTGCGCATGCTGGACGACGCGGCCTTTGCCCGGGCGCTGCAAAGCGCGCTGCGCGGCGTTCTGGGAGAAATCACCAGTCTCCGTGCCCGGGGCGGGTTCGAAGTTGGCACGCAAGTCGCCGAGCGCTTCGACGGGCCACAGCTGGCACTGGTCGGAGAAACCGCCCACGTCATGCCACCGATCGGGGCGCAGGGCCTCAATACGTCGCTGGCCGACGTTGCCGTGATGCTGTCTCTGCTCGACCATCCATCCCGCCTGCAAGACCCCGATATGCTGCGAAGCTATAGTGCCAGGCGCCGGGGCGATGTAATAACACGTCTAACGGCGACCCACTTTTTGAATCAGGCGATACAAAGCCATCGTTTCGGGTTGGATCACGCCCGGCGCGGCGCGCTCAAGAGCCTTGGTTGGCTCCGNCCTATGCGCCATGGATTGATGCGCGCAGGCATGCGCCCTTTTGGAGTTGGCTGATCGACCATGAGCAGCGCCACAGAGACGGATTTTGTCATCGACGCAGCCCCNGTCATTCCGGTGGTGGTCCTCGAAGACTCAAGCAAGGNGCACGATCTGGCCGCCGCACTGGTCGCGGGCGGCCTTCCCTGCATTGAAATCACCCTNCGCACCCCCGCGGCCATGGACGCGCTCGCCGCCGTCGCCAGCGTCGAAGGCGCGATCCCCGGCGTCGGCACGGTCACGACACCAGCGCAGATGGAAGCGGCNAAGNACCGCGGCGCACGCTTCGCCGTCTCACCCGGCCATACCGCCGCGCTGCTCGATACGGCGGACGCCCTGAGCCTGCCCTACCTGCCCGGAGCGNCCACNCCGGNGGAGATGCAGGCGCTGATGGAGCGGGGATACCGCAATCTTAAATTCTTCCCAGCCCAAGCATCGGGCGGGGCCGCTTATCTGAAAAACTTCGCAGGCGTGTTCAAGGGCCTGCGCTTCTGCCCCACGGGCGGCGTATCGCCAGCGAATATAGCCGATTATCTGAGCCTGCCGAACTGCGACGTGGTCGGCGGCTCCTGGGTCGTTCCGACGGCGGCGGTTGAGGCTGGCGACTGGGANCAGTTGACCGAGCTTGCCCGAGCCGCCATTTCAATGGCGACGTCGATCAACCGCTGAGGCTGCCGCTGTGACGGACCAAAATCCAATGCCTACCGATGCCGCGCACCTGCGTGAGATGGTGGAGCGGGCAACCCCGGAGCAGCGCCTCGCGCTGGCCAAGGCCGGGATCACCCTCGCCGTGNTGCAGGAAAAGCTGCGCATGGGCTTCACCAACGAAGAAGTCGCGACGGTGCTGGCCACCGACGAAGACGACGAGGTCATCACCGAGGCCTATGAGCTCTGGCGGCAACGCTTGGAGCAGTTCACCGAAACCCTCAACGACGAGGGTCAGTTGAACGACGACGGGAGCTATGACAGCGGTGAGGACGACGAAGACGGCGACAGCGGTCTCGACTTCCTCTGACACCGGCCCAGCGGCAGGCTGGCGGATCTGCGGGACTACCGGACTGCGGGCTGAGGTTCAGCGCTGTGCNGCGGCGACGCAGCCAGTCAGTGCTGGGGTTTCCCCGATCAGCAGATAGGTCGGAATATCCTGATTGAATTTCTGCATCCGGCCCTTGTCCTCGAACCGGGTCCGGAACGGCGACAGCGGCAGAAAGTCCCGCAGCGCCTGCGCCACNCCCCCAGCCACGTAGACCCCGCCGCGCGCGCCCAACGTCAGCGCAAGGTCGCCGCCGAACTTGCCCAGCAGCCCGCAGAACAGCGAGATGGTCTGACGCTGGATTGAGGTTTCCTCGGCCATGCCGGTCTCGACGATCTCCTTGGCCGACTGCGGCAGAACCGGCACCTGCTCGATCTCCGCGAGGGATTCGAACAGCATTTCCAGCCCCGCACCACTGAGAATGCGCTCAGCCGACACCCGCCCGCCGGTGATACGGCGTCGCAGGATCGCGAGGATCCGGTCTTCCAACTCGCGACGAGGGGCAAAGGCCACGTGACCGCCCTCGCCCGACAGCGTGATCCAGCCCCCGTGGCGGTCTGGCACAGCGCCCGAAACCCCAAGCCCAGTCCCAGGGCCAAAAATTGCCTTAGGCGACATCGCCTCTGGCTCACCGCCACCGAGCTTGAGCAGCTCGTCTTCAGGCAGGTAGGGAATGGCGTAGGCCAGCCCGCTGAAATCGTTGATCAGGGTGAATTCCAGCTCNAAGCTGCGCGCAATCTGCTCCTTGTCAATCAGCCACGACCCGTTCGTGAGCGCGACGACATCGTCCTCGACCGGCCCTGCTGCGCAGAAACACGCGCGCCCGATCGCCTCCAGATCCCCGGACGACAGGCCCAGATCGTCGAAGTAGCGCCGAACCGCGGTTTCCGGGTTGGGAAAGTCGCTGATCTTGTACTTGCGGATGCGCTCGACNGGCTGGTCGGGCGTGGTGCCCAGACCGAAGCGAACGTTGGTACCGCCGATATCGGCGACGAGGACNGAATCGCGCATGATCAACTCAGCCTACGACAACTTTTTCAGCATCAGCGGGGGCAGGCACGGTCAGACCCGGGTCGCCAAAGACGCCGGCGCCNGTTTCCGAATCCCCCACCGCNCCGCGGAAGGCTCCGAAGAGCTCGCGCCCCATCAGAATATGGCTCTGGCTCATATCATCCACGGCCGTCGGGCGCGCGGCGAATTCAGCGGCCTCGACCAGCACTTCGAGCGTGCCGGCCTCGGCATCGAGCCGGACGATATCACCGTCCTGCACCCGCGCGATCGGGCCACCATCGCTGGCCTCGGGGGTCAGGTGGATGGCGGCAGGCACCTTGCCCGAGGCCCCCGACATCCGCCCGTCAGTGACCAGCGCGACCTTGAAGCCAAGCTTTTGCAGGACGCTCAGCGGCGTGGTCAGCTTGTGCAGCTCGGGCATGCCGTTGGCCTTTGGCCCCTGCGCACGCAGCACGGCGACGAAATCACCGTGGAGTTCCCCAGCCTGGAAGGCTGCCTGTATCTGGTTCTGGTCAGTGAAAACCCGCGCGGGNGCTTCGACGATGCGGTTTTCCGGCGCGACAGCCGAGACCTTGATCACCGCACGGCCAAGATTGCCGCTGAGCACCCGCAGGCCGCCGTTGCTCTGAAAGGGCTGATCGGCGGTGGTCAACACGTCGGGCAGCCCGGAGACCGCGGGCGCGGGCTCATAGCTCAGGGTCCCGTCGACCGCGACCTTAGCCACACGGCCATAGTCGTCCAGCCCGTTCTCCGTGAGGGTCTGCACGTCGGTGTGCAGGTAACCCGCGCCGCGCAGCTGGTCGATCAGGAACGGCAGGCCGCCCGCAGCCTCCATCGCGTTCACGTCGGCCGAGCCGTTGGGGTAGACCCGCGCAAGCAGCGGCGTCGCCCCGGAGATGTCGTTCATATCATCCCAGGTCAGCTTGATCCCGCCCGCCGCCGCCATGGCGATGAGGTGCAGGGTCAGGTTGGTCGAGCCCCCGGTCGCCATCAGGCCGACGAGGCCATTGACGAAGGCACGCTCGTCCAGCACGTGGCCGATGGGGCGGTAGCGCGGTCCTCGGTCGATAGCGTCCAGCACGGCGCGGGCGCTTTCCCGCACCGCCGCGTCNCGCGCCATGGTTCCCGGTGCNAAGAAGGTGGTGCCGGGCACGTGCAGGCCCATGAATTCCATCAGCATCTGGTTGGAGTTGGCGGTCCCGTAGAAGGTGCAGGTGCCCGCGCCGTGGTAGGACTTGCTCTCGCTTTCCAGCAGCGCGTCGCGGCCGACTTCGCCCTTGGCAAAGGCCTCGCGGACCCGGGCTTTCTCATCATTGGTCTGCCCGGTGCCCATGGGACCGGCGGGGAGGAACACCGCCGGCAGATGACCGAAGGCGAGCGCGCCGATCACCAACCCGGGCACGATCTTATCACAGGTGCCGAGGAACATGGCCGCGTCGAACATGTTGTGGGACAGCGCCACCGCCGTCGCCATGGCGATCACATCGCGGGAGAACAGCGACAGCTCCATCCCCGGCTGTCCCTGCGTTACGCCATCACACATGGCCGGGACCCCGCCCGCCACCTGTGCGACCCCGCCCCAGTCCAGCGCGGTCTGCTTGATGATGTCGGGATAGTCCTTGAGCGGCTGGTGNGCNGAGAGCATGTCGTTGTAGGCGGTGACGATGCCGATGTTGGGCTGGTCGGTCTTGGCCAGCGCCTTCTTCTCATCCATGCCGCAAGCTGCAAAACCGTGGGCGAGGTTGCCGCACGACAGCTCGCTGCGCAGGGGCTTGTTGCGCCGTGCGGCCTCGATNCGGGCAAGGTAGGCCTGCCGCGTCGGGGCGGAGCGTTCGATAATCCGGTCAGTGACCGCCCGGATGGCGGGGTTCATCGTGGTCATGGCTCTTTTTCTTTCATCGGGACCGCCAGCCGCGACGGGCGCGGTCCCCGTTTATGTATCGACCAGCTAGGGCGCCCAGAACGTTTCTACCGGGCAGTGAGGATGGTGGAGAAACCAGGAAATCGGCGTTGTCGATGGCTGGTCACGCAGGCGGGCGTCTTCGTAGACCTCCCGCTTGCCCGCGCCTTCGAAATGCAGGAACACACGCGTTGCCTGCGCCAGAAACGGGCCGGAGTGGGTCAGGCGTGTGACCATGGGTTCCATGGTCGGCTCGGCGGCGATCACCGGCGCCGCGTCGGCCGACAGCCCCTGCTCCAGCTGCGGCGAACCNGGGAACAGGCTGGCGGTATGACCGTCTCCCCCCAGCCCCAGCACCACCACGTCTGGGCGCAGGGCCGCGCCGGCGGCCCACTGGGCAGATTTCTCAACCCCCAGTTCGGGATCGAACAGCGGCTGGAAGGTCGCCCCGAAGGCCTCACCCACCAGCAGGTTCTCTCCCACCAACTTGGCATTCGAGTTGGGGTCGAAGCTCTCCACACAGCGGTCATCGACCAGACCGATGGTCACCCGCTCCCACGCCAAAGCTTCCGCCGACAGCGCTGCGAAGAAGGCCTTGGGCGTTGAACCGCCGGAGACCAGCAGCCGCGCCTGCCCGTTGGCGGCAATGGCNTCGACCAGCGACTTGGCGGCGATCCATGCCAGCCGCTGGGCCAGAACGTCGGAGGATGCGTAGAGGTGTTCTGCGATGATCATGGCCCTGCCCTACTTCATGTCCTCGTGCCAGCTGCGCCCATCCCGGCGCATCATCTCGGCAGCGGCATCCGGTCCCCAGCTTCCCGCAGCATAGGGCTCGGCACCTTTCTCGGTCTCCGTCCAGTGATCGAGCACCGGCGTCATCCACGCCCACGCGGCCTCCAGCTCATCGCGGCGCATGAACAGCGTGCGGTTGCCCCGCACCACGTCGAGCAGCAGGCGCTCGTATGCATCGGGGAAGCGCTCCAGCTCGAACTCGTCCTTGAACGAGAGATCGAGGCTCGCGGCGCGCAGGCGCATGCCGCCCGGGCCGGGGTCCTTGGTCATCAAACGCAGGCTGACGCCCTCGTCGGGCTGCAGCCGGATCACCAGCCGGTTGGGCACCACTTCGTCGGTGGTCACCGGGCGGAAAATCGAATGCGGGATCGCCTTGAAGTGAACCACGATTTCGGAGGAGCGGATCGGCAACCGCTTACCGGTGCGCAGGTAGAACGGCACCCCCGCCCAGCGCCAGTTGTCGACAAAGGTCTTGAGCGCAACGTAGGTCTCGGTCCGGGTCGGTTCACCCAGCTCGTCGGCGTAACCGGGGACCGACTCGCCGTCGACCGAACCCGCCTGATACTGGCCTCGGATGACGTTGAGCTGGAAATCCTCCGCCGAGAACGGCCGCAGGGCGCGCAGCACCTTGAGCTTCTCATCGCGGACACTGTCGGCGTCCATGCTCGCCGGGGCTTCCATTGCAGTCAGGCACAGCAGCTGGGCGAGGTGGTTCTGCACCATGTCGCGCAGGGCGCCNGACTTGGAGTAGTAGGTGGCGCGGTCACCGGCGCCGATGTCNTCGGCNACGGTGATCTGTACGTGGTCGACCACGGCCTTGGACCAGATGCTCTCGAACAGGACATTACCAAAGCGCAGGGCCATCAGGTTCTGCACCGACTCTTTGCCCAGATAGTGGTCGATCCGGTAGACCTGCGATTCATCGAAGGCCTCAGCCACGGCGGCGTTGATTTCCTGACTCGAAGGCAGGTCGTGCCCGAGCGGCTTCTCCAGAACCAAGCGNTCCTTGGGACCATTGAGCCCGACTTCGGCGAGGAAAGCCGATATCGGCCCGAACAGCGAAGGCGGGGTCGCCAGATAGATCACACGGACCCGGTCCNGGTGCTCGTCGAGCTTGTCCTTGAGCGCGCGGTAGCCATCAACGGTGAAGGCGTTGTTCGGCATGTAGGCAAACCGGCCCAGAAAGCGTTTCAGGGTGTCGGCATCGAGGTCCTTTTCCGGGACAAACTCGCGCAGCGCCGCTTCGACCTGCATGACGAATTCCGCGTCGCTGAGCTCGGAGCGTGCGACGCCGATAATCCGCGCCTGATCGGGCAGCTGGCCGTCGAGTTCCCGGTGGAACAGGGCGGGAAACAGCTTGCGTTTGGCCAAGTCGCCGGTGCCACCAACGACGACATAGTCAAAGGGGTCAACAACGATGATCTTCGACATGTGCGATGACCCTAACTTCGGTGTTCAAGTTGGTCGNTACTGCGTACTGAAAGGCCGAGCCTTCGCCGGACTGCGCGCGCGCAATCCGAAGTTGGCCCGGGCCATGGCTTTGCCTGCGCCGGAGGGGCAGGCGCTACTGGGTGCCTGCAGTCAGGGCGGTTTGATCCGCGCCGAACATGTGCAGGCGTGGAGCAGGCAGGTCGATGCCGACTTTGGCGCCGGCCTTGATGACTTCTGAGCCTTCGGCCTGAACCGTCAGCGTCTGGTCACCCACCTTGACATAAGCGAAGGAAACCGACCCCAGACGTTCGACCACGGTGACGGTGCCCTGCAGCGGGCTCTTGTCCACCAGCGCGGTGTGCTCGGGCCGGATGCCCAGCGAAATCGTCTCGCCGGACTGCACCGGGCGAGCCAGCGGCACGACGATGTAGCTCTGGCCGTTGTCGAGCTTGACCTTGGCCTTCTTGTCGCCGCCCTCGGCGACCACGCCGGACACGAAGTTCATGGCCGGGGAGCCGATGAAGCCTGCGACGAACTTGTTGGCCGGACGATGGTAGAGGTCCAGCGGCTGGCCGACCTGCTCCACGTTACCATCGCGCAGCACAACAATCTTGTCGGCCATGGTCATGGCTTCGACCTGGTCGTGGGTCACGTAGATCATCGTGGTCTTCAGCTGGGCGTGGAGCTCGGCCAGTTCCTGACGCATCTGCACACGCAGCTTGGCGTCAAGGTTGGACAGCGGTTCGTCAAACAGGAAAACTTCCGGGTTGCGAACGATGGCACGGCCGATGGCAACGCGCTGGCGCTGACCGCCCGACATGTCCTTGGGCTTGCGGTTGAGCAACTCNTCGATCTGCAGGATCCCGGCGGCACGCATTACCCGCTCTTCGATCTCGGCCTTGGGGCGCTTGGCCAGCCGCAGGCCNAAGGCCATNTTCTCGAAGGTCGTCAGGTGCGGGTATAGCGCGTANGATTGGAACACCATGGCGATGCCGCGCTTGGCCGGCGGCACGTCGTTCATCATCTCATCGCCGATGTAGAGGTCGCCTGCGGTAATGTCTTCCAGACCGGCAACCATCCGCAGCAGGGTGGACTTGCCNCAGCCCGACGGACCGACAAATACAGCGAACTCACCGTCTGCGATATCGAGGTCGACATCATGGATCACGCGGGTTGATCCGTATTCCTTCACTGCCTTTACGAGGCGGACACCAGCCATCAGTGGCACTCCCAAGATGAAACGTTTGTTACAAGGCTATTTCATAGCCGATGGGAGACAGCGTCGCAAATCATGGGCGCATGGTCAAAGGCGCATGGACAAAGCAGCGCAAAAAAGCTGTTGCGATGGAAATAAACCGTCAAAAGCNATGCAGTTTTGGTCAGATTTGCCGGTTTTTGACCGGCCGCAAGGCTCAGGCGCCCGGCCCGAGTCCAGCGCTCAGAGCGTCTGGGGCAACCGCTCGACGGGAATGGTGTCGCCGACCTGCGTATCCTCGAGGAAGACCGTCGGCCGGATCGGGCTTTCGTCCCGGGCGAAATAGAGCAAGTGCGTGCGGTCAATTTTGGCAGCCGTGCGGTACAGCGAAGAGCAGAATTCATCGTCGCTCAGGTCGTAACAGAGCTTGGAATCCTCGATCCGCCATTGACCCAGCACTAGACGCCCCGGTCGGGGGTTGATGGCCAGCAGGCCATCACGGGAGAAGTAGGAGTACTGAACCGCCGAGGTTTCATCGANCGAGCGGGAAACCAGCGTCCGGCCGTAGAGCAGCCGCAGCAGGTCGCGCTCACCGAGTTGATGATCTGCCTCGGGGTCGATGAACAGAACCTTTTCCTCGTGCGGAATGTGGGAGAAAGACGCGGGCTCCACCGTCGACGAAGCCGGGTAATCGTCGCTGGCAAAGAAGTCGGAATAGCCGCAAGCAGCGAGAAATGTCGTCGCCAGCAGCGCCGTCCCAANCAAAATCCGTTTCATTATGCCAAAGTCCATGGTCTTTTCTTAAATACGTGTTCCGACCTGCNATCGCAGTGCCGTTTACGCGAATTTGAAACAAATGCTATGATGAAATTGGGGTGAGCACGAGTGACCGAGGCGCGGATCATCGAAATCAGTGAACCCGGCGGACCGGAGGTGCTGGTGCCAGCGCGGCGGTCCGTATCCGGTCCGGGGCCTGGCGAGCTGCAGCTGGCGGTCGAGGCCTGCGGCGTTAATCGTCCCGACGTGATGCAGCGGCAGGGGCGCTACCGCCCACCCCCCGGCGCGAGCGACATTCCCGGCCTTGAAGCCGCCGGTGAAGTGCTGGCGGTGGGCGAGGGCGTGCCCACGACACTGATCGGGCAGAAGCTGACGGCGCTCTGTCCCGGGGGCGGCTATGCCAGTCACGTCACGCTGCCGTGGCAGCACGCCCTGCCCTGGCCCGCGGGCTTTACAGCGGTTCAGGCCGCGGCCCTGCCCGAAACCTTTTTCACCGTCTACGGCAACATGGTGTTTCGGGGCCGGTTAAAGGCGGGCGAACGCGTCCTGATCCACGGCGGTTCTTCCGGGATCGGCACCACCGCCATCCAGAAGGCGCGGGCGCTGGGTGCTGCGCAGATCATCGTGACCGTGCGCACGCCGGAAAAGGCCGAGGCCTGCCTCGCGCTGGGCGCCGACCATGCCCTGCTCTACCCCGATGTGGCGTGGGAGGACGAGGTGCTGGCGCTGACCGACGGCGCCGGCGTCGACGTCATCCTCGACATGGTTGCCGGACCCTATGTTGCGCGGGATCAGCGCTGTCTGGCGACCGACGGCCGGCTGGTGCTGATCGCCTCGCAGGGTGGGTCAGACGCGCGGTTTGACGCCACGGTGGCGATGATACGGCGGCAGGTGATCACCGGCTCGACCCTGCGCCCGCAGTCGGTCGAGGCCAAGAACCAGCTCGCCGAAGGGCTTCGGCGGGATATCTGGCCGCTACTCAATAATGGCAGCATCGCGCCGGTCATCGCGGCGACCTTCCCGCTGGACCAGGCTGCCGAGGCCCACCGCATGATGGAATCCGGCNAACTGATCGGTAAGATCGTGCTGACAACACAGGAACCCTAACCCCGTGAGCAAGCAACAGCCCCACCAGCGCGCGGACTATCGCGCCTTTTCCGAAATCACCACCCGCTGGATGGACAACGACGTCTACGGCCACGTGAACAACGTCGTTTACTATTCGTATTTTGACACGGCTGTTAACGGATTTTTGGTTGATCAGGGCGTGCTCGACTTTCGCAAAGGCGAAACCGTGGGTCTGGTGGTGGAAACCGGGTGCCAGTTCTTCAGCCCTCTGGCCTTTCCCGATCGCGTGACGGCAGGGATCCGGGTCGCCCGGGTCGGCACATCCTCGGTCCGCTACGAAGTCGGCCTGTTCGCCAACGACAGCGACATCGCCGCCGCGCAGGGGCATTTNATCCACGTCTACGTCGATGCACAGGATCATCGCCCCCGGGCGCTGCCCGAGGACCTGCGGCGNGCGCTGGATAATCTGCTCATATAAGCGTCGGGCTTTGATCTTGGCTTGCCCTNCTCTGCTAACCGGGCCAAACTCGCTGCAATAGGGGTGGGTTCCGGCCTGCCTGACAACAAGGATATACCCGGATTGCCGGGGTTCGGGTCTGCGTTTCGGCTCAAGCGTGTCGAGGGCGGAACCTTTCTGCTGCGCGGACCCGGGTGGATGAGTGGAGGAAAGCCGACATGAAAGGCTTGATGCAGAATGCACCGCTGATGATTTCGTCGCTGTTGCAGACCGGCGCGGATGTTTTCGGGGGCTCAGAAGTGGTNTCCGTGGTCGCGGGCGAAGGTGTGGTGCGCCACACCTACCGCGATATCAACCAGCGGGCCAAGCAGCTCGCGCAGGCGCTGGGCGATGCCGGAATCGGCATGACCGACCGCGTGGCAACGCTGGCGTGGAACGACCATCGCCATCTGGAGATTTACTACGGTGTTTCGGGGATTGGTGCGGTCTGCCACACCATCAACCCGCGCCTGTTCCCCGAGCAGCTGATCTACATCATCAATCATGCCGAAGACCGGATCATCATGGTCGATCCGATNTTCCTGCCCCTGATCGAGAAGATCATCGACAACTGCCCCAAGCTGGAAAAGATTGTCGTTCTGTGTACGGCGGAAAACCTGCCTGACACCGCGCTGGACGCCGTGGTGTACGAGGACTTCATCGGCGCCTTCGACGGCGGGATGGAGTGGCCCGAATTCGACGAAAACGCAGCCTCTTCGCTGTGCTACACCTCCGGGACCACGGGCAACCCNAAGGGCGCGCTGTACTCGCACCGGTCGACCGTGCTGCACGCGCTGATGGCGGGCACGCCGGCCGTGACCGGCACGCTCACCGGCGAAACCATGATGCCGGTNGTGCCCATGTTCCACGTCAACGCCTGGGGGCAGCCTTACTACGCGCCGCTCGTTGGGGCGAAGCTGGTCCTGCCCGGGCCGAAACTGGATGGCGAAAGCCTCTATAATCTGATCCAGGCCGAGAGCGTCAGCAACACCGCGGGGGTGCCGACAATCTGGCTCAACCTGCTCAAGCACACGCGCGAGGTCGGGGGGAACCTCGACAGCCTGCGCAACGTCATCATCGGCGGTTCAGCCGCGCCAGGCGCCATGATCCGCGAGTTCGAAGACGACTACCAGACCAACGTCATCCACGCCTGGGGCATGACCGAAATGAGCCCGCTGGGCTCGGCGGGCGTGCTGGCGCCNCACCTGATACGCTCGACCAGTGCCGATGAGCAGTTTGAGATGAAGCAGAAGCAGGGCCACCGGGTGTTCGGCGTCGACATGCGCATCGTCAACGACGACGAGGAGCCCCAGCCCCACGACGGCACCACACGCGGGCACCTCGTGGTGCGCGGGCCGTGGATCATCTCCAGCTACTACAACAACCACGACGCCAACGATAAGGCCTTCACCAAGGAAGGCTGGTTCTACACCGGCGACATCGCCACGCTGGATGAAAATAACATCCTGCAGCTGGTCGACCGCTCCAAGGACGTTATCAAGTCCGGNGGCGAGTGGATTTCTTCGATCGATCTGGAAAACGAGGCCGTGGGCATCCCCGGGGTCGTTGAAGCTGCNGTGATCGGCGTGGCCCACGACAAGTGGGGCGAGCGCCCAGTGCTGATTCTGGTCNCGCAGGACAGCGACAATCCACCCAGCGAAGACAGCGTGCGCGACTTCCTCGGCACCCGCATTGCCAAATGGTGGATGCCGGACCTGATCGTGTTCAAGGATGAAATCCCGCACGGCGCGACCGGCAAGATCCTCAAAGCGGAGCTTCGNGAGGAATTCAGGGGCGCACTGGCCGGCGCNACAGACTAGCGCCGGCGCCGGCGCGGGCCAGAGCGGCTGCGGGTCGGCGTGCTNNCCTTGATCAAGGCAGCACTTTGCCCATCCAGTCGATATCGACCTCGCGGATGGCCTTGAAGGCCCAGTCCGGCGACCGNTCCTTGTCGACCAGCAGCGCCCGCACGCCCTCGCGGAAGTCACCGTGCTCGAGCAGGTTCATCGACAGCGCCAGCTCGGCGTCGAGACAGTCTCGCAAGCCGGCGTGGCGCATGCGCTGGAAAAACGACTGCACCACAAAGGCCGAAGCCGGAGAGCCGTGCGACGTGCCCTCGCCCACGCGCNTGAGGAAGGGATCCTCGTCCTGGGCCAGCGCGACNAGATTGTCCCACCGTTCCTGAAAATAAGGCGTGTGCATGCAGGCCGCGAGGCGGTCACGGTGGGGCATCATCTTGTAGGAGACTGCAGGGGGCTGCGCGGCGGCAACCCCGCGCACGGCAGCCTCGGCAAAGGCCCGGTTGGCGCGGGCATGCTCGCTCCAGTCGGTGGCGCTGAGGGCTTCCAGAATGGCACCCTTGGCGTCGTTGGCGACCAGCACGTCGGCGAGACCCAGTTCGACCGCATCCGCGCCAGAGAAATGTACGCCGGTCAGGGCAATCACCTCGCCNAGCGGCGCGGAGACCCGCTGCAGGAACCACGATCCCCCGACATCAGGGTGGAAGCCAATCGCCAGCTCCGGCATGGCCAGCCGCGAGGTGTCGGAGACGATGCGCGTGCTCGACCCCTGCAGCAGCCCAAAGCCGCCGCCCATGCAAATCCCACCNCCCCAGACCANCATGGGTTTCGGAAAGGTGTGCATGAAGTAATTCAGGTCGTACTCGGTTTTGAAGAACTCACGCCCGACCGCCATATCCGGGCTGGGGTCGGTCGTCACGGCAACCACGTCCCCGCCCGCGCAAAAGGCNTTCTCNCCCGCGCCGTCGAGGAANACCGCCTTGCAGGCNGGGTCATCCGCCCAGACGCTGAACCGCTGGTGCAGCAGTGCGATCATCTCGGTTGTTAGCGTATTGAGCTTTTCTGGCCGGTTCAGGGTGGCGTGGCCGATAAAGCCGTTCTCGGCGGGGCGCTCTTCAAACAGCACGACGTCGGACATGGTCCGTCCTCTTCATTTCTCTTCTTTTTGACTCAACGCAATTGCTGCGTTCTCATCAGCTCAACCGGCCCAAGCCTGCTTGATCAGGTCAGCCGCCTTTTCGGCGATCATCAGCGTGGGCGAGTTGGTGTTCCCGGATGTGATCGCAGGCATGACCGACGCATCGACAACGCGCAAGCCCTCCAGCCCGTGAACGCGCAGCTGATCATCGACAACCGCACGGTCATCGCTGCCCATTTTGCAGGTGCCGACCGGGTGGAAAATAGTNGTCGAAATGTCGCCGGCCGCCGTCGCGAGGTCTTCATCCAGATCGATATCGGGGCCGGGGCGGAATTCCTCGGGCCGGTAACGTTCCAGCGCCTGCTGTGCCACGATCCGTCGGGTCAGGCGCAGGGCGTCTGCCGCGACCTGTCGGTCGGCGGGGGCAGAGAGGTAGTTCGGGGCAATCGACGGCGCGTCGCGAAACGAGCTGGTGCGGACATGGACGCTGCCCCGGCTTTCCGGGCGCAGGTTGCAGACCGACGCGGTGAAGGCGTCGAAGCCGTGCAGTGGTTCGCCAAAGGCATCCAGCGACAGCGGCTGGACGTGGTACTGCAGATTTGCCGTCTCCCGGCTGGGGTCGGACTTGCAGAACACGCCCAGCTGGCTGGGGGACATGGTCAGTGGCCCCCGCCGGCGCAGGGCGAAATCCAGCGCCATGGCGGCCCGCCCGCCAAGGCTCTTGATCCGGGTGTTGAGCGTGGACACGCCTGAGACCCTGAAAGCGGCGCGCACCTGCAGGTGATCGCTGAGGTTTTCCCCGACACCGGGCAAAGCGTGCAGGGTCTCGATCCCCCGTTCTGCCAGCAGCTCTCCCTGCCCCACGCCAGAGAGCTCAAGGATCTGCGGNGAGCCGATCGATCCGGCGGAGAGGATGATTTCACGCCGCGCGGCCACGGTCTGCGCAGCACCATCGCGGCGGTGCACGCGCAGGGCGCNGGCCCGCTGGCCGTCGAACAGCAGCTTTTCGGTCTGGGTGTGGGTCCANAGGGTCAGGTTGGGGCGGTTCATCGCCGGGCGGAGAAAGGCCTTGGCTGTGTTCCAGCGCAGGCCGTCCTTCTGGTTCACCTGAAAGTAGGAAACGCCCTCATTGTCGCCGGTGTTGAAGTCGGGAATCCGGGGAATTCCAGCCTGCTCGCAGGCGTCGGCGAAGGCTTCGAGGATTTCCCACTGCAAGCGCTGCTGCGCGACGTTCCATTCGCCGTCACCACCGTGGTGCTCGGTTTCACCGTCAAAGTGGTTCTCGCTCNTGCGGAAATAAGGCAGGACGTCATCCCAGCCCCAGCCCCGGTTGCCCATCTGCCGCCAGCCGTCATAGTCCGCCGCCTGCCCGCGCATGTAGATCATGCCGTTGATCGAAGAACAGCCGCCGAGCACCTTGCCGCGCGGATAGGCCAGCGAACGGCCGTTGAGGCCCGGGTCACTTTCGGTGCGGTAGCACCAATCCACGGCGGGGTTGCCCATGTTGTAGAGGTAGCCCACAGGGACGTTGATCCAGAAGCGCCGGTCGCTGCCGCCCGCTTCGATCAAGAGCACCGACACATCGGGGTCGGCCGAGAGCCGGTTGGCGAGCAGGCAGCCTGCNGTGCCGCCGCCGACGATGACAAAATCAAAGCTGGCGTCAGCGTCGATGCCCGGATTTTTCGCCATGAACGGCCCCCTCCCTCAGGATGAGCGCAGAGGGTAGGACCGGCCCCGATAGAGATCAAGCGGCCGGTTGCCGTTGTGAGCGACGGCAGCGGCTGCCGCGAAGACTGGCTCAGATNCAGGCCCCCGAGCGGAAGCAGGACGCCAGCCGCTGGATGTTCTGATAGGTGCGTGCGAAAGATGCCCCCCCGCAGGCACCGGGGGAAAAGACCCGCTGACCACTGGGCTTGNNTTCGAAGAAGCCGACCATCGCCTCACCATTTTCGGGGTAGCTGGCGCACCAGGGGCCGGCGCACTGCGGGTCGACCTTGACCGTCATCCGGCGGATCGGTCCCTGCATGCCGTGCGGGCCGACCATCCGCCCCTGAAACAGATAGGTGACGGGATAAGGCGAAGTGCCGGTGAAGGGGTCGACGTACTCGGTGTTTTCAGGGGTCGGGTTTACCTTGATCCAGCGGCCGGACCAGATCTGATACAGTTCAGGCGCTGCGTGGTACCGCGCGAAGCTGTCTTCCGGCGTTGGCGGCAGGCAGGACAGCGCCTGCGCCGGGAGGGCAAAAGTCAGCGTAGACAGCAAGGCGAAGGCGGAAGCAGCGAAGATACGGAACATGCTCAGTCTCCCAAAAGGGCTGGAAAGGGTCTGTGTTGAGACGACGCTGAGGGGCAAATGCGGCCAAAAAGGGTCAGCCACGTTGCAGCAGGTTTCAGGGCGTGACGCTTGACACCTCGCCCCGCCCCGTCTTCAACAACCCGGAAACAAAACACCTCAGCCAAAGGGAATGGAACTGATGGAAATCAACGGCCTCGCAGCAATCGTGACCGGTGGTGGTTCGGGTCTGGGCGCAGAAACCGCCCGCCAACTGGCCGCAAAGGGCGCTAAAGTCGCGCTGTTCGACGTGAACGTGGAGGGCGCACAGGCTGTTGCTGCCGAAATCGATGGTCTGGCCATCGACTGCGATGTTACTTCCGATGAAGGCGTCGCCGCCGCCATCGCGCANGCGCAGGCCGCGCACGGCGTCGCCCGAATCCTGATCAACGCCGCTGGTATCGCNCCGGCGAAGCGGATCATCGACCGCGAAGGCAACGCGACTTCCCTCGACTATTTCCGCAAGGGCATCGAGATCAACCTCGTCGGCGCTTACAACGTCATGTCNAAGGCAGCGGCGGAAATGTCCAAGGCNGACCCCGTCAACGATGATAACGAGCGCGGCGTGGTCATTTCCACCGGTTCGATCGCGACCCAGGAAGGTCAGGTCGGGCAGGCGTCCTACTCGGCGTCGAAAATGGGCCTGATGGGCATGATGCTCCCCGCCGCCCGGGAATTCACCCGCTTCGGCATCCGGGTCAACACCATCAACCCGGGCGTGTTCGAGACGCCCATGCTGACCAACATGCCGGCAGAAGTGCAGGAATCGCTGGGTAAGCAGGTGCCGTTCCCGGTCCGCCTCGGCACCCCGGACGAATACGCNCGACTGGCNATCCACATGGTCGAAAACGCCTACATCAACGGCGAGACCATCCGTCTGGACGGCGCGATGCGGATGGCAGCGCGCTAAGGCGCCTGCTCGCTGGCTAATCTCAGCCTGAGGCCCGTCCTGATGGCCTTGGCTGGCGTATAACAGGGGTCTTGTCCCTAATTGGTGACAAGCCCCTGCCCGACCGGTACATCTGGGCCCGCAATTATATCCACAGACCGGAAACGGTACCCCATGACCGCGACCGCCGCTTCGGCTGCCTCAGACACCCAGCGCGTCTTCCTGTTCGACACCACCCTGAGGGATGGTGCGCAGACACAGGGCGTGGACTTTTCCGTTGCCGACAAGCGCCGGATTTCTGCGGCGCTTGATGAGCTGGGCATCGATTATATCGAGGGCGGCTGGCCGGGCGCNAACCCCACNGATACCGAGTTTTTCGCCGCCGATCCGGGGTTTAAACGCGCGCGCTTCGTCGCCTTTGGTATGACNCGCGGCGCAGGCCGCTCCGCCGCCAACGATCCGGTTGTCGCGCCGATCCTGAATGCGCCGACACAGGGCGCCTGCTTCGTCGGCAAGTCCTGGACCTACCAGGTCGATGTCGCGCTCAAGGTCTCCTACGATGAAAATCTCGCCATGATCGGCGATACCATCGAAGCTGCCGTCAACGCCGGCAAAGAAGCCATGTACGACGCCGAGCACTTCTTCGACGGCTACAAGGCAGACCGCGACTATGCACTCGCCTGCGTGCAGGCCGCCTACGACCGCGGTGCGCGCTGGGTCGTGCTCTGCGACACCAACGGCGGCACCCTGCCCCACGAAGTCGAGACCATTGTCGATGACGTGCTCAGCCGCATTCCCGGCGACCATCTCGGCGTGCACTTTCACGATGATACCGGCCACGCTGTCGCCAACAGCCTGCTCGCCGTCCGGCGCGGTGTCCGACAGATACAGGGGACACTCAACGGGCTGGGGGAGCGCTGCGGCAATGCCAACCTGACCTCGCTGATCCCCTCGCTGAAGCTGAAGACCGACTTCGAGATCGGCGTGGACGAGGCCGGCTTGCAGAGCCTGACCAAGGTCTCAAGGCTGGTCGACGAGATCCTCGGCCGGGCGCCCAACCGGCACGCCCCCTACGTCGGCGCCAACGCCTTCGCGCACAAGGGCGGGCTGCACGCCTCTGCCGTGGCCAAGGACCCGCGCACCTACGAACACATCCCGCCCGAGAGTGTCGGCAACGAGCGCCAGGTGCTGGTCTCGAACCAGGCGGGGCGTTCCAACGTCCTCTCCCAGCTCAAGGCCATGGGGCTGGAGGTCGACCCCAAAGACCCGCGCGTGAGCGAGCTCACCGCCGGGATCAAGACGCTGGAAGCCGAGAAGGGCCTGACCTTCGACGGTGCCGATGCGTCCTTNGAGCTCTACACCCGCCAGCAGTTCGGGCAGAGCACGTCGTTCTTCAGCCTCGACCGCTTCCGAGTGATCGACGAGCGCCGCCATAACGCCAAGGGCGACGAAGTCACCGAATCCATGGCCATGGTGCAGCTCGAAATCGCCGATCAGGCCTATATCGAAGCCGCACCGGGCAACGGCCCCGTCGACGCCATCAACGCGGCGCTGCGCAAGGCCCTGCTGCCGGTCTATCCGGCGCTCGAAGACATGCAACTGACCGACTACCGCGTGCGCATCCTCGACGGGCGCAGCGGGACTGCCGCCATCACCCGCGTGATGATCGAGAGCGCGGATGCCAGCGGCCGAACATGGACCACCATCGGGGTCAGCGCCAACATCATCGACGCCTCGTTCGACGCCCTGATCGACGCGATCTCGTGGAAGCTGCTGAAGGAAGGCATGCGTGCCCGCTGATCCTCAGCCCGCTGCACCGGAAATCGCTGCACCCGATCGCGCTGTGACGGCTCTGCTGCCGCCCTGCGTCATCCTCTGCGGCCCGCAGATGGGTGAGAACATCGGTGCCTGCGCCCGGGCGATGAAGAACTGCGGTCTGGACGACCTGCGTCTGGTCGACCCGCGCGACGGCTGGCCCAACCCGGCTGCAAATGCCATGGCCGCCCATGCCGAGGACATCGTCGAGGCCGCCCGGGTCTTCGATACCCTCGAAGCCGCCATCGCCGATCTCAGCTACACCTACGCCACCACGGCCCGGGCACGGGATCAAGTCAAGCCGGTGTTCACCGCACGCGGCTTCGCCACTGACGCCCACACGCGTGCTGAGAAAGGGCAGAAGATCGGCCTGCTNTTCGGCCGNGAGCGCGAAGGGCTGTGGAACAGCGAAATCAGCATGTCGTCGGCCATNATCACCGTCCCACTGAACCCCGGCAACACTTCGCTGAACATCGGGCAGGCCGTGCTGCTGGTCGGCTATGAGTGGTGGACGGCGCAGGATCANACCGTCGNGCAGCGGCTGGAGACGAACGAAGCCCTGCCTGCCTCCCAGCTCATGCTCGACAACTTTCTGGGGCGCCTGATCGAAGACCTCGACGAGCGTGGTTTTCTGGCGGTGCCGGAGAAGCGCGACCGNATGATCCGCAACATCCGCAATATCTTTCAGCGCGGCGGCCTGACCGAAAACGAGGTCAACACGCTGCACGGCATCGTCTCCTTTCTCAAAGGACAGGGTGGCCCGCGCTGAGCAGCCTTCACGGCCCCNGCAGGCTGTGCCAGTCTCCGCCCCTCGAACGACTGACTGAGGCCGGAGGACNNAAAGCCCATGTTTCGATTGGATGGTGAAGTTGCGCTGATCACGGGATCAAGCCGGGGGATCGGGCGCGCGATAGCCGAACGCATGGCCGAAGCCGGTGCCAGCGTCGTGGTCTCCGGGCGCGGGGCTGAGGCCTGCGAAGAGGTGGCACAGGTCATCACGGACGCTGGCGGTCAGGCGCTCGCCCACCCCTGCCACATCGGACGCAAGGATCAGGTGCAGGCCATGTGCGCGGGGGTGAAGCAGCACTTCGGCAAGATCGATCATCTGGTGCTTAACGCGGCCACCAACCCGCACATGGGACCGGCGCACACCATCAGCGACGAGATGTTCGACAAGACCTTCACCACAAACCTCAAATCTGCCTACTGGTTCATCCAGCAGTGCGCCGAAGATATGGCNGAGCGCGGTCANGGCACCATGACCTTTCTGGCNTCGATCGCCGGGGTCATGGGCAACGGCGCCATTGGCACCTACGGCCTGACCAAGTCTGCCAACGCCCACCTCGCCAAGAATATGGCGGTTGAATGGGGTCCGAAGGGCATCCGCTCCAACGCCATCGCACCGGGGCTGATCAAGACCGACTTTGCCGAAGCCCTATGGAATAACCCCACCATCGCCGAAGCCACCATTGCCGGTACCCCGCTGCGGCGGCTGGGTGATCCCGACGATATTGCCGGTATCGCTGTCTTTCTGGCCTCCCGCGCCGGGGCCTACGTCAATGGCCAGACCATCATCGCCGACGGCGGCAGCACCATTGCCGACAGGCTCGCTGGCGGACACTGACCCGCCGCCGGATCGACAGGCTGGCGCCTGCCCCCGCGTGCGCGCAGGCCAGCCCCCCGCCCCATAATCGCGCCCTGCCTTTGACTCTGTCGCCGGGCGGGGCTAATTCCCCTCTGTCTCAATGAGATAAGCCGGGAATGCTGGTGTCGCCTCTGATGTAAGCGGCTCCACGCTCGCAGGGACTGGGCTCAGGCGCAGCTTTGCGNGACTACCGGCACAAAGATGAAAAATAACACCTCGTTTACGAAGGGTATGACATGTCAAAGCGCATTTCTGCGAAGTACAAGATTGACCGCCGTTTGGGCGTCAACCTGTGGGGTCGCCCCAAGTCCCCGATCAACAAGCGTTCCTACGGTCCCGGCCAGCATGGTCAGGGTCGCAAGAAGAAAGATTCCGACTTCGGTCTGCAGCTCAAGGCCAAGCAGAAGCTCAAGGGCTACTACGGCAACATCACCGAGAAGCAGTTCCGCAAGTACTACGCCGAAGCCGTCCGCCGCAAAGGCGACACCGGCGAAAACCTGATCGAGCTGCTCGAGCGCCGTCTGGACGCGGTTGTGTACCGCGCCAAGTTCGTGCCGACCGTCTTTGCTGCACGCCAGTTCGTGAACCACGGCCACGTCACCGTGAACGGCAAGAAGGCCAACATCGCCTCTATCATGGTCCGCGATGGCGACATCGTCGAAGTCAAGGGCAAGTCCCGCGAAATGGCACTGGTGCTTGAAGCGCTGGCATCGCCCGAGCGCGACGTGCCGGACTACGTNGAAGTTGANGTTAAGAAGATGACCGCACAGATGCTGCGCGGCCCGAAGCTCGAAGANGTGCCTTTCCCGGTTTCCATGGAACCGAACCTCGTGGTCGAATTCTACTCGCGTTAATCTCCGCGCGATCCGAGACCAACAAAAAGCCCCGCGTGCATCGCTGCAGCGGGGCTTTTTTTATGCGCTGCACCGGGGTGGCAGGCGCGGCTTAGGGTGAGCGTCAGGCCGTTCCCGCGTCTGCTTCGACTTCTGGTGATGCCGGTACCGGTGGCAGGCCCTTCCACAGCCGCAGCCCAAGCATGCCAAAGCCCAGCCCAAGGGCGAGGAATGACAGCAGCATGGAGAGCCCCGGCAGCACAATCCCGACAAGGAACAGCACCNCCACGACCGCTGAGACCGCCAGCAGGCGTCTGAGCGTCGGATTCAGGCTCTCCGGCAGCAGCCGCGCACCAAGCGCGCCGACCGCGTGCAGGCCGTGGAAGTAGCCTAAGATGGCCACCACAAAGCCAGCAAGCATCGAAACGGGAACCAGCACCAGCAGTACCAGCAGGAACCAGGTGAGCCCGTAGCTCAGGAGCAAAACCACNAGCAGGCTGGTCAGCGTCAGCCCGATCCAAAAGCTCAGCCCGACAAAACCCGTCCCGATCGTCAGCCAGGGCCGACGGCGGAGCCACAGGGCACCGTGGTCCGCCTGCCGACTCATCAGCAGGATCACAGCGGCACCGACGATCAGGCTGAAGATGAGAAACCCGATATCGCCCCCAGTCCCGCCATCGTTGATCATGGAGTCCTGTATTTCGCCCATGACTTCCCCGGGGTCGGCTTGCCGCCCTCGCAGACCCTCGGGCAGCTCCAATCGGTCGCGCTCGCCAATGTCGTAGACGATTTCACCGCCCACCACTAAGTCGTCGGCGAGACTTACCGATCCGGCTGAGACATAGAGGTCACCATCGATGCGGCCCTCAACCCGGACGCTGTCACCGGCAAAGTACGCACTGCCTGTGGTCTGTCCCATGAAGCCGATATTGCTACCGGCGGCGAGGACCGTGCCCCCCCGGTGATCGACATCCAACTCGACGTCCTGCCCAGCGGCATAAATCGATCCGGATACCGCCCCCTCGACACTCACGTCCGAACCGGCGGCGATAATAGGGCCGTCTGCACCTTTAAGCACTTTGACGACATTGCCCGCCGCGACGACACCGCCTGAGGGCTCCTCAACCACCACAGTGTTACCAGCAGCCCAAGTCAGGCCGCTGTTGCCACTCAGACTGAGGGTATCGCCCGCAGCGAAAACCTCTTCACCGACCCTGACCACTGACTCGTCGCCCTCGTCCCAGATTTGGGCCTGGGCGTGCACCGCGAAAAGGGCGGACACAGTAGCAGCTACAAGCAGCAGCAGATGTTTAGGGATCGTCACAACGGTGACCTCCTGCAAAAAAGAAGGAACATTAACTCTAAATTTATAGATGGGGAGCCGATCAGCCTACGGAAGGGGCATACGCGCGATTCAGGGTCAGCCCTGAGCAGGACCGTCGCAAAAAGGCTGACTTTGAATGCTGGACGGAGCAGCTAGGCCTTTTCGACCTGGCTGTAGTCGAGCTCGACCGGGGTCGCGCGGCCAAAGATGGACACGGCAACCTTGAGGCGCGCCTTTTCCAGATCGACTTCCTCGACCACGCCGGCGAAGGAGGTGAAGGCGCCATCGGTGACGCGGACATTCTCGCCCACTTCGTAGGTGATGGACGGCCGCGGCTTCTCCGCGCCTTCCTGCATCGACTGCATGATCTGCTTGGCTTCGCGCTCGGAGATCGGCACAGGGCGCCCCTGCCCGCCGAGGAAGCCGGTGACGCGCTGGGTGTTCTTGACGAGGTTCCAGGCTTCGTCGGAGAGTTCCATCTTGGCTAGGATATAGCCGGGGAAGAACTTGCGCTCGGTGTTGTACTTTTTCCCGCGACGAACTTCGACGACTTCTTCAGCCGGGATCATCAGCTCGGAAAACTGTTCCTCGATGCCCTTCTTCTCAGCCTGCTCCTCGATCGACTCAACGATCTTGGATTCAAAGCCAGAGTAGACGTGGATCACGTACCATTTGTGGTTATCGGACATAAATCAGGTCAACACTTCTGTTTCACAACGGGTCGGCGCGATACGCGGCCTTAGCCCAGGCTGATGCCGAGCAAGAAACCCATGAGGTTCCGGAAAACGAAATCGACGGCGATGAACAGCAACGCAGNCAGGGTCGCGAGGATCAGGACCAGGATGGTCGTGACCGTCGTCTCATTGCGGGTTGGCCAGGTAATCCGTGCGATTTCCTTCCGCACTTGGCCAAAAAACCGAAACAATGCCATTCAAGCTGCCTCTCTTACGTTTCTGCTCTTGGGGACTGGCGACATCTAGGTGCCGCCATGACTGTCGGCAAGAGACAATCTGAGGGCACGGGTGACTGTCCGCCCCGCGATCCGGCTGTGGAAATGGCAGGGGCAGAAGGACTCGAACCCTCGACCCTCGGTTTTGGAGACCGATGCTCTACCAACTGAGCTATACCCCTAC
>PAGB01000061.1 GCA_002711265.1 Rhodospirillaceae bacterium
AAATCCGGGCTGCCCGCACCCCAGAAAAGGAATCATCATGACACCTGAAATGTTCAAGTACATCGGCGCTGGTCTGGCTACCTTCGGTTTTGTCGGCTCCGGTATCGGCCTTGGTACCATTTTCGGTAACTACTTCCTGGCAGTATCCCGCAACCCGGCGTCTGCACCGAAGTTCCAGACCTGGCTGTTCGTCGGCTTCGCGCTGGTTGAAGCCTTCGGTATTTTCGCGCTGCTGATTGCTCTGATGATCATGTTCGTCATCTAAACCGGGCGCCTTCGGGCCCTGGTTTAACGGACGGACGTGTCTCGGGATTGGTTTGCGCCGCGGCTGTTCCACCCCCTCCTTACCGCCCCACAAGGCCGGGATCAGGATCGGGGATCAGGATCAGCCGCAGCTGAACGGAACGGGAGCGTCGGTCTGCACAGATTGACTGAACTTCTACGGACAAACAGTGGGAGGCTCTGATGCCTCAGTTTGATATTCTTAGTGATCCGGCTGCCATCGGCCTGAACCTTGTGTGGTTCATCGTGCTGTTCGGCCTGACCATGGTCATCGTGAACTTCGGCATCAGCCGGATTTCCGCCGTGCGCGACAAGCGCGAGGAACTGACCAGCGGCAACGTGGACAAGGCTCAGGCCCTGCTCGACGAAGCCAAGGGCCTGATGGATGCCTACGAGGAGAAAATGGCTGCCGCGCGCACCGAAGCGCAGGGCGTGATCAAGGTCGCCTCGGATAAGGCTGCCGACAAGGCTGCCAAGGCGCAGGCCAAGCTCGCGGACGAGCTGACCGCCACCCGGATCGAGATCGAGACCGCAATTGCGGACCAGACCAAGGCCGCCATGGCCGAGCTGTCCACGGTTGCCGCTGAGACCGCTGAGGCGGCTGCGACCCAGATCCTGGGCGTGGACGTCGACAGCGCCAAGCTCAGCAAGGCCGTGAAGGATATGGGCCATGCTTGATTTCATCATTTACGAACTCCAGCACGCGACCTTCTGGGTAGGCTTCGGCTCGGTTGTCTTCCTGGCCTTTGTCTGGTGGCAGGCCGGGGACAGCATCCTCGCTGCTCTGGACAAGCGCGGCGCAGAGATCTCGGCGAAGATCGACGAAGCCAGTGCCCTGCTCGAGCAGGCTGAAGCGACCATGGCGGACTACAAGAAGAAGTTCGGCAAGGCCGACGCTGATGCGACTGAGATCGTTGAAGCGGCCAAGGAAGAAGCCAAGCGGCTGACCAAGAAGTCGAACGATGACCTCAAGGACCTGCTGGCGCGCCGTCAGGCGGCCTTCGACCAGCGGATGAACCAGCTGCAGGTGCAGGCGCAGAACGACGTCAAGTCGCGTGCCGCCGAGCTGGCCATCGGTGCCTTGCGCAAGTCGCTGCCCGAGCAGCTCAGCGCGAAGTCGCTGTCGGCCCTGGCAGACACGGCGATCGACGACCTACCGAACCGGGTCTGAGCCCCAAGGGTTGGGCCCAAGGCGGTCGAGGGTCAGACATGAGAGAGAAGGGGCTTTGCGGCCCCTTTTTTTGTCGCCAGATGGAGGTTCTTGTGGCGGTTAAGCTGCAGGTGGCCGGTGATGTCGGGGCAGTAACCCCACGGAAGTAACGCGGGGAGTAACCCCGGGCATCAGTCCGGTGTCATGATCCGCAAGTATGTACAGGACAAGCATGATTTCTCAGGCGATCAAGGACGGCATCAGAGACGGCACAGCCATCGGTCTGTCTGCGGGCGTACTGGGCCTGATGTACAGCCTCGCAGCGCTGGAGGTCGGTCTGCGGCCGCTGGAAATCATCTTCTACTGCGCGATTGTCTATTCGGCTGCGGTACAGTTCACCGCCTTCGGCGCAGACCTCAATTCGGCGGCGGCGGTGCTGTTGCTGGTTTCTGGTGCAGCCTTTGTCTGTACCCGCAACGTGCTGATGTCGCTGGATATGGCGCGCCATGCCACGGGTCGGCGGATCGAGATCATTGGCATGGTGGGGCTGGTCGATGCCGGCTGGGCGTCGGCGCGAGGGTACCGTCGGGGTCCGGTCTGGCCCTACTTTTGGTCTGCGGTGTCGATGGTATACCTGATCTGGATGTCGGGCTCGATCATCGGCGCCCTGATGCCCGTGCCTGATCACCCGCTGGTCGACGGTGCGTTTCGCGCGACACCCGTGGTGTTTTTTGCACTGATGATCACGCTGCTTTGGCGGCAGGGGATCGACAAGCGACCCCATCTGGCCAGCATGGGGCTTACGGTGGTGGGGGCGCTGGTGCTAGGCCTGCCGCCAGCGTTGGCAGCGCTTATCGGGGCATCGATCTCGGCGCTGGTGTACGTGTTCATCACCCCCGTTGAGCGGGAGGGCTGAAGCGTGCGAACCGAAGTCGTCGTCATCGGCCTGATCCTCTCTGCCGTGGTTATGATCAGCCGTGTGGCGCCAATGGCGCTGCTGGGCCAGCGACAGCTGCCGGTGCGGCTCCGGCGGCTAATCGAGACTCTGCCTGGCTGCGCCATCGCCGGGTTCATGACGGTCTGGGCCTTGCCCGGGGAGGGTGAGACGCTGCGGTCGTCTGTATCGGTTGTGGCGGGGGCGCTGGTGGCGCTGGCAATCTGCATCCCGACTGGAAGGCTGCTGCTGGCGATGCTGGTCGGGCTGGCAGTCGCGGCTGGGTTGAGTCTGCTTGTCTGAAGCGCGCCCGCATTCCTTCAGGTTTTGAGGTCGGGTTCGAAGTTCGGATCGAGCAATTGATCCCGTGCCACCTGCAGGACGTGCGCCGATGAGGCGATCCACAAAGGTCCTATGCTGTGCCGGGGGCCATAGGCCTCCCCGCCGATTACGGCTAGCCCGCCGGCTTCCTCGACGATGAGGCTGCCAGGGCAATGATCCCAAGGGTTAATCCGGCCAAAAACAGCAAAATGGTCGCGGCCCTCGGCAATACGCAGATACTCTTCGCCCGCGCAGCCGATCGACTGGATCCGGCGCATGCGACGGGCGTTGCGCCGTGCTAGGCTGCGCTGCTCCTCAGTCAGGTACTTGAATGAGACGAAGCCATTCATCTCCGAGGCCGCCAAGGGTCGTTCCACCCTCAGACGGCGGTCATGCCCCGTAGTCGTCTCATAGATATGAGCGCCCTCATCTCGGAAGGCCACGATCATCTCGGCGTCGATGGGCCGCCAGATCCAAGCGCCCACCGGAACCCCAGCCACCGCCAACCCGACCATGACGCAGAACGGTGTCTGTCCAGACGCGAAATTGCGTGTACCGTCCACCGGGTCGACGATCCACACAGGCGCGTCCCCCGCGATTGCATCGAGCACCTTGGGGTCAGCGGATACCGCTTCCTCGCCCACGACCACGGAGCCGGGCAGAATGGCCGTCAATTCCGCGGTCAGGCGGATCTCCGCTTCACGATCAGCGATGGTGACCAGATCCGTCGGGCTGGTCTTTGTGTCAATCTCACCGTCGCCAAGGTTCTGGAACCGGGGCAGAACCACCGCATTCGCAGTGTCAACGATCGCACTGAAGACAGCGTCCCGTTGCGGATCAGTGAGGAGCAGGGGCACTATGGATTTCCGGTCTGCTTGTTGTTTCTTTGACGCGGCCTAACCCACGTCCCGGACCAAGGCGCGCATAGCCTCGAGGCCTGTTTCTGCCTGTGTGATGTCGGGGCCGCCAGCCTGTGCCATGTCGGGCCGGCCGCCGCCGCCCTTGCCGCCCACAGCCGCTGAGGCTGCACGCACCAGTTCGACCGCGTTGTGACGGTCCTGGTGATCCGGGCCCACGGCAGCCACGATCGAAGCCTTGCCGCCCTCGGTGCCGATCAGCGCGACCACGCCCGAGCCGATCTGGCCCATGAACTCGTCGGCCAGACCCTTGAGATCCTTGGCTGGCACGTCCTCGATGATGCGGGCGATGACCGGCGTACCACTGATGTCCTCGGGGCCGATCTGACCACCACCGCCAGAACCCGCCGCAGCGAGTTTCTTGCGGACGTCGGCCAGCTCCTTTTCCAGCTGGCGGCGTTCGGTACTCAGCGCCTCGACCCGCTCGGCCAGTGCAGCCGGGGACGTCTTCAGCACGGCAGCAGCCTGCTCGAGCTGCGCATCCCGGCGACGTACGTGCTCGAGCGCTGCGAGGCCGGTCACAGCCTCGATCCTGCGCACGCCGGAGGCAGGCCCTTCCTCGCGGACGATCCGCAACAGGCCGATGTCGCCGGTCTGGCGCACGTGGGTGCCACCACAGAGCTCCATGGAATAGATCTGGTTCGACGCCGGGTCGGTCGTGCCCATGGTCACCACCCGGACCTCGTCGCCGTACTTTTCGCCAAACAGCGCGGTGGCGCCGGCTTCGATAGCCTCGTCGGGCGACATGATCCGGGTTTCAACGGCGGTGTTAGCAAGGATCTCCTCGTTCACCGCAATTTCGATGTCGGTCAGCTCCTCCTCACTCACCTGCGCGGTGTGTGAGAAGTCGAAGCGGAGCCGGTCGGCGGCAACCAGCGAGCCCTTCTGCGCCACGTGGGCGCCGAGCCGCTGGCGCAACGCCTCGTGCAGCAGGTGGGTGGCCGAATGGTGACCGGCCAGCGCTGCACGGTGGTCGGGGTCGACCGAGAAGGCCACAGCATCGCCAACGCTAACTTCGCCTTCGACCACCTCGACTTCGTGCACCCAGAGGTCGCCTAGCTGCTTCTGCGTGTCCAGCACCCGGAGACGCGCGCCGGCTTCGGTAGTGATTTCGCCCCGGTCACCCTTCTGGCCGCCACTTTCGGCGTAGAATGGCGTCTGGTTGGCGATCAGGAAACCACTGTCGCCGGCCTTAAGCTGCTGGGTCTGCCCAGCATCCTTGGTCAGGGCCAGCACCGCACCCTCGGCGTGCAGGGTGGAGTACCCGAGGAACTCGCTCGCCTCGAGCTGCTCTCTAATCTCGAACCAGAGCGTGTCAGTGGCGGCTTCACCCGAGCCCTTCCACGAGGCCCGCGCGGCGGCACGCTGTGCTTTGAGGGCCTCGTCATAGCCAGCCTGATCGACGCTCCGGCCCTGACCGCGCAGAATGTCAGCGGTGAGGTCGAGCGGAAAACCGAAGGTATCGTAGAGCCGGAACGCAACGGCACCGGGCAGTGCCTGGCCCTCGCCCAGACGGTCGGTTTCCTCGCCCAGCAGGCGCAGGCCACGGTCGAGGGTCTCTTTGAAGCGGGTTTCCTCAAGGCGCAGGATCTCGGTGATCGACGCCTCGGCGCGGCGCAGCTCTGTGAAGTGCTCGCCCATGGCCTCGACCAGCGTCGGCACCAGCCGGTGCATCAGCGGATCCTTGTTGCCGATCTTGTGGGCATGACGCATGCCGCGACGCATGATCCGGCGCAGCACGTAGCCACGGCCTTCGTTGGAAGGCTGGACGCCATCGGCGACGAGGAACGCCGCCGAGCGCAGGTGATCGGCGATCACCCGGTGGGAAACATTGTTGTCACCATCCGGGTCGTCATTAGAGGCACTGGCAGAGGCCTCGATCAGCTTGCGCAGCAGGTCAACGTCGTAGTTGTCGTGCTTGCCCTGCAGGATGGCGGAGATCCGCTCCAGCCCCATGCCGGTGTCGATCGAGGGCCGTGGCAGAGGCACCATGTCGGCGCCCGGCTCGGGCTTGTCGAACTGCATGAAGACCAGATTCCAGATTTCGATGAACCGGTCGCCGTCCTCGTCGGGAGAACCCGGAGGGCCGCCCCAGATGTGGTCGCCGTGGTCGTAGAAAATCTCGGAGCAGGGGCCGCAGGGGCCAGTATCACCCATGGACCAAAAGTTGTCAGAGGTATCGATGCGGATGATGCGGTCATCGCTCAGGCCGGCGACTTTCTTCCAGAGCTGAACGGCCTCGTCGTCGGTGTGGTAGACGGTGACCAGCAGTTTATCGGCAGGCAGGCCGTATTCCTTGGTGATGAGGTTCCAGGCGTTCTCGATCGCAACATCCTTGAAGTAGTCACCGAAGGAGAAGTTGCCGAGCATCTCGAAAAAGGTGTGGTGACGCGCGGTGTAGCCGACGTTCTCGAGGTCGTTGTGCTTGCCGCCGGCGCGCACGCACTTCTGCGAGGTAACGGCTCGCTGATAGGCGCGTTGCTCCTGACCGAGGAACAGGTTCTTGAACTGCACCATCCCGGCATTGGTAAACATCAGCGTCGGGTCGTTGCGCGGCACCAGCGACGAGCTCGAAACGATCTCGTGCTCCCGGTCGCCGAAATAGTTCAGGAAGGTCGAGCGGATTTCGTTTGCCGTGGTCATCTAAGGCTCCCTGCGTCGTCGGTTCCCCGGGGTGGAAGAGTTCCACCGCTGGCGGGAAGCATTACGCAGGGGTTTGAAGCCTGTCCACGGCATCTGAGGCGGTGCGCTCATGCGTTGAGCGCACCGTTGCTCAGTTCAGACGCGGTCGATCAGGAATCCTCCCCGTCCTGATCACCCGGGCCATCGAGCATAGCATCGGCGATCAAGCCGTGATTGGTCAGGATCTTATGCTTGATCTCTGCCGCGATTTCGACGTTCTCAGTCAGGAAGGTCTTGGCGTTCTCACGCCCCTGACCGATGCGGTGTTCGCCGTAGGAGAACCACGAACCCGACTTCTCGATCACGCCGCCGGCAATGCCCAGATCCAGCAACTCGCCGGACTTGGAAATGCCCTCGCCGTACATGATGTCGACCTCAATCTGCCGGAATGGTGGCGCCAGCTTGTTTTTGACGACCTTGATACGGGTCTGGTTGCCAACGATCTCGTCGCGGTCCTTGACCGCGCCAATCCGGCGGATGTCGAGACGCTGAGAAGCGTAGAATTTCAGGGCGTTACCGCCCGTGGTCGTCTCGGGCGAACCGAACATGACGCCGATTTTCATCCGCAACTGGTTGATGAAAATCACCATTGTGTTGGATTTGGAGATCGAGCCGGTCAGTTTACGCAGAGCCTGGCTCATCAGGCGGGCCTGCAGACCTGGCTGGCTATCGCCCATATCGCCTTCGAGCTCAGCCCGAGGCACCAGCGCTGCCACCGAGTCGACCACCAGAACGTCGACCGCACCTGAGCGGACCAGCGTGTCGGTGATCTCCAGCGATTGCTCGCCGGTATCAGGCTGGGAGATCAAAAGGTTGTCGATATCGACGCCCAGTTTGCGGGCGTAGATGGGGTCCAGCGCGTGTTCAGCGTCGACAAAGGCGCAGACACCACCAGCCTTCTGCGCTTCGGCGACACAGTGCAGCGACAGGGTGGTCTTACCCGAGGATTCCGGGCCGTAAATCTCGATTACACGCCCGCGGGGGAAGCCCCCGATGCCGAGGGCAATATCCAGAGACAGTGAGCCGGTGGAGATGGTTTCAATATCGACCTTCTCCCGCGAACCCAGCTTCATGATAGAGCCTTTGCCGAAGGAACGCTCGATCTGCGAAATCGCAGCATCCAGCGCCTTTTCCTTGTCGCCGTTGTTCAAAGTCGTGTCACTCACCAGTTGGAGATTGTTCAAAGCCATGCGCTGCACTCCCTATGCGGAAAGGGTCTGAGAAAAGCAATAATTATGCTTTTGTCCCCTGTTTGTTCCCCTTCATCGCACAAGAACATGAAAAGAACAAGTGCGAACAAAACATTGNCGAACCCTAAANNGAAAAAAGGGCGCTTTCAGCGCCCTTTAATTGAGTTCGAATCTTAGGCCTCCGGACCTGCATCAGGACATCCGGCGTTCGTCACGGTGCAGCTTCTCGGCCTTTTCGTGTCGCTCCTGGGCTTCCAGGGTCATGGTCGCAATNGGCCGTGCTTCCAGTCGCCGCAGGCCGATGGGCTCACCAGTTTCTTCGCAATAGCCATATTCGTCAGCTTCGATCCGGGCGATGGCCNTATCAATTTTGTTGATCAGCTTGCGCGCGCGATCCCGCGCACGCAGCTCCAGCGCGTGATCGGTCTCCATCGACGCTCGTTCGACAGCTTCTGGGGTCGACAGCGACTGTTCCTGCAGAGCGGCGAGGGTGTCCTCACTCTCAGTCAGCAGTTCAGCTTTCCACAGATCAAGCTTGCTGCGGAAATAGGCCAGCTGCAGCGGGCTCATGTACGGCTCTTTCTCGGTTGGCCGATAATCAGGCGGCAAAATCGGCAAGTCCATGAAGACAAATCCCCCTGCGTCTCAAATGCGATGGCGCGCATACTTCACGTCTGCAGTGCGCATGTACGGCCCATCCATGACAAGTTCAAGATCGTTGTTCTCCCACCGGCCCAGCAAGTTTCGCGATCCGGGGCAAGAATCCGTCGCCGCAGCGTCAATGNAGATACAATATGCGACCACCCANAGCAANNANATTTGNAAAATAAACGNATATTTTTCAGTNTTTTAAAGGAATTAGTTAATTTAGTACTTGCGAAAAATAGGGTGTCTCGACATTATTGAGNCCTACCATGCGGAGGGTCGATGTTTTTCGAGACCTGCCCGCTTCATTTGAGCAATCCCGGTGGCGTTTTCAGCGCTGTTCAGGGTACCGGCAAGCGGATTTTGAGCCATGAACGGTGCAAAACGTATCATTGTCCTTGCGTCCTCGAGCGCGATGCTCNTCGGCCTGACCGGCTGTAGCGTCATCGACTCGCTCAATCTGGGTCAACTCCTACGTCCAGGCNGCGCAGAGGAGGCCACGGCCAGCCCTGCGTCGACACCGGCCCCGGTAGCAACGGGCGGCGGCCCTGCGCCNTTAGATTTGAGTGCAGCGACGCCAGCTACGGCCTTCACTATGCCGGCCCCGGTCCAGACTGCGCCCCTTACTGCACCAATCGGCGGGCAGCCCGGTTTTGGAACGCCNTCGGGCTTCGGCTCTCCNCTGCAGCAGCAGCCGGTCGCGCCGACACCGCTGGTCTCAACGCCGCTGACGGTGACCCCGGTTACGCGCACCCCGACGCCCATGGTTGGCAGCGTGACCTATGGCGCCCAGCCCAATCCTTACGCACCGCGGGTGCCCGCANCCGCTGCCNTGCNGCAGCNGGGCTTGTACCAGCAGCCAGCAGCCGTGCCGAGCGCAACCCGCGCCACCTACCAGCCTGCCACTAGCCCTGCCCTGCCGCAGACCGGNCTGGCGGCTCCCAACCCTTACCGGCCCGCTGCGACCANCACGGTGACACAGACGGTGCCCCTGCAGTCGACCTCGGCTGCGTCCACCCCTTCCTCGTCGATGAACCCGTCCATCAATCCNGAGAATCTCAGTCAATCGACGATTTCCGCCATTCAGGCCGCGCTTAAGACNCGGGGTCTGTACTCCGACACCGTTGACGGTGTCTGGGGTTCGAAATCCAAGGCTGCGATGGCGAGATTTCTCGCCTCGCGCGGTGAAACCAGCGTGACGCTGGATACACTGTTCGGCCTCGGGGTTTCACTCTGACGTTCCGCACAGCGTCAGGCTTTCATTTTCCATGAAAGTGTCTCCAAATTGACTTGCCCGTCAGGCCCCTGGGTCTGACGGGCACTTTTTTTGGACTGTGCACCGAGTCATCGCCCGGACTCGGCCGTCACGGCAAAAACCTCAGGATGCGGAGGGCGTAAGAGCCGTGAATTCTTCGGGCGTGTTGACGTTGTAGAAGGGGTCTTTCGGGTCCGTGGCCCAGTCGACCGCGGTCCAGCCGATCTGCTCAGCCAGCCGGTCGATCTTCCGCTCGCCGCGGTGAAAGGCGTCGAGCAGGACTTCTAGTGCGCTCGCCGGCCAGCTGCCGACAACCGGATGATGGCGCCCGGCGCTGCTGGCGAAGACCACGTCGTCGGTCTGCAGGGTCAGCTTGCGCACCAGGTCGAAGGGGATGTGCGGGCAGTCGATGGGCACGGTCACCAGCCGCGCGCCCAAGCCCCCGGAGGCCCGCGCCCACGCAAGCCCAGCGAGAATACCGCAGACCGGCCCTTCGGAGGGTTCGAGGTCGAAGACCCGCGGCAGATCGATTTCCGACAGTCGCTCCCGGTTCGGGCCCGTGCTCAGTCCCAGCACGTCGACCTGTGGCTCCACCCTTGCGATGGCCCGGTGGATCAGGGTTTCCCCCTCAAACTCGAGGTAGGCCTTGTCGCGGCCCATCCGGCGGGACTGACCGCCCGCCAACACCAATCCGAAAATCAACCGCCTGTTTCCTCTGCTGTGTCGAAGACCAGTCGCTGTTCACCGGCGAGCACGGTCATGCGGCGGCCCTTGGCCCGCCCGATCAGGGTCAGGTTGGTCTGGCGCGCCAATTCCACCCCCCAGGCCGAAAAACCGCTGCGGGAGATCAGGACCGGCAGCCCCATGGTCACGGTCTTGATCACCATTTCCGAGGTCAGGCGGCCGGTGGTGTAAAAAATCTTGCCGGACGGCTCGATGCCTCGCTCGGCCATGACGCCTGCAATCTTGTCGACGGCGTTGTGGCGGCCGACGTCTTCCATGTAGATCAGCGGCCGGTCGGCTTCGGCCAGCGCGCAGCCGTGGATCCCGCCGGCTTCGAGGTAGAGGCTCGGCACTGAGGCCAGCCGCCGCAGCAATCGCGCCAGCGTGGAAAGGGGGAGCTGCACGCCGTCGTCGGGCAGGCGCACGCCGTGGAGCTGGTCCATCAGGTCGCCGAACACCGTGCCTTGGGCACAGCCGCTGGTCAGGGTCTTCTTCCGCAACCGGTCTTCGAAGTCGGTCTCTTCGGGTGTGCGGACCACAACGACGCCCAGATCGGCGTCGTAGTCGATCCCGTCGAGGACCGGCTCGCGCGGCAGCATGCCCTGATTAATCAGGTAGCCCAGCGCGAGCATCTCCGGATAATCGCCGACGGTCATGGCGGTGACGATTTCCTGACTGTTGAGGAAGATGGTCAGCGGACGCTCGCGGATGGCACGGACGCGCTCGGTTTCTCCGCGCTCGTTGGTGACGCTGAGGGTGCTGGCGAGTTCAGGGTTCTCGGTGTCCGGGGCGAGGATCAGGCTGTCGAGGGCACCCGGCTCGATCGGTGGTGGGGTGGCGCGCTTGCGCAGCGGCGCGCTGGCGCTGCCGGCATCGGCGGCCGTGTCCGCGTCCGCGTCCACCTTCGGACCAGCCCCCTTGGTGCTGCCCTCGTTAGCCCCCCTAACCTCGTTGGCCTCCGTGCCCTCGGTCATCGCCCCGTACCCCCGCTCATCAGGCGGCGATTTTCCAGTCGGGGGTTTCGCCGACATCGAGCGCGGCGAGGTACTTCTCGACCTCCAGCGCGGCCATGCAGCCCATGCCGGCGGCGGTCACCGCCTGGCGGTAAATGTGGTCGGTGACGTCACCGGCGGCGAACACGCCCGGGATGTTGGTCTTGGTGCTGTCCGGCGCGGTCACCAGATAGCCGCCGTCCATCTCCAGCCCCGTGCCGTTGAAGATACCGGTCGCCGGTGCGTGGCCGATGGCGACGAACAGGCCGTCGATTTTCAGCTCGCTGACCGCGTCGGTCTTGCGGTTGCGCAGGGTCAGGCCCGTGATTTCCTTAGGGAAGCCGCTGGTGCCGTTGATGGTCTGCACCTCGCTGTCCCAGATGGTCTCGATCTTGGGGTTCTGCAGCAGGCGGTCTTCGAGGATCTTCTCGCAGCGCAGGCTGTCCCGGCGGTGGATCAGCGTGACCTTGGAGGCGTGGTTGGTCAGGTACAGCGCTTCCTCGACCGCCGTGTTGCCACCACCGACAACGGCGACCTCGCGGTCGCGGAAGAAGAAGCCGTCACAGGTCGCGCAGGCGGAAACGCCGAAGCCGCGGAACTCGTCCTCGCTGTCCAGCCCCAGCCACTTGGCCTGCGCCCCGGTGCAGATCACCAGCGTGTCGCAGGTCCAGACCGCACCGGACTCGCAGGTCAGGGTGAAGGGCCGGTGTTCCAGATCCACCGATGCGACGGTGTCGAACACCATCTCGGTGCCGACGTTCTCGGCCTGGGCCTTCATCTGCTCCATCAGCCACGGCCCCTGGATGGCTTCGGCGAAACCGGGGTAGTTCTCCACGTCGGTGGTGATCGACAACTGTCCGCCCGGCTGCAACCCCTGCAGCAGCGTAGGCTTGAGCGCCGCGCGGGCCGCGTAGACCGCGGCCGTGTAACCCGCAGGGCCCGAGCCCAGAATGATCATGCGGCGGTGGTTCGACTGTGACATGGGGCAGGGGTCCTTCTCAGATAGCACGGGGCTCGGCCGATCGCCGGAAAGCGCGGCTGACCGACTGGCGGAGCACGACAAAACATCGGCGGCGAGGCTATCGCAAGGGGGTCGAGAACACAAAATCCACATTATATGCATTTTGAAGGAAAATTACATTCGACAGAAATTTCCTTTCTGATATTGGGTTTTGAATTGATTAATATTGCTGAGAACTGCCATGCCCCGCGCTACCCTCGACGTCGTTGATCTCAAGATCCTGCGCATTCTCCGTGATGAGGGCCGGATCACCAACGTGGCGCTGGCCGAACGGGTCGGCATTTCGCCGCCGCCGTGCCTGCGGCGGGTGCGGGCACTGGAGGAGTCGGGCTACATCCACGGATATCATGCGGAGCTGGACCCGGACCTGATCGGCTACGAGGTGACGGCCTTCTGCCACGTGGGTCTGATCAGCCAGGCTGAGAGCGACCTGCGCGCCTTCGAGGCGCTGGTTCGGTCTTGGGCGAATGTTCGAGAGTGTCACATGCTGATGGGGGAAGACGACTTCATTCTGAAGGTGATGGCGCCGTCGGTGGATGAGCTCAACGCCTTCATCATCAGTCACCTGACCTCCGCTCCCAACGTGAAGAACGTCAAGACCGCGATCTGCATCAGGCGGTCGGACCGCAAACCTTCCGTGCCCGTGCCGATGGCTTGACCTCGGGATCTGGCCTGTGGTGGCGCGCTCGGGCCTTGGCCGCTTCGCGGCCTTCAGCCCTCCCGCGCGCATTTTCAGTGAAAATGCGCAAATGCGTCAGGCTGCGTGCAGCGCGGCCTGTCCGTTTAACTGCGCGGGGGAGATTTGTAAGCCGCGAGGCGGCATCAAATCGAGCCCGCAACCTCTCCCGCTACGCTCAAAACGGCTTCGCCTTAGAGCGCGTGGCAGGTCCACGCTGGAGCCAAACTCTAAACCCAGCATGTTGAGTTTGATCGAATAAGTAATGCGCCGACCTTGCCTCGACCGCTTCGCGGTCTTCGCCAAGGCGTCGCGCAATCAGCGCATCTTGTTGACGTCGCTCGAACCCCAGGCCGCGATGAAGGCCGAAATGACGGCGCCCAGACCAAAGACAGCGATCGGGAGTAGCGTCCACTTCAAAACGAACAGCATGAACAGTACGACAGCCAGGATCACGACCCACAGCAGGGCAGTGATGGTGTCTTTCATCGAAATCTCGAGCGGGTTTTTCGAAGCCATGGGGCATTCCTCGTCAACGGGCCTAAGCGGATTGAGCGAGGTGTAACCTGTCAGGCCGCGCGGGGCAATCGGTCCCTGTCATGCGGTGCTGTCAGGTCGATGACGGGTCCTTCGGGCACCACCTGGGTCGGGTTGATGCTGGTGTGCGAGACATAATAATGACGCTTCACGTGGTCGAGGTTGAAGGTGTCAATCAGGCCGTGTTGCTGCACCAGGTCGAGCATGTAGTTTTGGATGTTGGAGTAATCGACAATGCGACGCAAATTGCACTTGAAGTGTCCGACGTACACCGGGTCAAAGCGCAGCAAGGTCGGCAGGAAGCGCCAGTCGGCTTCGGTCACACGGTTACCGGTCAGATAACGGCGTGTCGCCAGCCGCTCCTCCATTTCATCCAGAACCTCGAACAGGCGCGTCACCTCTTCCAAATAAACAGCCTGCGACGTTGCAAAGCCGGCTTTGTAAACACCGTTGTTGAGGCTGGTGTAAATGCGGTCGTTGAGAGCGTCGATCTCGTCCACGAGGTCAGCAGGCCGGTAAGCCGCTGTCTGGCCGGTGATACCGCCGAACTCCTCATCGAACATGCGAATGATCTCAGCGCTTTCGTTGCTGACGATTGTGGCATGCTGGCGGTCCCAGAGCACTGGCACCGTCACCCGTCCGCTGTAGTCCACCTTGGCGGCCGTGTAGACCTGATGCAGAAACTCGGCACTGTGGAACGGGTCCGGGACGACGCCATCACCGGGTTCGAAGGTCCAGCCGTGCTCGAGCATGATCGGGTTCACCACCGAGACGGAGATATGGTCTTCGAGACCTTTGAGGCGACGGTAGATCAAGGTCCGATGCGCCCAGGGACAGGCGTAAGAGACGTAGAGGTGATAGCGGCCACTTTCCGGCGCAAAGGCGGTACTGCCGTCAGCTTGGATCCAGTCGCGGAAGGCAGAGGCCTTGCGCTTGAACCGACCCCCGGTTGATTTGGTGTCGTACCACTGGTCGACCCATTTGCCGTCAACAAGAAGGCCCATGCTGTTGTTCTCCTGCGGTGGTGGTGCGGCGGCTCCGAGCTTGTGCCGTAACTTCCGCCTTGGCTGCGGCCTGAGCTTCTAACTGGGCCTGAGACTGAGATATGGTATGAAGCGGCGGCTTTGGTTAGGTGCATGGGCGCACAGAACGCCGTCAGAAATGTGGTTGCGGGCTCGATTTGACGCCGCTTCGCGGCTTACAAATCT
>PAGB01000062.1 GCA_002711265.1 Rhodospirillaceae bacterium
GGGCGAAGACCCGCGCGTGGTCGAGGGCGGCCTGCTGGCCGTCCGGGACGGGCTGGCGGAGATCACGCTGCTTGGCGATGAAGCCACGGTCCGGGAGCAGCTACGGGTGCAGATCGGTGACGCGGCTGCGCCGGCCGGGCTTGGCGTGATCGATCCCCGCACCTCCGAGCACGCAGACGTGCTGGCCGATGCCCTGTTCGAGCGCCGTAAACACAAGGGCGTCGACCGCGCCAGGGCGGCGCGCGACAGTCTTGATACGCTCAACTTCGCCGCGCTGATGGTCCACACCGGCCTCGCCGACGGCACGGTCGCAGGCGCCGTCGCCACCACGGCGCAGACGGTGCGCGCTGCGCTGCAGATGATCGGCAAGCACCCGGATGCGGGTGCGGTCTCTTCGTTTTTCCTGATGGTTCTCGACCCGGCGCGTCACGGCGAAAAGGCTGGGGCCTATATCTTCTCTGACGCCGGGCTGACCATTGAACCGACAGTCGACGAACTCGCCGGCATCGTACAGGCCTCAGCCGACAGCTTCGGCCTGCTGGTGGGAGAGGCGCCGCGGGTCGCCATGCTGTCGTTTTCGACCCTCGGCAGCGCAAGCCACCCCAGCATCGACAAGATCATCGCTGCGCGTGACCTCGCCCGGGCCTCGCGCCCGGATCTGACCATCGAAGGCGAATTGCAGTTCGACGCCGCTTTCGTGCCGTCGGTCGCGGCGAGCAAGGCGCCGGGCTCTGCCATCGAAGGCGACGCCAACGTCTTCGTGTTTCCATCGCTGGAAGCAGCGAATATTGCCTACAAGATCGCCCAGCGGATTGGCGGCGCCACGGCCATCGGGCCGATACTGCAGGGTCTGGCCAAACCCGCCAACGACCTCTCGCGCGGCTGCACGGCCGAGGATGTCCGCGACCTGATCGCGGTCACGGTGGTGCAGGCGGGCTAGCCGCCCGCCGTGCTCTGCTGCCTGCCTCTGACTGGTTCAGATGCCCTCGGGCTGCGCCTTGATAAAGGTACCGTTCTGCAGGTCGCGGATCGCCTCACGCAGCTCATCGCCGGTGTTCATCACAATCGGGCCGTGCCAGGCCACGGGCTCTTTCAGCGGCTTGCCCGAAACGAGCAGGAAGCGGATACCCGTTTCCCCGGCCTGCACCGTCACTTCGTCACCACGGTCGAACTGCACCAGTGTGCGGTTCCCGGACAGATCGCGCAGGTGCAACTCCTCGCCATTCACCTCCTTCTCCACCCGGACGCCGAAGGGCTGTGAGGCGTCGCGGAAGCTACCCGAGCCTTCGAAGATGTAGGCGAAGGCATGGCGCTCGGTCTCGACCTTGAAGGTCTTGCGCACACCAGCAGGGACGAAGACATCGAGGTACTGCGGGTCGGCAGCGATCCCATCGACCGGGCCACGCCGCCCCCAGAACTCGCCAACGATGACCTTCACCCGGGTGCCGTCATCGTCGATCACTTCCGGGATCGCGGTCGAAGGCACGTCCTGATAGCGGGGCGCAGTCATTTTCAGCGAGGACGGCAGGTTGGCCCACAGCTGGAAGCCGTGCATCTGCCCGCCCTGGCCGGGTTTGGGCATTTCCTGGTGCATGATGCCGCTGCCGGCGGTCATCCACTGGATATCGCCCGCGCCGAGGCTGCCTTCGTTGCCCAGCGAGTCAGCGTGATCGACGGTGCCGGATAGCACGTAGGTAATGGTCTCGATGCCGCGGTGCGGGTGCCACGGGAAGCCCGCCTTGAACTTCTCCGGGTCTTCGTTGCGGAAGTCGTCGAACAGCAGGAAGGGATCAAAGGCGCTGGGGTTGTGAAACCCAAAGGCGCGGTGCAGGTGGACCCCGGCTCCTTCCAAAGTTGGCTGGGCGAGGGTCTCGGACTTTACCGGGCGAAAAGACATGGATGGTGGCTCCTTGGTGTCCCTTAGACATGTGATGGCAGAGGCGTCAGGACAAGGCCGATATTTTGCTCAGACAGCGTGCGCTGGCGCATCAATCACCTGCGCTGATGCAGCAACAGAGCGCAGAGTGTCGCAGGCGCTGGCGCTGATGCTGGCGCTTGTCGCGTGGCGGAAACTGCGACGCAGGCAGGCAAGCCCAGCCACAGCAGCCGACGCAGACAGGGACGCGGACTGACGCCGACCAAATCCGGCCAACGAAGGAGCAACCGTGCTGCACAACCCCGACCAGATGGTGCTGAACGACACGTGGAGCGACCTGCGCCAGTACCGCGACATGCCGGAGATCGACTTCGACCGGCTGTTTGCCTACCGCGAAGGCAGGCTGCGCACACAGATGCAGGCGCAGGGGGTCGGGCTGCTGATGCTGGTGAACCCGATTTCACTGCGCTACGCGGCCGAATACCGGACCTACGGCCTGTTTCAGGCCCATATCCCGACGACCTACCTGCTCATGCCCGCCGAGGGGCCAGCGTCGCTGTTCTCCGCCTACAGCCAGACCAGCTCGGTGCGCGACTTCCGCCCCGGGCGGCCCATCCACCACTTTGACGGCGGCAACGGGCTGGCTGATTTCGCCGCCCTGCTCGCGCAGGATATCCGGGATTTNCTCAGCGAGCACGGCGATACCACCGGCCGGGTCGCGCTGGAGTACGTCAACCCGAGCCTAACCCAAGCGCTGGAGCGTCTGAACATCGAGGTTGTCGANGGTGTGCCGCTGAGCGAGAGCGCGCGGGTGATCAAGAGCGAGGACGAGGTTGCCTGCATCCGCTGGGCCTGCGCCGTCGCCCAGCTCGGCATCGCCAAGCTTGAAGAAGCGCTGCGCCCAGGCGTGACCGAGGCCCAGCTGTGGGCACTGCTCAACTATACCAACCTCGCCAACGACGGCGACTGGCACGATGGCCGTATGCTGGCCAGCGGTGAGCGCATCAATCCGTGGCTGCAGGAAGCCAGCCAGCGCGTGGTTCAGGACGGCGATCTGGTCGGCTTCGACACCGACATGGTCGGCCCCATGGGCTACTTCGCGGATATCTCACGCACCCTGCACTGTGGCCCTTCAAAACCGACCCGCGCGCAGAAAGCGCTATACCGGGAAGCGGTGGCTGAGGTCGAGCACAATATGGCGCTGATCCGGCCGGGCGTGACCCTCAACCAGTTNCGCGAACGCGCCAGAGACATGGACGAGCGCTTCCACGCGCAGGCCTATACCTGCATGCTGCACGCGGTCGGCATGTGTGATGAATATCCGCAGATCAAACACCCCTGGCAGGAGCAGCCCTACGACTGTGAATTTGAGGCTGGCATGGTGCTGTGTGTCGAGAGCTACTGCGGCGAAGTCGGCGGCCGCGACGGGGTCAAGCTGGAGCAACAGGTGCTGGTCACCGAGGATGGGACCGAGCTGCTGTCCGACTATCCCTGGGACGCTCGATTGATGGACTGAGGCGNCCTGACCGCTGTACAATCCGGGTGTTGGAAAACTTCAAGGAGACAGGGTCGATGCCCCTCTGGCTGTTCACCGCCCGCGACAAACCGGGCAGGCTCGAAACCCGCAAGGCCACCCGCCCGACCCACCGGGACTATATCACCCGCAAGGACCTGCCCGCCGAGATGGTCTTCGGCTCGCCGCTGCTCGATGAGAACGGGGATATGAATGGCACGTGGCTGGTGCTGCTCGCCGACACTAAGGCTGACGTCGAAGCCTTCTGCGCGGGAGATCCCTACAGCGCGGCCGATCTGTTCGAAACCACCGACATCAGGCAACTGGCACCGGGCTTTGACTGGACGTCGAAGGTCGAGGACCTCGAAGCGCGGCTGGGCTGATCAGACGCGTTCCAGCGCCACTGCGATGCCCTGCCCCACACCCACGCACATGGTGCACAGCGCCCGGTCCTTGCCGCTGTCCTGCAGCTCAAGGCTCGCCGTCAGCGCCATGCGCGCGCCAGAAGCGCCCAGCGGGTGGCCCAGCGCGATCGCNCCGCCGTTCGGATTGACGCCTGCANTGGTCTCGTCGATGCCCAGCTCGCGCAGCACCGCCAGCCCTTGCGCGGCGAAAGCCTCGTTCAACTCGACGATATCCAGATCGGCAACCTGCCAGCCGATCCGCGCCAGCAGCTTGCGGGTCGCAGGCACGGGGCCGATGCCCATGATCCGCGGTGCGACCCCGGCCGTTGCCGCGCCAACCACGCGGGCCAGCGGCTTCAGACCATGCTCGGTCGCAAAGGCGCCCGAGACCACCAGCAGCGCGGCTGCGCCGTCGTTAACCCCCGAGGCGTTGCCGGCCGTGACGCTCCCGCCCTCGCGGAAAGGCGCGGGCAGCTTNGCCAGCTTTTCCAGCGAGGTTTNGCGCGGGTGTTCGTCGTGCTCGATCACCAGATCNTCCCCGCGCCGCTGGGGCAGCACCACAGGGGTGATTTCCCGTGCCAGCCGGCCGCTGGCCTGCGCGGCGGCTGCGCGCTGCTGCGAGCGCAGCGCCATCGCGTCCTGATCCGCGCGGCTGATCTCGAAATCGTCAGCGACGTTTTCCCCGGTTTCAGGCATGGAATCCGTGCCGTGGGCCCGGTCCATCTTCGGGTTGACGAAGCGCCAGCCGATGGTGGTGTCGTAGATCTCGGCCTGGGTCCGGCTGAACGCCGAAGTCGCCTTGGGCATGACGAAGGGGGCGCGCGACATGCCTTCAACGCCNCCTACCACAAAGAAATCGCCCTCGCCCGCGCGGATACTGCGCGCNGCATAGGTCAGCGCCTCCAGCCCCGAGCCGCACAGGCGGTTGACCGTCACCCCCGGCACCTCCACCGGCAGACCGGCGAGCAGGCTCGCCATGCGGGCGACGTTGCGGTTGTCCTCGCCCGCCTGGTTGGCGTTGCCCAACACCACGTCGTCGACGCGGGNCCACGGCAGGTCGGGATGACGCTCGGCCAGCGCCCGGATCGGATGGGCGGCGAGGTCGTCGGTCCGCATCGCNCTCAGCGCACCGGCAAACCGGCCAAAGGGCGTNCGGGTGCCGTCGACAATGAAGGCGTCGGTGGGGTTCATGGTNNGCGCTCCTGCGGGTTCGGTTGGGTTCAGCTGGGGTCGGTTGGATGGGTTCAGCTGGGGACGGGACGGGACGGGTCGGGTCTGTTTGGGTTCAGTCGGCGCGCAGNCCCANCGCCTGCAGCATCTCTTCGGCCAGCGCCCGCTCATCGCGGTGCAGACGGTTGAGGAAGGTATAGTCGACCGCCGCCAGCAGGCCCCCGAAGATCGCACTGCCCTGCGCCCAGTGCAGCAGGCCGCGCGGCGACATCAGGATCGACAGATCACCGGCGCGAAAGCTGTCCCGGGTCATGGCGGCAAAACGAACCATCAGCGCGGCGTCCTCGCCGCTCAGTCCTTGTGTCTTGTCGAGCAGCAGCTGCACTTCGCTGGCTTCATCCATGAAATCCAGCCGGCAGACGGAGGTCCAGCGGTCCAGCTGCGCCTGATTGAGCACCTGCGTGCCGGCGTAGAGCCCGGTCTCGTCCCCCAGCCCCAGCGTGTTGCAGGTCGCGAACAGCCGGAACTGCGGATGCGGCTCGATCACCCGGTTCTGGTCGGACAGGGTCAGGCGGCCGTCGGCCTCCAGCAGCCGCTGGATGACGAACAGCACGTCTGGGCGCCCGGCGTCGTACTCGTCGAGCAGCAGCGCCATGGGCTGCTGCATGGCCCAGGGCAGGATGCCTTCCTGAAAGGCCGTAACCTGCTGGCCGTCCTGCACCACGATGGCGTCCTTGCCGATCAGGTCCAGCCGCGAGACGTGGCTGTCGAGGTTGACCCGCATCAGCGGCCAGCCCAGCCGGCTGGCGACCTGCTCGACGTGGCTGGACTTGCCCGANCCGTGCAGCCCCTGGATCAGCACCCGGTGGTTGAAGCGGAACCCGGCGAGGATGGCGCGGGTGGTTTGCGGCTCGAAGCGGAAAGCCGGGTCGAGCGATGGGATATGCGGGCTTTCGACCGCCAGCGGCTCGGGCATCCAGTCCAGGTCGANACCAAAATCAGCGCTGCTCATGCCTCTGCGATCCTCAAGTTGCCATTCACGACTTCCACCGGCACGGGGTCGAGCCAGCAGTTCTCTGCCGCGCCGCTGACCCCGAAGCCGTCCTCGATCCGGAACTCGGCGAAGTGCGCCGAGCAGCGGATCAGGCTGCCCTCTGGGTTGAGAAATTCGCCGTCGCGGACGTTGAGCATCGACGAATAGTGCGGGCAGAGATTGAGGTAAGCATAGTATTCGCCAGCCTTGTTGACCACGAACATTGAGAACTTGGACTTGCCCCCGCCAAAGGTGAACTCGCGGGCGCTGCCGGGGCCGATCTCGGCCACCGGCCCCAGTACCGTCCCGGGTTGGGGTGCGCGCGGACGCCGCCGCCAGGCCTTGGGATCACCTGCCATGGGTCTGCGCTCGCCGTTCCGCTGGCCTAGGCGACTTTGGTCAGCACGAAGTCGTAGGCGACTTGTACGTGCTCGGCCGGAAGCCCGCGATCAGCAGCGGAAGACGGATCGGCGGCCTCAAACTGAACGATCAGCGAATCCCGCACGCCGAAGACCGCATCGCTGTCCAGATAGGGATCACCATCAACGAACAGGTGCGTGGTCAGCCCGTCATAACCCGGGGCCGAAACCATGAAATGCATGTGCGCCGGCCGCATGGCGTGACGCCGCATACCATTGAGCAGTTCGCCCACCGGGCCATCGGTCGGGACCGCATAGCTCACTGGCAGTGTCGCGGCAAAAAAGTAACGCCCTTGCTCATCGGTGCAGAAAATCGCGCGTTGGTTTCCCTCCGGCTGATCATGCGAGGATACTTGATAGTCACCTTCAGCATTGGTTTGCCAGATGTCCAGCTTTGCACCGGGGATAGGGTTTCCATCGACGTCGATGACCCGGCCTTCGACCCAGCAAGGCTCGCCAATTCCGTCATCGCACATATTCTCACCCAGGGCCCTCTCCGGCGAGCCTTCCGCGTGCCAGGGCCCCTGTACCGTGGCTTCTGTCGCCCCCGTCGGCTTGCGGTTGTTGATGGACTCGCAGAGCATCGACACGCCAAGTATATCACTGAGCAGTATATATTCCTGACGGACATCATCACACTTCTGACCGGTCCGGGTGAGGAAATCGATACCGCGAAACCATTCTTCCATGGTGGGTTCAACGTCCTTGATGAAGCCGTGAAGGTGGTCGACCAGCGCGGTCATCACTTCTTTGAGTCGGGGATCATCGCACTGATCCAGACGGTCGAGCACGGCCTGGACCGAGTTTTCTTCGCTAAACAGGGTTTTCATGAGGAAGTTCCTTCTTCTTCGCTCAGGTGAGAGGACCCGTCCAAAACATCACCATTGCGGAGCCCAAGTACAATTGAGATTTCGTAACCTTGCATAGTCTGTCGCTATTCCTGCTGTGGTTGGGTCGTCGGGCTAGCCACTGCCGGCGTGGGCAGCCTTGGTCCGCGCATGCAGATCGCGCAGGATTTCCAGCTCCTCGGCCGTCGGCGGCGGCGTTTCGCCGACATCCTCGGCGTAGAGAATCTCCCAGCCGACCGAAGCGGCCATCGCCTCCCGCGTGACGCCGGGGTGCAGGCTGACAACCTGCAGCTCCTTGGTCTCCGGCTCGGGCGCCCAAACGGCCATATCGGTCATCAGCCGGGTCGGCCCCTTGGTCGCGATGCCGCGCCGGGCGCGGTCCTCCCCGCCTTCGCCGAAGCCGAAGGAGGTGAAAAAGTCGATCCGGGGGACAAAGCCGCGCGGGCTCTGCTTCATCGTGATGTAGATCTGCTGGGCGTGGACGGCGATTTCGGGCGCGCCGCCGCCACCGGGAAGGCGCACCTTGGGGCTGTGATAGTCGCCGACGATGGTGGTGTTGAGGTTGCCGAAACGATCCATCTGCGCTCCACCGAGGAAGCCGATGGTAATGCGCCCGCCCTGCAGCCAGTAGCGGAACATCTCCGGCACCGACACGGTGGTCAGAGCCGTCTCGCACAGCTCACCATCACCAATCGACAGCGGCAGCACGTTCGGCTCGGTGCCGATGGTGCCGCTCTCGTAGATCAGCGTCACCCCCGGGGCGTGGGTCAGCCGCGCGAGGTTGCAGGCCGCCGACGGCGCCCCGATGCCGACGAAGCAGACATCTTCGGAGGTCAGAGCCCGGGCTGCGGCCACGGTCATCATTTCATTAGCGCTGTAGTCCATCACACCAGCCCCCTGACCCGGTCGGCAAAAACACTGTCATCGACATCGAGGACGTTGGCCTGCATCCAAGCCTGAAACCGGTCGCGGTCGGCGGCGATCTCGTCCCATTCAACGTAGGCACTGTTATCGCGGGGATAGACCCCGTGGACGTAGGACGGGTGCGCCCCGCCGGGAACCTCGCAGATGGCGCTGATGGTCCAACCCGGCAGCACGCAGGCGTTGGGATGGGCCTGCAGGTCTTCGACCACCTGCTCGACCGTCACGATTGCGGTCTTGGCGGCGAGCACGGTTTCCTTTTGCACGCCCAGAATGCCCTCGATCAGCACGTTGCCCTGTCGGTCGGCCTTGGCCGCGTGGATGATACCGACATCGGGACGCAGCGCGGGAAAGGCCGCCAGTTCCTCACCGGTGAAGGGACAGGTGACGGTCTTGATGTTCGGGTTCACCTCGCGCAGGCCCGCGCCGATGTAGCCCCGCATCAGGGCAAAGGGCATGTTCGAAGCACCGGCCTCATAGGCGTGGGCCATGGCGGCGTGGCTGTGTTCTTCGATCTCCAGCGGCACCGGCCAGCCGTTCTCGACCGCATCCCGCATGCGCCGGAGCAGGCCCACGCCCGGGTTGCCGGCGTAGGAGAAGATCAGCTTGGCCACGCAGCCCATACCGATGAGCTGGTCGTAGATCATATCGGGGGTCATCCGCATCAGGGTCAGCTCACGCCGCCCCTGCCGGATGATCTCATGCGCGGCAGCGTGCGGGATCAGGTGGGTAAAGCCCTCCAGCGCGACGCTGCAGCCGTCGGTGACGCTGCGCGCGATGGCGGTCTTCAGTGGGATGAAATCAGGCATCTTGTTCCTTGTTCCCGAAGATGACGTGACGACGGACGGGGAACAGGGTGAAGCCGGTGCGCTCCTGCACCAGCCCCCAAAGCCCCTTGGGCGCGAACAGCATCACCAGAATGCCGATCACACCGAGCACGATGTAGAAGTATTCGCCCACCAGCCCGGTGAGCACCTTGTCGGCGACGAAGTAGATCACCGAACCGATGATCGGCCCTTCGAAGCTGCCAATGCCGCCGATGACGACGATGAAGATGATGAAGGCGGTGTATTCGAGCAGGCTGAAGTTCTTGACCGGCAGCAGCCCGCTCTCGTCGAAGGCACCGATGGCGCCGACCAGCGCAGTCGCCGCGCCGACGGCGACGAACAGCAGCAGCTTCAGCCGGGTCGGGTTCACGCCCAGCGCCGAAGCAGCGGCTTCGTTGTCGCGGATCGCGGCCAGCGCCAGTCCGATGCGGCTGCGGATCACAACGAGGATCCCCAGCAGGATCAACATGGTCGCCGCCAGCATCATCCAGAAGCGGTAGGCTTCGCGCGCGAACACCTTCTTGGTGTCGGGGTTGATGGCCTGAAACGCATTGTGGACGGCGTTGATGTCGCCGAAGCGGAAGGCGTAGTCGAGCGAGATCGCCGTTCCTGTGCCCTTGCCCAGCCAGCCCAGCTGCCCCACGACCAGCTGCACCACAACCGCGACCACCCACGTGCCAATGGCAAAGTACGGCCCGCGCAGGCGGAACACGATCCAGCTCAGCGGCACGGCCAGCAGCCCGCCTAGCACCATGGCCAGCAGCACGGAGACCAGCGGGTGCAGTGGCCCGACGAACATCCACGCCGGAAAGCTGTCGGCCAGTGTGATGGTCTTGCCCAGTCCGGTAATGGGGTCGATCTGCGTCCAGTCCTGGCCGATCGACTTATCGGCACTCAGGGAGAAGTGAAGGAAGGCATAGGCGCCGAAGCCGACGAAAGCCTGCTGCCCCACCGAGACCAGCCCGGCGTAGCCCGCGAGCAGGTTCCACAGCGAGGCCAGCGCCAGCAGCATCAGGAACTCCCGCGCCCACTGCACGGCCAGCGTATTGCCCAACAGCGGCAGGCAGGCTGCCAGCACACCGGCGGCGAGGAATACAAGCAGCGCAATCGTGCCGGTGGCCGTGTTCTGCCGGATCTGCAGGCTGGAATGGTCGGATGGCTTGGTCGCTTGGGTCATCTCGCTAATCCTTGTCCCGGGGGAAGAGCCCGCGCGGGCGCAACAACAGGATGATCAGGAAGGCGACGTGGCCACTGATCTGCTTGAATTCCTCGCCGAAGGCACGGCTACCGAACTGCTCCGAGATGCCGAGCACGATCCCGCCGGCGAGCGTCCCCCACAGGCTGCCGACCCCACCGATGATCACCGCCTCGAAGGCCGAGAGCAGCCGCGAGGGGCCCAGATAGGGATCAAAACTGCCCGCAACCCCGAACATGACCCCGGCGATTGCGACCACCACCATGGCTACCCCCATAGACAGGGCGAAGACCTGGCGGCGGTTGATCCCCATCAGCTGGGCAATCTCTGGGTCGTCGGAAACCGCCCGGAAATCACGGCCGAGCGCGGTGCGGAAGAACAGGTATTGCAGCCCGCCGATCACGGCCAGCGCGGTCCCGACTGTTGTCAGCGCCAGGACCGGCACCTGGCGATAGCCGATGTTGATCCCGGCGGTGGACAGCGCGCCTGAATCGATCGAGCGGGTGTCGGGGGAGAAGATCAGGAACAGCCCGTTCTGCAAAATCACCGACAGCGCGAAGGTGACCAGCAGCGGCGGCAAAATATCCTTGCCCAGCGTGTTGTTCAGCACCCCACGCTGCACCGCGTAGCCCAGCGCAAACAATAGCGGCGCGGCGATCAGCAGCGCCAGCAGCGGGTTCAGCTCCGGAGGCAGGCCGAGCGCGCCCAGCACCCACGATATGGCGAACAGGATATAGGCGGCGAGGATAATGAAATCACCGTGGGCGAGGTTGACCAGCCGCATGATCCCGAAGATCAGCGACAGCCCGGCAGCGAACAGCGCGTATTGCGCGCCGCTGCTGATCCCGTCAATCAGGATATCGAGCAGACGCAGCGGGTCGAGTACGACGGAGAGCAGCTGGTCGATCATGCGCCGCGCCCTCCGTTTTGCTTGGTTTTGATGGCCTTGGATTTGGCGGTTTTCTTGCTCGGCTGGCCCGCCTCGGCGAGACCAAAGTAGGCAGCCTTGATCTGCTCGCGGGTGAGCGCGGCCGGGGTGCCGGTCAGGGAAACCCGCCCTTCCTGAAAGCAGTAGACGCGGTCAGCGACGGCCAGCGCCTGGTTGATGTCCTGCTCGACCACGACGATCGATGTACCCTCGGCGCGGATCTGCGGCACGCAGGCGTAGATATCGCGGATGACAATCGGCGCGAGGCCGAGGCTGATCTCGTCGCACAGCAGCACGCGTGGATTGCTCATCAGCGCGCGCCCGATCGACACCATCTGCTGCTGTCCGCCCGAAAGGGCCTGCCCCGGGTTGTTGCGGCGCTCGCCAAGCACGGGAAAGAGGTCGTAGATCGCCTCAAGCGACCAAGGGCCTTCGCGGCGGGTGTGCTGACCGCCGATCAGCAGGTTTTCTTCCACCGTCAGCGAGGAGAACAGCCGCCGCCCCTCGGGTACCAGCGCCAGACCGAGCCCGACCCCGGCGCTGGGGTGCATGGCGCCGATGGGCTGGCCGTCAAAGTGCACCATGTCAGCGGCGTTGCCGATCAGGCCAACCAGCGACTTGAGGAAAGTGGACTTGCCCGCCCCGTTTGCGCCGATGATGGCGACAACTTCACCTGCATCGAGGTGGAAATCAACGCCAAATAGCGCCTGAAAATCACCGTAGAAGGCGGTGAGGCCGGTGGTATCGAGCACCGCCCCGGAGCGCTGGGCTGCAGGTGCCGGGGCGGTTCTGGCCAGGTTCGGGTTCGCGGTCAGGTTCGGGGTCGGGTTCGGGGTCGCGCTCATGCTTCGATCCCCAGATAGATTTCCTGCACTTCCGCCGAACTCATCACCGCTTCGGGCTCACCTTCCTGCACCTTCCGGCCGAAGTTGAGGACGAAAATGCGGTCGACCACGGCCATGAGCGCGTGCACGACGTGCTCGATCCAGACAATGGTGACGCCGCGGGCATGAACCTCGCGGATGGTGGCGACCAGCTGGTCGCATTCGGCCTCGGTCAGGCCACCCGCGATTTCGTCGAGCAGCAGCAGTTCCGGGCCGGTGGCCAGCGCACGGGCCATTTCCAGCCGCTTGCGTTCGAGCAGGGTCAATTGCCCGGCGAGGACGTTGGCTTTGTCCAGAAGCCCGGTCAGCGCGAGGATATCGAGGCACTCGTCCTGCACCTGCGCGACGGACTTGCCCTGCCCGAAGGCGCCGCCAACGGCGACATTTTCGAATACGCTCAAGCCTTCGAAGGGGAGCGGCACCTGAAAGCTGCGGCCCATGCCGGCAAAACAGCGCTGCTGGGCCGGCACCACCGTGACATCACGGCCGTCGAACCAGACGCTGCCCGCGTCGGGTCTGAGCCCACCGGTGATCAGGTTGAAGAGTGTGGTCTTGCCCGCGCCATTGGGCCCGATGATCCCCAGCGCGTCGCCACGGCCCACCTGCAGGTCGATGGCGTCAGCCACGACCAGCGAACCGAAAGACTTGGAGACGGCCTTGAGTTCAAGGAGCATGTCGGCGGGTTCCATTCAGACAAGGGTCAGGGGCAGGCTTTGACCACCTGCCCCTGTTTCCGGCTTCGAGGGTGTCGAAGTCGGCATTGCTTGGCTTAGCCGAAGATCGGCTCCATGCTGCCCTGCAGCGCGATGTTCGACGCCAGCGCGTTTTCGGTGATGACCATGTCGTACTTGCCATTGCCATCGCCGCGCCACTGACCACCAACCAGCGGGGTCTTGGAGACGTTCTTGACCGGGCCGGAGGTCCAGTCAACCGGACCGACAACCGTGTCCATGCTCAGGGTGCTGAGCGCTTCCGCGACGTCATCCGCGCCGGTACCGGCGGTTTCCATCACGCGGTCAGCAACCTCGAACAGGGCGTGGACGAAGCCGATCGGCTGGGTCCACTGGCGGCCGGTCGCGCTGGTATAGGCACCGGCAACATCCGCCGCCGACAGGCCGAGCAGGCTGTCGGTGAAGGGGTGCGACGGGGTCCACCACACCTCGGAGGAGAGGTTGTGGCCGTCGTTACCCAGCGCTTCAACCGCGACCGGGAACAGGATCGCCTTACCGATAGAAGCCGCCTTAGGCTTCATGCCCTGCGCCAGCGCCTGCTTCCAGAAGGTGGTGAAGTCAGGCGGAATCGGCACGCCGGTCAGAATATCGACACCAGCGGACTGGAAGGCCGAAATCTGGCTGGAGAAATCGCTGTTGAGGTTCTCGTAGCGGCCCGGATCAACGATCTCGAAGCCCTGAGCGCCGAAGAAGCCGGGGAAAGCACCGCCCCAGGCGTTGCCGTCACCGTCGTTCGGGAACAGACCGCCGACCTTCTTGTTGGTGTCCAGCTGGTTCCACATGCCCGCAAACACGGCCATGAGGTCTTCCAGACCCCAGAAGAAGTGGTAGGAGTAGTTGAAGCCGGTCGCCGGATCGCCGCCCTGCCCGAAGAAGTAGGGCTGCCACGGTGCTACGGACGAGATACAGGGGACCTGGTTGGCTTCACAGACCGAAGCGGTCGGGTTGGTGGTCTCAGGCGTCGATGCCACGAGTACCATGGAAACGCCCTCGGCGATCAGCTCCTGCGTGACCTCGGCCGCCCGTGCTGGCGAGGACTGGGTGTCTTTGACCACAATCTCCACGCCCTTTGAAGCGAACATGTCACGGATGTTGCCGATGACGAAGTCGTCGGCCTCGGCAAAGCCCGCGAGCGGACCCGTTGCCGGGGTAACGTAACCAATCTTGGTGGAAGCCTGTGCGTGAACCGCCGGCATGAACAGCGAGCCGGCAGCAACCGCTGCACCACCCGCAACACCCGTGCGCAGTACGTTACGACGGGTAAATCTCAGTTTAGTCATTTTGTCCTCCCGACGCCTTCGTTGCCGAAGGCGCCACATCAATGAAGATTTAGGGTCCACGATGGGTCTCAGGATGGCCGGCGCCCGTGGTATGCGTCGTCCAGTAGAGCCCGGATCCCCTCTCGCGAGAGAGGCCGGGGATTGCTGTAAGGCTGGGAGATCGCGATCTCCGTCGCTGCGTCGATGCCGTCGGCCGGCATGCCGACTTCCGCTAAAGAGGTGGGGGCGCCCAGGGTCTTGGCGAGGTCGAAGATCGCCTGTGCCAGGTTGTCGGTCCGCAGCGCATGACGCGCGGTATCGAGCTGGCCGTTGAGCGCGGGTTCATTGTAAGCAATGGAAAACGGCAGCAGCGCCGTGTGGCTCTCCGCGTGGGGGAGGTTGAAGCTGCCGCCGAGCACGTGCGCGAGCTTGTGGTGCAGCGCCATGGCGCAGGAGCCGAGCGAAACCCCGCAGAACCAGGCGCCCTGCAGCGCTTCGTCCCGGGCCGCGCGGCTGTTCGGGCCTTCGAGTTCCGACATGGCGCCGACCAGCTTCCGAATGCCTTCGGTCGCGATGTATTCGATGATCGGGTTGGCATCGACCGCGTACAGCGCCTCGATCGCATGGGCGATGGCGTTGAAGCCGCTGGTGATGCTCAGCGGGATCGGCATGGTGTCGGTCAGGTCCGGGTCGTAGATCGCCACTTGCGGCTGGATTTCCGGCCCTCGCTGGGTCTGCTTCTTGCCATCGATGGTCTGGCCGAGGATGTCGGTCATCTCCGAGCCGGCATAGGTCGTCGGCACGCAGATTTGCGGCAGCCAGGTGCGCAGCGACAGTGCCTTACTCAGGCCGACCGTCGAACCGCCGCCAACGGGAACAAGCCCGTCAACCCGGTGTTCACGGCACCAGGCCAGCGCGTCTTCGGTCACCTCAAGCGGCGTGTGCATGGTCGCGGTGTCCAGATGCCCCGCGCACAGCACCGGGCCCAGCTGCCCCGCGATTTCCTGCCCCGTTGCCCGCTGCTGGGGGGTGGTCAGCACCGCCACGCGGGTCAGGCCGAGGCGCTCAACCTCATGGCCCAGTACCGCCAGCTTGCCGCGCCCGAAGATGACGCGGGTGGGCAGGCCCTTGAAGATGAAACTGTCCATCGCCCTGCCCCTAGCGCTGATAGAAGGGTGGGATCTGGGCGTCGACGTTGACCCAGACAGACTTGGGTTGCGTGTATTCGCGCATGGCCTCGAAGCCCATTTCGCGGCCGTAGCCGGACTCGCCGAACCCGCCAAAGGGCGAGGCCGGGTGCACGCGCTTATAGCTGTTGATCCAGACCATGCCGGCGTGGATGCCGTCGGCAAAGCGGTGCGCACGGGTCAGGTTGTTGGTCCACAGCCCCGAACCCAGCCCGTAGGCAGTGTTGTTGGCCTCGGCCAGCGCTTCCTCGTCATCCTTGAAGGTCGTGACCACCACAAAGGGGCCGAACACCTCCTCGCACGAAACCTGGTCGGTCGCCTTGGCCCGAACGATGGTCGGCTCGACAAAGTAGCCGTCGGCCAGCGCCGGGTCATCGGGCACCTTGCCCCCGCACAGGATCTCCCCCCCCTGCTCCACCGCAACATCGCAGTAAGCCAACACCCGATCGAGGTGCATTTTCGAGGTCAGCGGCCCCAACTCGGTCTCGGCCGACAGCGGGTCGCCCAGCCTGATCGACTTCGCCAGTCCGATGAACTTTTCTAGGAAGGCGTCGGCGATGCTCTCGTGCAGCATCAGCCGCGAACCGGCGATGCAGGCCTGGCCCTGGTTGTGGAAGATGGCGAAGGCGGAGCCGCCCACGGCCATGGGAATGTTGGCGTCTTCAAAGACGATGTTGGGGCCTTTGCCGCCCAGCTCCAGCTGCAGCTTCTTCAGGTTCCCGGCCGAGGCCTTAACGATCGAACGACCGGTGGCGGTCGAGCCAGTGAAGGAAATCTTGCCGATATCCGGATGCTCGGCAATCCGTGCACCCGCCGTGTGCCCGTAGCCCGGGACAACGTTCAGCACGCCTGGCGGGAAACCGACTTCGAGCGCCAGCTCGGCGATCCGCAGCGTTGACAGCGGTGTCAGCTCGGAGGGCTTCATCACCACCGTGTTGCCCGCGGCCAGTGCCGGACCCAGCTTCCAGCTGGTGAACATGAGCGGGAAGTTCCACGGCACGATCTGGCCGACCACGCCAATCGGCTCGCGCTTGACGTAGTTCAGGAAACCGGCGTCCACGGGCAGGACATCGCCCTGCAGCTTGTCGGCCATGCCGCCAAAGTAGCGGAAGCAGAGCACCGTGCGCGGGACGTCCAGACGGCGCGCGTCCATCACCGGGTGGCCGGTATCTAGTGCTTCCAGTGCGATGAACTCTTCGGCCCGGGCCTCGATGGCGTCGGCGAGCTTGAGCATCAGCGCACCGCGGTCGTGCGCCGCCATTTTCGCCCAGGCCGGGAAGGCCGCTTTGGCCACGGCAACGGCAAGGTCGACGTCTTCTTCGGTCGCCTCGGCAATGGCCGTGATCTTGGTGGCGTTGAAGGGGTTAAGCACATCGATGGTCTGTCCCCTGACTCCGTCGACCCACTGGCCACCGATCATCAGCTGCGTCGGTCCCTTGTATGCTTCAGCCATGGCTTCGCCCTTCAGCCCGTTGGGCCGTTAAAAACGTGGAAATTCAGGGGGGCACGGGCGGCGGGGTTCGTGGTCCCGGCCGCCGCTGCGCCCGATTGCTGGTGCTGCGGTCGCCCGATCAGAACTGAACGGCGACGTTGGGTGCCTTGCCTTCACGGATCAGGTCCGGAATCTTCGGCGAGCCGTTTTCCCAGACCAGCAGCATCGAACGCTTGTTCGAGAAGCCCTGGTGCCGGATGTCGGCGGGCATGCAGCAGATATCGCCGGCCTTGGCGATGACCTGCGCCCTGTAGCGACCGGTCGAACCGTCCTTGATGGTCCAGATGATCTCATCGGAAAGCTGCAGGAACCACTCACAGCGGTCGTTGCCGTGCTCGACAGGGAGAATGAACTCTTCTGAAGTCGGGCAGAACAGGCTTTCGTTGACCACCGAACAGACCGATGGGTTCCAGGTCACGTCCGAGCGCGAAAGGTAGGAGAAGAGGTTGAAGGCCGAAAACTCGTCTTCAAAGCCCGGCTCGACGTGGAACTCGGGCTGGTCCTGCTCGACATCGGCGAACATACGGTTCACGGGGAAGCCGTTGTCGTCGGTGCGCACCGGCGTGTCGCCGGGCAGACCCACCATGCGCTTGGCGGTGACCCGCTCGCGGCTGATGGCTTCCTCGTTGTCACCGTTCTTCGAGCCCCATGGCACACCAGTTTCCTGTGGGGCTGCGAAGGGGTCGTAGCCTTCATTGGTCCAGTCGGAGACCATGTCTTTGAAGGTCGCCATCAACTCATCGGACTGGAAACGCTCGGTAAAGTCGCGACCCACGGAGGTAAAGGCCTCGTTGGTCTTCCCGGCGAACATGTCGACTTCACCATAGTAGTTGATGGTGCCGAACACGGTGTCGAAGTTGACCGTCCCGTAGAAGAAGCCCCAGGCGACGTCACGCATCAGAGCGCGGAGGAAGACGTCGATCGGCATCTGGTGGATGCCCCCGGGCCACTGGATATGCGCGAAGTACTCATCGCGGCGGAACTTGAAGGAACCAGCCTCGAACGAACGGTAGCCGGTGATGTTGTCTGCGGCCGAAGCGCCAAAGTGGCGCTGAAGATCGGCCCCGCTTGGGGTCGAGCCGGCGAAAGATGATTCTGCCATTGCCATGATCTGATCTCCCTGAATTCAGTGACGTGTCTGTTCTTAA
>PAGB01000006.1 GCA_002711265.1 Rhodospirillaceae bacterium
ATTGTCGTTTTTGGCGGTAACAGTGGTTCTGTAGAACCTAATCTCAAAAATCGGCGTATATGGAGGCGTCCGGCGCGTCCGGAGACCGCGAAATAGCGACTGCCCTGGCCTTTTGCGAGATGGGGGGTGCTCACGGCGCTTTCAATGCATACGTACAGTCGCGAGTGTCTACATTCCCGACCATATCCGAGTGCCGGAGCCTGTTCTTTGGCGCAGCGTGTAGCGACTGCCAGCACACTGGCTTTGTGCCGTTTGAGCAGCTGGCCCAGGACGGCCACGGCAACGTGCCGTATGACCAGGTGATGCGCCGGCTAAAGTGTTCGAAGTGCGGAAGCAAGCGGCTGTCCGTGACGGTACACGGCACCGGGGTGAGCCCGCCGGACTAGTCGTGCTCTTTCTTGATTAATCGCCCGAAAATCATAGCGATCTCATTTTCAGGCTGCCCCCCAATATTTCTAGGCAAGGGGGGGGGTATTGGACGTTTAGGGCGACGCAGTTATGTACACTAAGATGTACACAGACTTGCCTAGGCACTACCTAAGCCATTGAAATATAGGAATAAAAACAAGTAAAGTGGTGCTTCTCCTGGGCGCCACATCTTCTCTTTTCTGATGGCCTTTTTTGCGGCGGTGGATCGTTCTCTGCCGCAGCGCGGTGTAGCGTCATCCCTCCTTTGGCGTCGGAAAGTGGCTATCCTTGCGGGCTTTCCGGGTGCCGTGCCTGAGTGCCGGTCTTTCACGGTCAGTCAGCGGCTGCTGCCGGTAAAGAAGCCCCAAAGCCAGTCATCGGCGCTCTGGCCGTCGATCTCGAACCGCAGCCAGACGTGACCCTGCCCCCGAACCTCGTGGACCACGAGGCCGACGTTTTCATCAAAGCTGCTTTCCGCTGAGCCAGCTGCGCCGAAGACCCGGCGTTCGACGGGGTCTGCAACCAGCCCCAGCCCGGGGCGCTCGGTCAGGGTCAGCAGGCCACTCCAGTGCGTGGTGATCGCATCAAGCGAAAGTCCGCCCTCGCCGCCGGTCAGGGGCAGCACCCCATCCGCCGTGCCGTGGAACACCGCCAGACGCATCCGCCCCTCGGGCCGGCAGGTCGCGGCGGTGTCAGCCAGCATCGTTCCCGCGTGGATGCCGACGGCGGCGAACCGCGCCGCGCGATAGCAGGCCAGCGCATAGGCCATCATCCCGCCATTGGAGTAGCCAACGGCGTAGGTGCGTGCCGGGTCCAGCCGCAGCGGGCCGTCGAGCCGGTCGAGCATTGCGTCGATGAAGCCCAGATCATCGCTGCTGCTCTTGTTGTTTTTGGAGCCGGGTGCCGGGTTCCAGTGGAAGCTGTCGGCGACCCCCGCGATGGGCAGGCCCTCGGGGTAGATCAGGACAAAGCCGTTGCGGTCGGCCAGCCCGCGCAGGTCCACCCAGCGGGAAAAGTCTTCTGCGCGGCTGCCATAGCCGTGCAAGGCCAGCAGCACCGGCATCAGCCCCGAACCGGTGTCGCCGACGGTGGCCTCGGGGCGGTAGACCAGCGCCCGGCGCGCGATGCCGTCGACCTCAAGGCGCAGCGCTGTGGTTTCTCCAGCTGGGAAAGCCGCTGGGTCTGTCTCCGCGCTCCCTGTCCCGGACGGGTCCGCCAGCGCCGGGGACAGAAACGCCAGCAGCCCGATGCAGAGCTTGGTCAGGACGATTTGCGCGTTGCGGCTCACGACGGGCGATCCTCCCGGTTCAGAAAGGCCCGCAGCGATGCCGCATTGTCGACGTGCGGCCTGCCATCCTCGTCACAGAGGCTGTTTTCGAAGCCGAGCCGAACACCCAGTCCCTGTGCCTTTGCCGCCGACAGACAGCGGTGCTCCAGCGCGCCGAAGGCGCAGACGCTGGCGTGCCAGCTGTCCCGTGCCGGGTCGGGTTTCAGTGCCGTCAGCAGGGGGAGCAGGTCATCGGGTCTGGCGTCTCGTTGTGGGACATACTGGCCCAGCACCAGCAACACCCGGTTCTGGGTGGGCTGCACGAGGCCGTCGCGGCGCCATGCCTGCAGCTGCGCCACACAGGCCGGAGTATAGAGGATGTGCTGCAGCTCGATCCCGGCCTCGTCCGCGAAGGCATAGGCCCGCCGCGCGACCTGCGGATCGGCCGCCATCTCCCGCACCGCAACGCTCGCGGCGGCGGGTCGGAGCGCCTGCAGGCAGGCAAGCTGCTCGGCCGGCTGGTAGCGCCCGGCGCTTTCCGTCGTGATCTGGAGGCCCAGACCCGGCGCCTGCTCGGCAATGGCGGCCATGGCGTCCCGATAGCGGTCGGGGTCGAGGCTGTGACCCTGCGCGTCGTCGCGTACGTGCAGGTGAACCGCCGTCGCGCCCTCGAGCTGGCAGGCGCGCGCGGTGCGGGCGAGGTCGGCCGCCGTTACCGGCAGTGCCGGATGGTCAGCGGTGGTCCGCCGAGCCCCGTTGGGCGCAATCATCAGGCTGTAGTTGAGGGTATCCGGCATTTCGTTGGTCCTGCTTGCTGCCAGCCAGCATGCCCGCGATTGCGGCTGTCGATAAGCCTGTTTCTGTCTGCCAGAGTGACTGCGGTTGATCATCACCGAAGGCTCAAGTAGCGTCGAGCCGGTAATGCCGAGCCCGCGGGCCGGCGGGTTGAGGAAACAATCATGGTGCTGAGCAACCCTGTCGCCGATGTCCCGTTCAACATCACCCGCCTGAGCCACGTGGTGCTGACCAGCCGCGATCTCGATGCCACCCGCTATTTCTATGAGTCCGGCCTCGGGTTGGAGGTGACCGAGCACAGTGACGCGCATCTGTGCCTGCGCGCTATCGAAGAAGTCGCCCACCACTCATTGCGTTTTGACAAGGTTGACCGGGACGGCCCCGGGCAGGTTCGGGCCATCGGCTACCGCATGTTCAGCGACGATGATCTGCGGCGTGCCTTCGACTGGCTGTCGGCGCGGGGGGATAACCCGGCTTGGGTCGAGCGCCCCTTTCAGGGCCTGACCCTGCGCGTTGTCGACGCGGTCGGCGTGCCGGTCGAGTTCACCGCCACCATGCCCGGCCCGGAAAACCGCATGCGCCACTTCCACACCCACGCGGGTGGAAAACTGGTGTTTCTCGACCACGTGCAGGTTGCGACCCACGACGTGCAGGCCGCCTACGACTGGTATATCGACCTTGGCTTCCGCCTAACCGAGTACACGGCGACAGACGGCTCCGACGAGCTCTGGGGTGTCTGGCTCAAGCGCAAGAACAACACCCAGGACGTGGTCTATTCCAACGGCGCTGGCCCGCGCCTTCACCACCTCGCCTACCACACGCCGGAGATCGCCAACGTCATTCACGGTGCCGATGTGATGGCGTCACTGGGGCTGGCGGAAACCATGGACCGGGCGCCGGGGCGGCATGGGATCGGCAACGCCTTCTTCGTCTACTACCGCGACCCCGACGGGCACCGGGTCGAGACCTTCACCAGCCACTACAACGTCATCGATCAGGATCACCCGCCGACCCGCTGGGACCTCAGCGATACCCGGCGGTCCCAGATCTGGGGCTTTCCGGCGTCGAAGAAGTGGTTCTACGAAGCCTCGGAATTCGAAGGCGTCGCGGTCAGCCCGCCGACCCTCGATGCCCCGCCCGTCACCCTCGAGGACTTTCTCGCCAACAGCTAGGAGCAGCATGAAGTTCGGCACCCGTATCCTTGATGGCCGGGAACAGGCCATCGTCCGAGGCGCTGACGGCGCCGTCCGCGCCCTCGCCGACGTGACAGAGGTCGCCGGGCTGGGCCGGATTAACGACGTGCTCGGTCTTGTTCAGGCCTGCGACCAGCAGCCCGACCTGCTGTACCGCCTCGACCCCGACGCGCTGCCTGGCGAAGCTGCGGAGACCATCGACTGGGCGCCGCCGCTGCCCAACCCGTCGATGATCCTCAACGTCGCCTTCAACAACCGAGAGCTGATGCGCAACGCCCACGTCGATCCCGGCGTCCCCAATTTCTTTCTCAAGCCGCCCTCGTGCATGATCGGCTCAGGCAAGGAGATCATCGTCGACCCGGACTGGGGCGCAGTCATCCCCGAGCCCGAGGTCTGCGCCGTGATCGGCAAGCGCGCCAAGCACGTGCGGGAGGAAGACGCGCTGGACGTGATCTTCGGTTTCCTCATCCACAACGACATCACCAGCCACGGCCTCAAATTCATGAAGGACAGCATCGCCGTAACCTACCCGCCGGATATGGCGCGGCCGGAGTTCTACACCTGGCGGCGGCTGCACGGGGAAGAAGATACCGACGCCTACTTCGTCTATCACACGCGGTCCAAGGGCACGGATACCTTCGGCCCCATGGGGCCATGGATCACCACGGCGGATGAGATCGACGACCCCAACGACCTGCACGTTACCGGGCGGCTCAACGATGATGTTTTCACGCAGGACCACACCGGTAACTATCGCTTTTCCATCCAGCGCTGCATCGCCGAAGCCAGCCAGCACTTCACCCTGCGCCCGGGTGACCTGCTCAGCTTCGGCACCACGGGCAAGGGCAACGACAAGTTTCCCCGCGGGCACAAGAGCGTGCTGATCGGCCAGCAGCAGGGGTCGATTTCCATCGAGATTGACCCGCTTGGCCGGCTGGAAAACCCGATCCGGCACCAGCAGGGCGGAGCCTGAATGGTTCGCTCGATCTACGCCAAGGGCGCGGCCCAACACCTGAACCCCGTGCCCAACGCGGCAGTGCACCGGGGGGTGCTGCTAACGTCCGGGGTGCTGGGTAAGGATCCGGCAACCGGTGACTATGCGCCGGAGACGGCCGAGCAGATCCGGCTGGCCTTCGAGCAGCTGCCCGCGATCCTGGCCGAGGGCGGCGCAGAGCTGCAGGACGTGGTCAAGGTCGACCTCTACTTCGCCGACCGGCAGGACCGACCGACGGCGAATGTGCACTGGGAACGGCTGTGGCCGGACCCCATGCAGCGCCCGGCGCGGCAGGCGCACGAGGTCGATCTGCCCGGCGCGTGCCGGTTCCAGCTGGTGGCGATGGCGGTGCTGGGGTGAGGGTAGAGCTCAACCAAAAGTCGACCTGAAGGCGCTGCATAAATTATGCTAATCTCAGCGCACGGACTGCCGTGAACGAGGAAAATGGTCATGAACTTTCGGATTATTGGAGCCACGGTCTACCTGCTGATGGCTACTGCACTAACGCCAATGACCGCTAGCGCTGATCACAAGATGCCACGCAACCTGTCTGCCAACGGGCCATGGAAGACAAACCTGCAGTGGGTTACGGGCAAGGCCAGTCGTGGCTTCAAAATCGATGACCGCAGCCGTAGCCTCGCGGTGGATCAGGCGGGTGTCCCCGCCCTGATAAAGGTTGAAGAGGGCCTTCGCGCCTTTTTCCAGTGGGCGCCAACCGATGAAAGCACCATTCGTTTCTTCGACCACATCGGCTACAGCGACCTCATTGACGGCCGTTGGACATCGCCGCAGATCGTGACCTTCGACGCTGACTTTAGCAGCCGGGACCGGCACAAGTATCCCTTCGACCCGGCGCTGGTTCGGCTTGATGACGGGCGCTACCGGATGTACTTCACCCGCAACAACAGTGCAGCTCGGCCCCCTGTACGAGATTTCAGCATCGGCTCAGCCATCAGTGACGACGGCGTGTTTTTCCGGATTGAGCCGGGTGACCGTATCAAGCTCGATGATGGCCCTATCAACGACTGCAGCGTGATCTTCTTCGATGGCCTCTGGCACCTTATTTCGCCCGATCACACCAATATTGGCGTTGGCTTCTACGCGACGTCGCAGGACGGGCTCACCTTTGAGCGGCAGGAAAATCTGTTCTTCGAGGGCGGGGCTTGGCTAGGCAATATGATCGAGCACGAGGGCGAAGTCTTTTTTGTCGGCACCGGCTTTACCCTAAAGACCAATGACTTTGCCGGCTGGCAGCTGGTCGACCGTAACCGTTTCGCCGACGCCGGTGCGGCGGTGTTTAACGGCGAGATCCACGTGCTTTCTGTGGGGCGCTAGGGGCGGCTCGGGACCTTGCTTCTTGAGCGGGTTCTCAGCGGGAGTTGTCCGTTGTCAGCGGCAAACCGGCCCGATGACCAGCTGCAGACCGACTTCACTGTTCACAAACGCCCCCTGGTCGTCGAGGCCTTCGCCGGCCTCGTCGATGTCAGCCCGGGTCAGGCCCTGTGCCATTGCAGTTTCGATCAGGGTGCGCGGGCTGATGTCGCAGCCGTTCTCCTCGAAGATCGTCACCAGGATTTGTTCGGGGGTACCGGTTAGGATTTCCGGCTCTGCGACCGCGGTTCCCTCACAAAGATTACCGCTGACCAGCACCAGATTGCCGTCCACGTCGCGGCGGAGCCCGCCCTCCTCGATCATAGAGTCCATGGCATTTTTCATGTCGATGGGGGCGAAGCCTTCGACTGACAAACTGCGGTCGATGTAGTCGTCGAAGGTCAGGCTGCAGTCATTGTCTTCCAACCAGCCCACCAGCACGTCTTCGGCGGTGTCGGGCGCGGCGGCGATGGCTCCGGCAAAAACCAGCACAACCAGGGTGGTCAGGACTTTGGCGTTTCGGCTCATTTTCCGCATCGGCTCTCTCCGGACGGTCAAGTGGGGCGATTGCAACCTAGTCGCTCGCACATGAAGCGACTTTTGCCTCATTATGCGACCAGATTAGCTTATTCCCCTGCCGGGGGATAGCGGAAGATATCCCCCGATCTTAGCGCCTCGCCCCGGGTTTCAGGCCTCGTTTATGAACCAGTCGGGTTCGGCGTTGGCCCCGCACAGAAGGACAGCAACCCGCTCGTCCTTTTCCGGGACATAGGCGCCCGAGGTCAGGGCCGCGAGGGCGGTCGCCGCGCTGGGCTCGACCACAATCCGGCTGGCATCCCACAGCCGCCGCTGGGCCTCGAACGTGTCGGCGTCGGAGACAACGGCATGACCGTCGAGCCACTTCTGTGCTGCTGCCCAGCCACGGTCGCCTATGGCGCTGGCCCCCAGGCCGCTGGCAGAGATCCCGCCCGGCATGATCGTGACCTGCTCGCCTTTCTCCCGGCTCGGCGCCATGGATGCCGTCAGCTCGGTCTCGACCGCGATGATGCGCAGATCGTCCTGATAGTGGCAGAGGACGCCGCCGATCAGCCCACCGCCGCCCACCGACACCAGCAGGGTGTCAATCTCGGCCTGTGCCGACAATTCAAGGCCGACCGTGCCCTGTCCGGCCAGCGTAGCATCGGAGTCAAAGGGGTGGATTTCCAGTGCGCCGGTGCGGGCGGCGTGGGCCAGGCACACGACGTAGGCATCGCTCACCGGGTCGGGAACGGCCACGACTTCGGCCCCGAAGCCACGCATGCGGCGAAGCTTGACCTCGGCTGCGATCGCCGCTGGGACGTAAATGGTCGAGGGGATGCCGAGCGCTGTCGCGGCGTAGGCGACGCCGGCGCCGTGGTTGCCGCCCGAGGTGGCCACGACACCGGCCTCGCTGAGTTCGCTGGTCAGCAGATTGTTGAAGGCGCCCCGGAGCTTGAACGAACCCGTTGCCTGCAGGTGTTCCATCTTGAAGGTAACCGGATAGCCAAGTCCAAGCGCATCAGCGTCCATCTGCATCACCGGTGTCCGCCGGATGTAGGGGGCGATCCGCTGGTAGGCGGCTTCGATATCTGCGCGACCGATCATGCTACTCGTCTTTCTGTCAACGCGCGGTGACGGATGCCGGGTTTCCGGGGCGTCGTCCGCGAGGGTTCATTGTCCTGTCTGAGGCAACCCAGTTTAAGCGCGCGGTCAAGCCCTCATTCCCGCTCTGTTGCTGCCCAGACCCATAATTGATGCAAGCGGCGGCGTGCTTGACCCTTGCCCCAAGCCTCTATAGGCAGGCACACTGCCTTTCAGACGGCGCCGCCGGTTGCGCCTTTCCCCGAAGCCACGAAGAGGGTTGTCATGGCGAACTTCCTGCATCAGGCAGACCTGCCCGACGACGTTGATCTGGGACCGGTCATCGCCATCGATACCGAAACCATGGGGCTGAACCTGACCCGCGACCGGCTGTGTCTGGTGCAGGTCAGCGACGGCAAGGGCGACGCGCACCTCGTGCAGATGCCCCAGCGCGACAGGGCCGGAACCGCGCCCTTCGCCGGGGCGGCGGCTTCGGCGTCTGCGTCTGCGTCTGCGCTGGCGCCGAACCTGTGTCGGCAGCTGGGCGATCCGGCGCGGCTCAAGCTCATGCACTTCGCGCGCTTTGATATCGCCAGCGTCTTCGCCTACCTCGGCGTGCTGATGACCAATGTCTACTGCACCAAGCTCGCCAGCCGCATGATCCGCACCACCACCGACCGCCACGGCCTGCGCGATCTGTGCAAGGAAATGCTCGGCGTCGAAATCTCGAAGTTCAACCAGACCAGCGACTGGGGCGCGCCGACCCTGACGCCCGAGCAGCTCGACTATGCCGCCTCTGACGTGTTGCACCTGCACGCGCTGAAGGAGCATCTCGACGCACTGCTGGAGCGCGAAGGCCGCACTGAACTGGCCCAGCAGTGCTTCGATTTTCTGCCCTACCGCGCCCAGCTCGACCTGCTCGGCTGGGACGAGCGCGATATCTTTGCCCACAGCTGAACCGCGAAGCCGCGCGACGCTGCGGGGTCGGCTGGTCGGCCTCGCGCGGTTGGTGCTGATCCTGCTGTGTTGCGGGATCGCAGCGGCCGCTTTTCTTACCCGGGCCCCCGAAATCGGCGGCAGCGCCGTACCCGTCCTGACAACGGCAGGCACGCCGAGCGAAAGCAGCTCTGACGCCGACTTCGCGGCAGGCGGGGGCGACGGTGCGATCCGGCTGGAGGGGCCGGTCGAGCTTACCGGGCCTGACGGAACCGTCCTGCGCGGGCAGGGTGCTGCCATCCTCGACCCCGATGGTGCCTCGGTTACACTGGAAGGCCCCGCGCAGCTCTCAACCAGTCGTTAATGGTCTCTGCCGGGCGACTGGGCTAAGGTCTTCGGCATGAAAAGGCCTCTGTCTCCTCTTCTCACCAGCGCGCTGTTCAGCGTGCTTGGCGCTGTGCTGCCCGGGCTGACATCGTCGGCGCTGGCACAGTCGCGCGTGACCAGCGGCGGTTTCGACCTGACGGCGCAAGAGGGCATCGCTTTCGACGCAGCCGCCGGCCGTTACCGCGCCACTGGAGAGGTGCAACTGGTCGCCGGCGATTGGGTAGTGCTGGCCGATGCGGTCGAGGCGCGGTTGGGCGCGGCCGGTCGCACCGTTTCCAGCGTTGAGGCTTCGGGTGGTGTTTTTGTGCGCAGCCCGCTGGTTACAGCCCGCGCCGCTGTTATGACCCTCCGCCCGGACAGCGGTGACGTCGATCTGGCTGGTCCCGGTGTGGTGCTGCAGTTCGACGGCAGTCGCCTCGTCACCGACGGCCTGCTGCGGCTGGATACCGGGGCCGAACGCTTTACCCTCGATGGCGCGTTCGTGCTGCAGTGGGGTGAAGTTCGCCTGTCGGCCGAGAGCGGATCCGGCGCACTCGACGCCGCCCAGCTGGCAAGCATCGAAGCCAGTGGCTCAGCCTCGCTGCAAGGCGCAGACTGGCGCGCGGCGGCCGAACGCCTGCGGTTTGACGAAGCTGCGTCCAAAGTCTGGCTTGACGGCGCAGCGGTGGTTCAGCAGGGCGATATGGTGCTCTCGGGCGCCGGGCTGGTCTATGACCTCGCCACCGGCAGCCTCATCCTCGACGGCGGGACCGGGGGGCGGATTTCGGGCGCCCTGGGCGGTCAATGAAAGCACCATCATTCAGCACGAGCGACGGTCTGCGGGTCGAAAATCTGCGGGTTGAGCGGGGCGGCCAGACCGTGGTTCACAGCCTGTCGCTGCAGGTTGCGCCGGGGCAGCTTGTGGGCCTGCTTGGGCCTAATGGGGCGGGCAAGAGCACGGCCTTTCACGCCATCATCGGACTGGTGCAGAGCCGGGGCGGGCTGATCCGCCTCAACGGCCAGTCGCTTGAACGGCTACCCATGTTCCGCCGGGCGCGGGCCGGGTTGGGCTACCTGCCGCAGGAAGCGGCGGTGTTCGAGGGCTTGACCGTCCGGCAGAACCTCGAAGCGGTGATGGAAGTGGGCCTACCGCGCCGCCAGCGCCGCGATCACTTTGACCGGCTGGTCAGCGACTTCGATCTCGAAGCGCTGCTTGGCCAGCGCGCCGAAACCCTCTCCGGCGGGCAGCGGCGACGGCTGGAACTGGCGCGAACGCTCGCCACCAAGCCGCAGATCGTTCTGCTCGATGAACCCTTCGCCGGTGTGGATCCCATCGCCATCGACATGCTGCGCGGGGCCATCCGCACGATAACGGCGGCCGGCTACGGCGTGCTGATCACGGACCACAACGTCCGCGAAACCCTGTCTCTGGTTGAGCACGTGGTGCTGATCGATCAGGGCGAAGTGCTGGTCGAGGGGCCATCCGATGCAGTAGCGGCAGATAAATTAGCCAGAAAGCACTACTTCGGTGAGAGATTTTCACTGCCAAAATCAGATTGAATTGTCCGATTTATCGGTCTGTGGCCGTGCTGTGGCGAAAAGGCCTCAGGCGCATAAGCAATCTTCGCGCCAGATTTTCCTCGCTGGCGTAATTCATTCGGTTTCTGCTACTGATAGTGTGATTTAAAGAACATTTTGATCTCGTTACGAGAAAAGATAAATGGTTTATGAGTTTTTAGTTGCAGATTTTCGGGACCGTCGCTGTCCTGATGCTCGGATGGTGGGATAACAAGCGTGGCCATATCTCAGAACCTGACGCTTAAACAGGGCCAGTCACTGGTGATGACGCCCCAGCTGCAGCAGGCCATCAAGCTGCTGCAACTGTCAAACGTCGAGCTCAGCGAGTACATCGAACGCGAGCTGGAAAAGAACCCGCTGCTGGAACGCGATGACAGCAACGCGGACGCGCGCGGACCCTCTGAAACCGCTTCGTCGGATACGCCGGCGGCGGAAGGCGCTGAAGCCGCGAGCGCGGCCGGAGATGCCGGCGGCGAGGCCGTGGCTACCGGTGCAGAGCTGGCGCCGCTGGATGATGGTGCTGCAGCCGTCAGCGAGATCGACGATAACTGGCAGGGGCGGGACGACACCGCCGACGCGCAGGTCGGGGCTTCCGTCGCCTTTGAAAACTGGGGCAGCGGCGGCAGCCGCGGTTTTGACGGCGGCGAGGATTTCGATCTCGAAAACCGGCTGACCTCTGAAGAGTCGCTGCGCGACCGCATTGTCAGCCAGGTCAACATCGAGCTCGACGACCCGTCCGACCGGATGATTGCCTTCACCCTGATGGAAAACCTCGACGAGGCAGGGTACCTGCGCATTGATCTCGACCAGATTGCCGAGCGCATGGACTGCCCGCTCAGCCACGTCGAAGGCGTGGTCCGGCACCTGCAGGGCTTTGAGCCGACCGGGATTTTTGCCCGCGATCTGAAGGAATGCCTGACTTTGCAGCTTGCTGAACTCAAGGCCTTGGACGGGCCGATGATGGGCCTGCTGGATAACCTCGAACTGCTGGCCAGCGGTGATTTGAACAAGCTCGTCAAGGTCTGCCGGGTCAGCCAGGAAATTCTGGTGGAGCGCGTGCGCCTGCTGCGCTCGGTTGACCCCAAGCCAGCCTCAAAATTCAACGTCGATGCAGCGCAGGTGGTGACGCCCGATGTCCTGCTCCGGCCCAACCCGGCCGGGGGCTGGATCGTCGAGCTCAACCCCGACAACCTGCCGCGTGTGCTGGTCAACAACATTTATTCCGGCATGGTGACCGGGGGCAAGCTGCGCAAGGAAGACCGCGACTACCTCAATGAGCAGATGCAGACCGCCAACTGGCTGGTCAAGGCGCTGCACCAGCGCGCACAGACGATCATGAAGGTCGCCTCCACCATCGTCGAGCGGCAGGAGCTGTTCTTCACCAAGGGTGTGCAGTACCTCAAGCCGCTGATCCTTCGTGACATTTCCGAAGCCGTCGACATTCATGAGTCCACCGTCTCGCGGGCAACCACGAACAAGTACATCAGCACGCCGCGCGGCATGTTCGAGCTCAAGTACTTCTTCACCGCGTCGATTGCAGCCTCCGGAGACGGCGAGGCGCACTCGGCCGAGGCGGTCCGCCACCGGATCAAGGCGCTGGTCGATGCCGAGCAAGCCAATGCCATTCTCTCCGACGACACCATCGTCGATCTGCTGCGCGAAGATGGGGTCGACATCGCCCGCCGCACGGTTGCGAAGTACCGCGAAGCGCTGCGCATTCCTTCGTCAGTCAAGCGTCGTCGGCTGAAGGCCATGGCCTGAACGCAATCATGCACAGCCTGACCGGCTGTTACCCTCGGGAGTCTGTCCTTGGCTGATTGCGGACCGGTGATGGCGTGATTATCTCTGGCGAAGCGAGACGAACGGACGGGTGGCTTGAAACCCCGCTATCCCGTCTTTCACTCACCACGGATCAGGAGCAGTCCATGCAGATTAGTGTCACTTCCCGCCATATGGATGTCAGCACAGCGCTTGAAGCCCGCGCTCAGGATGTTGTGACGGCTCTGCTCGATAAGTACTTCGGACAGGGTCTCAGCGCCGAGGTGGTGTTTTCCAAAGGCGCGGGGGGCTTCAACTGTCTGATCACGGTCCACGTCCATCGCAATCTTGAACTTCAGGCCAGTGATGAAACCGGTGACGCCCATGCCAGCCTCGACCAGGCGGCGGAGAAACTGGCCAAGCGTTTGCGAAGATACAAGCGCAAGCTCAATGACCATCGCGGGCTGGCTGAAGAAGCTGAGACCCGTGCGGCGCGGGCGGTGGTGTTCGAGGCTGCGGTGGCTGATCAGAGCGACGATTCCAGCGAATCCGAGGCTGAAGATGGCGATTTCGCCACCATCGTTGCTGAGCGCCAGACGGAGATTCAGCGACTTACTGTCGCGCAAGCGGTCGCGCGCCTCGATTTGTCGGGCCTAAACGCTCTCCTGTTTGAATCAGATGGCAGGGTCAACCTCGTATATCGGCGCAATGATGGTAACATTGGTTGGATCGATCCCGGCCAGTAGTTCGCCCGATCGATGGGACTGCGAGCGGTCCGAGCCCACCACCGGTACTTTTTGGGACACGTGTTTTGAACGAAGCCCTTGTCGCACCGACATTCATCGATCCGAACGTCAGTGTCACGAGCAAAAGACAGTTGTTGCTTTCTCTGGCCCAGAGGGTTGCAGAACCCTATGGCGTGGCAGAACGCGAGGTGCTGTCCGCGCTGCAGGATCGGGAGCAGGAAGGCTCGACCGGCGCAGGTGACGGAGTTGCCATCCCGCACGCTAAGTTGCCCGGGCTGAACCGGACTGTGACCTACTTTGCACGGCTGCAGGATCCTGTTTCCTATGATTCCCATGACGAGATCGATGTTGATCTGGTGTTTCTGATTTTGGCGCCAGAGACGGCAAACGGCGACCACCTCAAGCTGCTCGCCCGGGTGTCGCGGGCGTTCAAAGACGCGACGTTCTGTGAGCGTTTGCGCGGCGCAGAGGACGCGGCTGCCCTTGATATTCTGCTGAACGAAGTCTGAGCGCCTGCCGGGCCGTCAGTTCAGGTTTTCCAGCGGCCAGAACGGCAGGCTGTCGAGCAAAACATCGACCTCACTGACGGTGAAAAACAGAAACAGCAGGCCCGCGATGGTGAAATAGGCTGACAGGGGCACCAGCACCGCGATGGCGCCGACCCAACGCCACCAGCGGTCGAGGCTGAGATCACCCGACATTTCGGTGAACAGGGCGTAGCTGTAGTAGAGAATGGCGAACAGGCCCGTGGGCAGCAGCCAGAAGGCCACCGGGCGCTGGTCGAGCAGATCGATCGGCCCGAAGACGGCACAAACCACCCAGCAGACAATGCAGAAGATCAGGGCGATCAGGGTCAGCCGGAACAGCACCATGCTCCGGTAAAACTGCCGGCGTTCGGCCTCGGTCAGCAGTGAGCTCTGCTCGAAGTAGCGCCGCGCCATGGTCGCTATTGCCGGGCTTGGATGTTGATTTCTTCGCCGCTGTCGCTGCCAGTCTGGGCCCGGTTGAGGGTGACCTCGAGGATGCCATCGGCGACGCTGGCCCCTTCCACGGTCAGGCCGGGGCCGAGCGCGAAACGTCGCTGGAACCCACGCAGGGCGATGCCACTGTGAAAAACGTCGGTCGCCTCCGGGGTGGGTTCATCCTGCGACCGCTTGCCGAGGACCAGCAGCTGATGGGGCTGGGCGATGACGCGCAGGTCGTTGCGGGTAAAGCCGGCCACTGCCACCCGCACCACCAGCGTGCTTTCGCCGCGTAGGAGGACATCGAAGGGCGGATAGGCGTCGCTGCCCCGCTGCTTGGACAGAAAGTCCAGATGGTTGAACAGGGGTTCGAACCCGAGCAGCGAGGGGTGTTCGAGCAGGTTCAAGATCTGATCTTCCCGGTCCAGTCCTGAAACGCCTGAATGGTGGCTTCGGAGACGTAGTGTTCGATGCCCTCTGCATCTCGCTCAGCCGTTCCTTCATCGATGCCCAGCGCGGTGAGAAACTCGACCACGATCCGATGGCGTTCCCGCGATTCCTGCGCCAGATTGGTGCCGGCGTCGGTCAGGAAGATTGACCGGTAGGGCTGGGTGTTGACCAGGCCTTCCTTGGTCAGCCGGGACAGGATCCGGTTCACGGTCACGTGGCTAACCCCCATGCGCGCGGCGACGTCGACCACCCGGGCCTCACCGGTTGCCTTGATCAGGTCGTCGATCAGCTCAACGTAGTCCTCGGCCGTCTCGCTACGCCGCGCTTCGCGCACAGCTTCGAACCCGGCCGCCTGCTGCTCCACAGGCGCAAGGTCGGGGTTTTCGGTCTGGCCTGAAACGCTCTTTGGGTCGGACAAGGGCCGCTGCCTTTCAATGGGTTGCTGTCTGTTGATACAGCCCGGACAGCGGATTTCAAGGATTCGGCACACAGCTTCGGACGCGACACCGATGGCTATTGCACAATTTGTAGCTTGAGCTACATTGTACATCCAAGGCTTCAATCTGTGCGGGGTACTGACTTTTGATGCGTGGTTTCGCGCTCTCTCTGGTGGCTTTGCTGTCCGTTGCAGGTCCCGCTCCGGCAGAGGGTTTTGTGTTGCGTACGACGACGCAAATGCTGGCCCAGCCGCTCGCCTTCATTTTTGAAGGACAGGCGGAGGTCACGTCCCTTCTCGGAGCCGGTACCGACCCCCATACCTACCAACCCACGCGTTCCGATGTCCGCAGCATGGTCGAGGCCGACGCCGTGACCTATCACGGCCTGCTGTTCGAGGCACAATTGCTCGACCTGATGCGGCAGTTGGAGCAGCGTCTGCCGGCGCTCGCAGCGGAAGCCTATCAGCCCGCCGACGACCTGCTGCGTGACGGTGGCCTGCCGGACCCGCACACCTGGCACAACCCCGTGCTTTGGATCGAGACGGTGGTTGGCCTGTCGCGGGCGCTGGATGAGCAGACCGATCTGGACCTGTCCGAGGAGCGGGTTGCGATGCTGCGCGAAGCGGCGCTGCAGACCGACGCGTGGATCGACGCGGTCTTTGCCGACATCGACCCTGAACAGCGCACGGTGGTCAGTGCGCACGACGCCTTTCAATACTACGGTGAGCGCTACAGCGTGCGCTTCGAGCCGCTGCTGGGGCTCTCGACGGCCAGCGAAACCAAACTCGCCCGGCTGAACGAACTCGTGGACCTGATCGAAGAACAGAATCTGAGCGCCGTGTTCAGCGAAACCACGGTGGAGAACGCCGGTATCGCTGCCCTGCGCGAGGGCGCGGCCCGGCGGGGTCTGGCCCTGCGGGCGCTGCCGCCCTTGTTTTCCGACGCCTTGGCGCCGGCCGGTGAGCCGGGTTCGACCTACTTCGGCATGCTGATCCAGAACACCATCAATATGGCGGATGCCATGAGCGGGCACCGCCCGGTTCCGCCCGCGTCCCTGCTCGACTTTCTGGGCTGGAACGGCCTGATTTCCCCGACTCCAACAGAGGCGATAGCCCAATGAACGCGCTGAGTAACCTGTTCATGATTACCGACCGCAATGTCAGCCTGAGCGTGGATGAGGCTATTCGGGTCTCCGGCCTGCGCGTGGGCTACGGCGGCGCGCCGGTCGTTGACGACGTGAGCTTCGGCGTCAATCGCGGTGAGCGTCTGGCTGTGATCGGTGCCAATGGTGCCGGCAAGTCTACCCTGCTCAAAGGTATGCTGGGGCTGATCCGGCCCGAAACCGGCAGCGCCACTTTCCTCGACCGGCCGTTCTGGGCCGTTCGGCAGCACGTCGCCTTCGTCGCGCAGACCGACGAGACCGACTGGGACTTTCCCAGCCGGGTCCGGGATCTGGTCGCCATGGGGCGGGGGGTCCACCTCGGCCTGACCGGGCGGCTGGGGGCAGAGGACTGGCGCGCGGTGGACGCGGCGCTGGAGCGCCTGAACATCGCCGACCTCGCGGCGCGCCCGCTATCCGAGCTGTCCGGGGGGCAACGCCGCCGCGTGCTGCTGGCCCGCGCACTGGCGCAGGACCCGCAGATCATGCTGCTCGACGAGCCGTTTCAGGCCATCGATGCGGCTACGCGCGAAGCACTGATCACGGTGCTGGATGATTTTCAGCTTCAGGGCAAAACCGCGCTGATCGTCCACCACAATCTGGGCGAGGTGCGCAGCCTGTTCGACCGTGTGGCGCTGCTGGACGGGACCGTGACGGCGCTCGATACGCCGGACGCAGTGCTGGCGTCGGACGCCTTCGAACGCGCCTTCGGCATTTCTGCCCGCTAAGCCCGCCACTGAGCCGGGACCATGGATTACAACACCCTGATCGTGCTGGTCGGTATGGTGAGCGCCGGGCTGCTGCTCGGCAGTTTCGGTGCGCTGGTCAGCCTGCGCGGTGAAAACCTGACCGCCGACGTTGCCGGACACGGGGTCGTCTCCGGCGTGGTGCTGTCGCAGGGCGTGACCGTCTGGCTCAGTCTGGCGACGTGGTTGGCGGTGCCGGTGCTCTGGGCGCTGGGCTTTGCGAGTTCAGGGCTGATCCTCTGCTTCATCTTCTTCCTGCGTTGGCGTGGCTATTCGGTGGGCGCCGGTCAGGCGCTGGCCATCGCGCTGGCCTACGGCTCCAGCCTTGTGCTGCTGAGTGTGGTGCAGGCGACTGGTGCGTTTTCGACCAAGGGCCTGACCCTGCTTCTNCTCGGTGATGCCGCCACGTTGACGCTGGGCAAGGTACTGCCTGCCCTCGTGCTGCTGCTGGTCTGGGGGCTGGCGTTCCTGCTGCTGCGCCGCGCTTTGCACGATTGGGTGCTGGACCGGCACGCCAGCGGCCTCGCAGGCCTGCAATCCCGGCTCGACCTGGTGTGGGCGGTTGCGACAGTGGCGCTGGTGCTCAGCGCACTGCCTGCGCTGGGTCTGACCCTGCTGGTCGGCATGCTGACCCTGCCTGCCTTGATTGTCCGGCCTTGGGTGGCATCGTTCAACGGGCTTGTGCTGGGGGCGGCCTTGGTCGGTGGGCTGGTGTCCGGCGTCGCCGGATGGCTCAGCGCCGGGGTGCTGCCGCTGCCCACGGGGGCANTGGTGGTCGTGAGCCTCGGTGTGGTCTGGGCGCTGGGGAGTCTGGCGGCCGGTTTGCGCCGAAAANGGGTTCCGGCCCGATGATNGTGCTCAGNCAGGACCTGCCCATCGTGCTCACCCTGTTCGGAGCCGCGGTCGCGGCAATCATCGCCGGCAGCCTGCTGCTGCCGCGGGGTCAGATCATGGTTTCCGAGGCGTCCAGCCATGCCGTCTTGCCCGGCATGGTGCTGGGGTTTCTGCTCTCTGGTGAACANGGTTGGCTCATGCTCATCGGCGCCATCNCCGTCATCAGCCTGTTCCTCGGATTGACCAGTTGGCTGCGCCAACGCCACCGACTGGGGGCGAGCGTGGAAATCGCCGCGCTGTTTCCGCTGTTCTTCGGCGCGGGTGTGATTTTGCTGTCGCTGAGTGGGCTGGACGGTACCGCAGCGATCGACCTCGACCACATCCTGTTCGGTTCGCTGGAGTTGATCCTGTGGCTGGACGTTCTGAGCCCGGCNGACCTGCTNCGGCNGGGGGCTTGGGCGGCGGCGCCGNANCAGCTGTTGCTCGCGCTGGGCGGGGCGGGGCTGGCCTTGCTCCTCGCGCTGGCGGCTTACCCGCTGCTCAACCGCAGCCTGATGGACGGGCAGGCCTTCGCCCTCATGTCGCCCGTNGCCAGCTTTGGCCTGCGGGGGCTCGAAATTGTCCTCGTTGCAACCGCCAGCGCGGTTTGCCTGCGCACGGCCGGGGTTGTGGTCGCCGTCGCCCTGTTCGGCGCACCGATCATCGGGGCGTGGAGCCTCGCGCGTCGTCTGTGGCAGGCCTGGCTGATCGCCGGGGTGATCACCCTGCTGGGACTTGGGCTGAGCTACGTCCTGAGTGCGGCGATGCTAAGCCAGTTCGGGATCGAGGCGCGGCTCTCCGGCCTGTTCGCGCTTTGCCTTGTTGCGCTGGCGGTCGCTGCGCCGCTGGCCATAGGCAGAAGGACGGCCAAGCGGCCGCTCGCGTGAATAGACGGCTGTGCTCTGATCCAAAACACACCGAGCCGAAACAGCGTTNAATTTGATACCAGAAGGTTCAAGACCAGGCTCAGGACCACCCCAGCAGACGCAAGGATNCAGCGGTTTGCCTGTGCAACCCGGGTCGCNAGATCGTTCAGCCGCTCGCTTTGATCTTCAAAAAACTCGCCATCGTCGACGTTGCATCGTTCTGCCCAGGCAGGTTGGGTGGACAGGGTNTCAATGGCATCGATCGAGCGCAGCAGATCGGACTTCAGGTCGTCGAGCGACCTGATCAAGCGCATGNTCATTAAAGGCTCCTAGATTACTTAGGTAACTCGGCGACCTGNGGGTCACTCTACTACAACTTATTCGAGAACGTCAGTTCACAATCGCTTTTTTTAGGAGGAAAAAATTGATAGTCAAAAAAAAATTGTTGCTTTCTCAGGATCAAATTTGATCTGANAACCGGCTCATTTCTAGAGATTTAAATACATCGTATAAAAAATTCGAATTTGGACACGGTTGAGTGGTGCCGGACGGGCAGCTATCCCGAGACACAGTCGCCGAAAATCGATCAGAAACGGGAAGAAAGTGGTGGAGCTAACCGGGATCGAACCGGTGACCTCTACAATGCCATTGTAGCGCTCTCCCAGCTGAGCTATAGCCCCACGCTGCTGGAAACCGGGCTCTGCATACTCAACCTGATCGGCTTTGTCGAAGCCTTTTTCAGGGCAGGACCGGTAGGGTCGGCAGCAGCACCTGTTTCGCGCCGCTGCCTTCAGGGTCAGATGGATTCATCCTCATCGGATTGGAAACCATCGACCGGAAGACCACCGTCGACGAGCTCATCGTCGTGGTCGAGCAGCGAGTCATCTTCGATCTTGTTGTCCTCTTCTTCTTCCTCATAGTCGTCGTCGAGCGAAACTTCGCCATCGTCGTCCGCGACCAGATCGGTATCGCCGTCTTTGAGTGTGTCTTCGTCAACTTCGTCGAGAGCCACGGCCTTGACGCTTTCATCCTCGTCTTCGTCCTCTTCGGCGACATCGGCCTTTGGTTCGGCCTCTTCCGCATCGGCGAGTTCAGGATCCGGCGCAGCCTCTTCCTTCGCGGTGGCGACGGCTGCGGCGGCCACGCGGCCCCGGCGGGAGCGCATGACGGCTTCAGGGTCGTACTCGGTCCCACAGGACGGACATATGGCAGGATCCGCATTGAGATCATAGTACCGCGCCCCGCAGCTCTGGCAGATGCGCTTGATACCGTATTCTTCTTCCAATTCAGGCATAAATGCCGACCTCGACAGTTTCGCGTTCGTAAGCCACTGCAAGCACCATAGGCGGGGGCGGGTGTCAATGCCGCCTTGGCGCTGTTGCTATGCGGTAGGCTGGGCTGAGCCGTGCTTTTCGCCTTTGCAGCACCCTATGCTAAATCGTGTTCGACCCCCGAATTGTGAGACCCCGAATGTCCAGTCTGCCCCTCGAACCCGCCCAGAGCCGCCCTGCACAAGGATTGAAGGGCGAAGTCAGCGTCCCCGGCGACAAGTCGATGTCGCATCGGTCTCTGATGTTCGGCACGCTGGCGGTTGGCGATACGGAGATCCGCGGCCTGCTCACCGGCGAAGATGTAATGGCAACCGCCGAAGCCATGCGGCGCCTGGGCGCTGTGATCGAGCGCGACGGCGATGATTTTCGGGTTTCCGGTGTCGGCGTCGGCGGCCTGCGAGAGCCTGCCCTGCCGCTGGACATGGGCAACTCCGGCACATCGACCCGGCTGATTCTCGGTATGCTGGCGACCCACGATCTGACGGCTGTGGTCTTCGGCGACGCTTCGCTGAACAAGCGCCCCATGGCCCGGGTGACAGACCCGCTGAGCCAGTTCGGCGCGCGCTTCATGGCGCGCTCGGGCGGGCGGTTGCCGCTGGCTGTGCAGGGGACCGCCGACGCCATGCCGGTGCGCTATGTCTCGCCGATGGCTTCGGCGCAGGTGAAATCAGCGGTGCTGCTCGCCGGCCTCAATGCCCCGGGCGAGACGACCCTGATCGAGCCGACTCCGACCCGCGACCACACCGAGCGCATGCTGCGCGGCTTCGGCGCCAGCGTCACCTCGGAAGCCAGCAACGAAGGCCTGGCCATCACCCTGACCGGGCAGCCTGAACTGCGCGCGACGCCGGTCATGGTCCCTGGTGACCCGAGTTCTGCCGCCTTCCTCGCCGTCGCCGGCACCATCGTAACCGGCTCGGCCCTGACCATCACCAACGTGATGCAGAACGAACACCGCACCGGTCTGTTCCAGTCGTTAGTCGACATGGGCGCCGACCTGGCTCTGGTGAACTCGCGTGAAGTTGCCGGCGAGACCGTCGCCGACGTGCAGGTGCAGTCTTCATCGCTCAAGGGCTGCCTGATCCCCGCCGACCGCGCGCCTTCCCAGATTGACGAATACCCGATTCTCTCCGTTGCCGCGGCGGTGGCCAGCGGCACCACCCGGATGGAGGGTCTGGAAGAACTGCGGGTCAAGGAATCCGACCGCCTCGCTGGCATTATCGACATGCTCGGTGCAGCAGGCGTGGTCACGCGCTCAGGCGAGGACTGGCTCGAGATCGATGGCCTCGGCGGCCCCGTGCCCGGCGGCGGCCTGGTCGAGACCCAGCTCGATCACCGGCGGGCCATGTCGACGCTGATCCTCGGGATGGTCGCGGAGAAGGGCATGCGTGTCGACGATCGCAACTGCATCCTGACCTCGTTCCCGACCTTCGTGACCCTGTTCAACGATCTGGGCGCAGACATCGCATGATTATCGCAATCGACGGTCCGGCCGCGGCGGGGAAGGGCACACTGGCCCGACGCCTCGCCGCGCACCTCGATTTTGCCTACCTCGACAGCGGCCTGCTTTACCGCGCCGTGGCTGCCCGCGCGCTCGGGGAGGGGGTCAGTCTGGACGACGATCAGGCCCTCGAAGCCCTTGCGCGGGCGCTGCGACCCGCCGACCTCGACCGCCCGGATCTGCGCGCGCCAGCGGTCAGTGAGGCTGCGTCTCGGGTGGCTGCACTGACCCCGGTGCGACAGGCTCTGGTCGATTTTCAGCGCGGTTTTGCCGACTCGCCCCCCGGTGGTAAGGGCGGTGCCGTGCTCGACGGCCGGGATATCGGTACGTTCATCTGTCCTTATGCGACTTGCAAGCTTTACATTACGGCTACCCGCGAGGTCAGGGCCAAACGGCGGTGGTTGGAGTTGCGGGAACGCGACCCTGCCGCTATATACGACCGCGTTTTCAACGACTTGGTTGTTCGGGACGAAAGAGACGAGACCCGCAAGGATGCGCCTCTGAAGCCCGCTGCCGACGCGGTGATCATCGATACCTCAGCGCTGACGGCCGATGCGGTCTCCGCTCAGGCGCTGGCGATCTTCGAGGCTGCTCGGCCAGGTTGACGAAAACACGACGACCAACGGGGGGAGAACCCGGCTTCGGTGCAGGCCACCGAGACCCGGCAACGACCTTCATATGACATCTTAACTCAAACCCCTGGGCGCGCCGATCTGGTGGCGTTCAGTGTCCGGCCTTTTCGCAGGTCGGGCGATATCAACAGGAAAACCAACATAATGGCAGAAGCCGCCATGGAGTCCTTCGAGGACCTCCTCAACGAATCAATTGGCGACACCCTCGAAGGGTCCGTCCTCTCCGGTACCGTACTGAGCATCGAGAATGATCTGGTGATCATCGATGTCGGCCTCAAATCTGAAGGTCGCGTGCCGGTTAAAGAATTCACGATGCCCGGCCAGGAGCCGACCATCAAAGCCGGCGACACCGTCGAGGTCTTCGTCGAGCGTTACGAGAACAAGGACGGCGAAGTCATGCTGTCCCGCGATAAGGCCCGTCGCGAAGAAGCCTGGGTTGAGCTGGAAAAGAAGTTCAACGACGGCGTCCGCGTGGAAGGCGTTATCTTCAACCGCGTCAAGGGTGGCTTCACCGTCGACCTCGGCGGGGCCGTTGCCTTCCTGCCCGGCTCGCAGGTCGACATCCGTCCGGTGCGCGACGTTGCACCCCTGATGAACAACGCCCAGCCTTTCCAGATCCTGAAGATGGACAAGGCGCGCGGCAACATTGTCGTTTCGCGCCGTGCGGTGCTGGAAGAAGCCCGCGCCGAGCAGCGTCAGGAGCTGATCCAGAACCTCGAAGAAGGTAGCGTTCTGCAGGGTGTGGTCAAGAACATCACCGACTACGGCGCATTCGTCGATCTCGGCGGCGTCGATGGCCTGCTGCACGTCACGGATATTTCGTGGCGCCGCATCAACCATCCTTCCGAAGTGCTGACCGTGGGTCAGTCGGTCGAAGTACAGGTGATCAAGTTCAACCGCGAAACCCAGCGTATCTCGCTGGGCATGAAGCAGCTGGAGGCCGATCCATGGGAGACGGTGGCAGCGGAATTCCCGGTTGGCACCAAGTTCAACGGCCGCGTCACCAACATCACCGACTACGGTGCCTTTGTTGAGCTGATGCCGGGGATCGAGGGCCTCGTCCACGTCTCCGAAATGTCCTGGACCAAGAAGAACGTGCACCCGGGCAAGATCGTATCGACCTCGCAGGAAGTGGAAGTCGTTATTCTTGACGTCGACACCACCAAGCGTCGGATCTCGCTGGGTCTCAAGCAGACCATGGCCAACCCATGGGAAGCTTTCCTCGAGTCCAACCCGGTCGGCTCCACCATCAGTGGCGAAGTCCGCAACATTACCGAGTTTGGTCTGTTTGTTGGTCTGGACGGCGACATCGACGGCATGATCCACCTGTCCGACATCGACTGGAACCGCTCTGGCGAAGAAGCCGTCAAGGACTTCGAAAAGGGCGCAATGGTGTCGGCCAAGGTTCTCGACGTTGACGTTGAGAAAGAGCGTATCTCTCTGGGCATCAAGCAGCTCGAAGACGATCCGTTTGCCAACGCCCTCGACGGCATCAAGCGCGGCCAGATCGTGACCACGACCATCACCCAGGTGCAGGAAAACGGCATCGAGGTTGAGGTCACCGAAGGGGTCACCGGCTTCATCCGTCGCTCCGATCTGGCGCGTGACCGCGATGACCAGCGCACCGACCGCTTCGCCGTGGGCGAGAAGGTCGATGCCAAGGTCACAGCAATGGATCCGAAGACCCGCAAGATCTCCCTGTCGATCAAAGCCCGTGAAACCGAGGAAGAGCAGGAAGCCATGGCCGAATACGGCTCCATGGATTCCGGTGCATCGCTCGGTGACATTCTGGGCGAAGCGCTCAAGAAAGGGCGTGATTCGTAGGGTTGACGACCGCTTTTCCCGCATCGGCGCGGCGCTCAACGGAGTCGCGCCGGTGCAGGAACCGCATCAGATCAAACAGGGGGAAATACGGACATCATGACGAAATCAGAACTTATACAGCTGGTCGCTTCAGATAATCCTCACCTTTACCTCAGAGACATTACCAAGATCGTGAACACGGTCTTTGACGAGATCACCGAGGGCCTGACCCAGGGTGATCGCATCGAACTCCGCGGCTTCGGCGCCTTCTCCGTGAAGGTGCGCAAGGCACGCACCGGCCGCAACCCGCGCTCAGGCGAGCCGGTCGAGGTTTCGGAAAAGGCGATCCCGTACTTCAAGACGGGCAAGCAACTGCACGAGCGGCTGAACGACAAGAGCGAGTAGGCCTTGGCGTTTCCGCTCCGGTAGAGATCAGGGAGGCCCCGGCCTCCCTTTTTTTGTGTCGGGCCCGGGCGGGGGTTGGCAAGGCGCTCGAAAGTCTGCCATTTTCCCCGCCGAGACTTCGCTGCGTCCCGCATCCGCGGGCGCTGATCTGCTGCTTGGGAGGCGTGCTGAACCATGCTCCGGTTTCTGTCTTCGATTCTGGCCGTGCTGACCCTCGCGGTCCTCGTCTGGTTCGTGGTCTCGAACACTGAACCCGCGACCCTGCGGCTGGCCGTGGTGTTCCCGGACGGGATCGTGCAGCCGCTGGCGCTGTGGATCGCTGCGACGGCGATCATCGGCTTCCTGCTCGGGGCGCTGTTCGTCTGGATCCAAGCCGGTTCCCGGCGTTCTGCTTTGCGCCAGACCCGGCGCATGCTGTCCCGCACCGAAGACGACCTCGACCGCACCCGCGCCGACCTGCTCGACCGCGAGGCTGACATCGACCGGCTGGAGGCGGAAGTCACTGGCCTCCGGACCATCGAGCAGCCCGCCGAAGACGTTACCCCGAAACCCGTATCCGCGATCTGACACCCCATGCGCTTCATCACTGCCCCGGAAATCGAAATTGCCCTCGATCAGAAAAGCCTGATCGAAGCGCTGCGCCGTGCCTTCCGCATGGGGGCCAGCGCGCGACCCTATCAGGCGCCGCTGCGCAATCGCTTCTACGTCGAGAACGTGCACGCTGATCCCACCATCCTGCTGAACATGCCTTCGTGGCAGGTCGACGGTGACCTCGGGATCAAGATGGTGACGGTGAACACCGGCAACCCGGCCAAGGGCCTGCCCATGGTGCAGGGGGTCTACCTGTTCCTCGACGCGGGGACGGGCAAGGTTCGTGGCATTCTCGAAGCGGAGATGATCACGGTGAAACGCACGGCGGCTGCTTCGGCGCTGGCGTCGAGCTACCTCTCGCGCAGCGACGCGTCGCGGCTGCTGATCGTCGGCGCCGGGGCACTGGCCCGGCACTTCATCGATGCCCATCGCGCGGTGCGGCCGATCTCAGACGTGCTGGTCTGGAACCGGACGCCAAAGCGCGCGGAAGAACTCGTCGCCAACTACCGGCTGCAGGAAGACGCCTCGGCGCTGAACAGCATTGGCGTGACAGATGATCTGGAGGCTGCCGTTTCCGGCGCCGATATCGTCACCTGCATCACGGCGAGCAGCGAGCCGGTGATTTTCGGCGACTGGGTCCGCGAGGGCACCCACGTCGACCTCGTGGGCGCGTTCTCGCCCGACAGTCGCGAGTCCGACGACACACTGGTGCAGAAAGCGCGGATCTTCGTCGATACCCGCACCGGGGCGCTGGCCGAAGCCGGTGATCTCATCATCCCCATGAACAATGGCCTCATCACCGAGGACGACGTCGCCGCCGATCTGTTCGATCTGACACAGGGCGAGCGCGACGGTCGACGGTTCTACGACCAGATTACGCTGTTCAAGAACTGTGGTTCAGCGATCGAGGATCTGGTCGCGGCGCGGCTGGCCTACCAGCGGACCTGAGCGGCGGGGGCGAAGGGGCGGCGACCTGACCTCTGAAATCTGCGCTCTTTACGCCACAGCTGCCGGAAAAGCCTTGCGGGCGGATCGGCAGTTTTAGCCCGCCAGAACCAGCGCCAGCACCAGCACCGCCGCCCAGATCCAGCCGGTCCATTGCTCGCCCTTGAAGGCGCGCAGGCTGTCCGTCGGGCTGTCGAGGTCAGTCCGCTGCACCTGCGCCATCATGCGGGCCCCAATAGCGATCAGGCCGAACAGACTAATCCAGAAGGGCAGGCCGTCGGCTACCAGCGCCAGCGACAGGAACCACAGCACCAGCGCAACGATGTAGGACAAGCGGATTGCCAGCTTGCTGTTGCCGCCAAAGGCGAGCGCGGTCGATCGGACGCCGATGATGGCGTCGTCGGCCTTGTCCTGATGCGCGTAAATGGTGTCGTAGCCAAAGGTCCAGGCCCAGCAGCCCAGATAGAGCAGAACCATGGCGGGCGAGACCTCGTTGCTGATCGCCGCCCAGCCGATCAGGGCGCCGAAGTTGAAGGTCAGGCCGAGCACCGCTTGCGGGTAGTCCGTGACCCGCTTAGCCAGCGGATAGAGCACGACCGGAAGCAGCGACACTACCCCAAGCAGGATGCCCAGCGGCCGCATCTGCAGCAGGATCAGCAGTCCCAGACCGAGCAGCAGGGCGAGGAACAGGCCCGCCTGCCGCAGGCTGACAGCGCCGGAGGCCAGCGGCCGCCCAGCGGTCCGTTCAACCTGCCGGTCGAGGTCGCGGTCCCACATGTCGTTGATCACACAACCCGCCCCGCGCATGATGATGGAGCCGACGAACAGCAAACCGCCGATCCACAGCACCCGCAGCAGGCTGGCGCCGTCACCCGCGATGCCTGCATCGACGTCTGCGGCATTGCGGGACGCCAGAGCGGCCAGCAGCACGCCCCACAGACCGGGGATGTAGAGCAGATAGGTGCCGATCGGCCGGTCGAGCCGCATCAGCCGTGTGAACGGCCGGGTCCAGCCTGGCAGGACCCGGTCAAACCACGTCTGGCTCTGAATATCCGTGAACCGGGGCTTCAAATCGTCCGGATTGTTTGCCATGGGTGAGGCTGCCTTTTCGATCAACGCGGGCCCAGTGAGCAAGAATGACCAAACCCGATCGTCCCACAATCCGCCTCTTCGTTGAAGGGGAGCTGGCAGCAGGTCAGGCTTTCGAGCTTGCCCAGGCGCAGGCGCACTACCTGCGCAACGTTCTGCGGCGTGAAGTCGGCTCTGAACTGGGGCTGTTCAACGGCAGGGGCCCCGAGTTTCGCGCGGTCATTACCACACTGGGCAAGAAAGCCGCCTGGGTCGATCTGCGGGAGCCGATCGCCGACTTCGAGCCTGAGCGCCCACTGACCCTGATGTTTGCACCGATCAAGCGAACGCCGATGGAGTGGATTCTGGCCAAGGGGACCGAGCTAGGGGTGACCCGCTTCCAGCCTGTGATTACCGAGCATACGCAGTCCGAGCGCCTGCGCCCCGAGCGGCTGCAGACGATCATGGTGGAGGCGGCGGAGCAGTGCGAACGCCTGACCATCCCCAGCCTCGAACAGCCCTTGTCGCTGCGCGAGGCGGTGCGGGGGTTCGGGGGGCGGATCGGGGCTGCTTTCGAAGCGGGTGGCTTCTCCCCGGTGGTGCAGCAGCTCCAGCCGGAGCCGCCCAGCGCGCTGCTGGTCGGGCCGGAAGGTGGCTTCCACCCTGACGAGGTCCAATGGCTTGCGGATCAGGATAATGTTTTCGGCCTTAGCCTCGGCCCGCGCGTGCTTAAGGCTGAGACGGCGGCAATCGCCCTGATTGCGGTTTTTCAGGCGCTTGTCGGAGACGGGGACAAGCATCCCGATTTTCGGGGATCAGCCAGACACTAACGAGCCTTTGTTTGTCTTGACGGTGCAGCGACATCCGACCATCTGCACAAGATAGAGCTCAGAAAAGGTACAGTCGTTGTCTGCTCCACCGACCGGGATTTCCCAACCCATCCAAAGCCGTGATGACCTTGTCCTTGCGCTCGAAAAGGGCTGCAAGCCAGCATCACAGTGGCGGATCGGTACGGAGCATGAAAAGTTTCTCTACGACCTCCGTGACTTCAACGCAGTTCCCTTCGCGCGGGACGCCGCCGCCGCCGCCGGCGGTGCAGGCGATATTCAGACGCTTTTCAGTGCTCTTGTCTCCGAATTTGGCTGGACCCCTCTTTACGAAGGCGAGAACGTCATCGCCCTGACCCGGGAGGGTGCCAACATCACCCTTGAGCCCGGTGGCCAGTTCGAGCTGTCCGGGGCGGTCTTTTCCGACCTGCACCAGACACGGGCAGAGACCCTGAAGCATGTGGGTGAGATCGGTACGCTGTGTAAGCGCCTCGGCCTCGGCGCGCTGGGTCTGGGCTACCAGCCCGAACTGACCCGCGATCAGGTGCCGTGGATGCCTAAGGCGCGCTACCGCATCATGGGCGCCTACATGCAGAAGAAGGGCCAGCTCGGGCTCGACATGATGAAGTCGACCGCCACCGTGCAGGTCAATCTGGATTTCTCATCCGAGGCGGACATGGTGCGCAAGCTGCGCGTCAGCCTCGCGCTGCAGCCGGTCGCGACCGCCATGTTTGCCAACTCGCCGTTTTCCGGCGGGAAGCTTAACGGTTATCGCTCATTCCGCTCCGCGATCTGGCAGGATACGGACCCCGACCGCACCGGCGGCATAGACTTCGCCTTTGAAGACGGCATGGGTTTCGAGCGCTACGTCGACTACGCTCTTGATGTGCCTATGTACTTTGTCCACCGCGATGGCGTGTATCTGGACGCAAGCGGGCTGTCGTTCCGGGATTTCATGGCGCGCAAGCTGCCGCTGCGCCCCGGCGAGATGCCGCTGAAGTCGGACTGGGACGACCATCTGACCACGCTGTTCCCCGAGGTTCGCCTCAAGTCATTCCTCGAAATGCGCGGCGGCGATGCGGGGCCGGTTGATCACGTCGTTGCCCTGTCCGCCCTCTGGACCGGGTTGCTCTATGACGCCGATAGCCTGCAGGCGGCGGCGGACCTGATCGCGGGCTGGACGCGGGCGGACCGGCAGCAGCTGCTTCGCGACGTGTCGCGGCTCGGCCTGAGTGCAGAGATTGCGGGTCGGCCGGTGCTCGATATTGCCCGTGAACTGCTGGCAGTGGCTGAGGCGGGCCTGCGTCGGCGGGCGATCCCCGGGCCAGAAGGTGAGAGCGATGAGACGGCAGCGCTGGAACCTCTCGCGCGCTGGCTCGAAGCCGGTCAGTCGCCAGCCGATCAGCTGATCGCAGCCTTTGAGGGGCCATGGGATGGCGACATCCGCCACGTTTATCGGACAGCCTCCATGTTCTGAGGCGTCTGGGGACGGGCTCAGGCCCTGCCCCAACCTCAAGCTCAACCTCAGCCTTAGACGTGGCTCTTGCTTTGGCCCTTGCTCTGGCCTGAGCCTTCTGCGTCTGCGCCCCTGAGACAATCCGCACCCCGAACAAGGGCTTGTGAATGGCGGTGCGCTCGATAAGCATGTATCTAGGCGCAACCTAATCGTGAGACATTTGAGTCGGTATACGACTTTGCTTATGAATCACGTGGCGATATTTGAGTTGGGAAACGGATATTGATGAACGGCTGGCGATTGATTTGGGCGCGACTGGTGCTGGGCTTGGGCCTTGCGCTTGCGCCCGTGTCGCTGGTGCCGACGGCCGGAGCGCAGACCTGGGGTCAGTGGCCGACGTTCCAGATCAACCCACTGGTCATCGAGCTGTTCACCAGTCAGGGCTGCCACTCCTGCCCACCTGCCGACATGGAGCTCGAGGAGCTGGCGGATATGCCCGGCGTGCTGGGGTTGTCGTTCCACGTCGACTACTGGGACTACATCGGCTGGCGTGATCCCTTCGCCAGCGAGAGCGCAACCCACCGGCAAAAGTACTACCGCCACGTGCTCGCCAAGCGCTACATCTTCACCCCGCAGTTCGTGGTGGGCGGCAACTGGTCTCCCGATGGGCGCACTAGTCTGCTGGATCAGGATCTGATGGCCTACAAGGGCGATCCGATCATGTTCAAGACGGACCAAGATTGGATCTACCTGCCCGAAACCCGCAGCCTGAACGGCATCGCAGATCTCTGGTTGGTGCACTTTGACCACCGCCATGAGACCCACATCAAATCAGGCGAGAACGCCGGTCGGACCCTGGCCTATCGCCACGTGGTCCGGGACATCAAGCACCTCGGCGACTGGCGCGGCGAGGGTCGCCGTATCGCCTGGCCGCCTCGGATCGGCTATGGCATTGCCCTGCTGGTCCAGCATCGCGGCGACGGTACCATTCTGGCCAGCATCGCCCACATGCAGTGAGGCGGCCGTAAGGCTTTCGGCTGGCCTTCAGCCCTTGAGCGCGCCGTCGAGCACCTGTGCCAGTGCTTTGGCGAAGGTGCCGGGGTTGCGCGGGGCCTCGCCCTCGACTACCAGCGCCATGTCGAACAGCAGGTCGGCGACCTGCTCCGCGCGGGTTGAGCCCGGTGCGCTGCTGATTTCCGTAGCGAGCGAGGCGACCAGCGGATGCCGGGGATTGATCTCTAGCACGCGCTGGGCGGCACCTGCATCCTGACCGCTGGCCTTGAGGATCTTGGAGAGCTGCATGTCCATGCTGCTTTCCGACGCGACGAAGCAGGCTGGGCTGTCGGCGAGGCGGTCGGTCGGGCGGATGTCAGCCACGTCCTGATCAAAGCGGGTCTTGAGCCAGGCAATCAGTTCGCCCGGGTCGGTGGCCTCGGCGCTGGCGTCGGCCTTACCGTCAGTGCCGCCAGTCTCCGCGTCTGCACCAGCATCGGCCGCAAAGGCCGACAGGTCGGCGGCGCCGTGGGTGATGGAGACGAAGGACTTGCCCTCATAGGCGCCGGTGGTCGGGATCCAGAAGGCGTCGACCGCATCGGCGGCGATCAGCACCTCCAGCCCCCGGGCGCTGAAGCCCTCAAGGTGGGGCGAGGCGAGGATCGAGGCTTCGCTCTCACCGGTAGCGTAAAAGATCTGAGTCTGACCCTCTTTCATCCGGCCCAGATAGCCGTCGAGGTCGGTCAGCCCGTCCTGTGTGGTCGACTTGAACCGAACCAGCGGAAGGATGTCTTCGCCGCGGTCGCGGTCCTCGTACAGCCCTTCTTTCAGGACAGCACCGAAGGCCTCCCAGAACTGGTCGTAGCCCTCGGGGTCGTCCTTCTTGCGCTTGGCGAGCGTGGACAGCACGCGCTTGGTCAGCTGCCGGTTTATGACCTGCAGCTGCGGGGCGTTCTGCAGCATTTCACGGCTGATGTTCAGCGGCAGATCCTGGCTGTCGATCAGGCCGCGAACGAACCGCAGGTAGGCCGGTAGCAGCTCCGGCGCATCATCGGTGATGAACACCCGTCGGACGAACAGCTTGATCTGGCAGCGGCGCTCGGGCTGGAACAGGTCGAAGGGGCGCTGGGTCGGCAGATACAGCAGGGCGGTGTACTCGAGCTGGCCTTCGAGGTTGAGGTGCAGGGTCTCCCACGGTTCGTCGAACGTGCCGGCGACGTGGTTGTAGAAGGCCTTGTGTTGCTCGTCGGTGATCTCCGCTTTCGGACGCAGCCACAGCGCCTGCGCCTCGTTGATCTGCTCGGCTTCGCCGTCCTCGGACAGCAGGCTGACCGGGAAGGTCATATGATCCGCGTAGAGCCGGATCAGAGCCTGCAGGCGATAAGCCTCGAGGAACTCGTGGGCGTCTTCCTTCAGGTGCAGGACGATGGTGGTGCCGATGGGGGTTTCGGTGCCGTCGATATCGGTGATGGTGAAGCTGCCATCGCCCGTGCTCTCCCATCGGAAGGCGTCGTCGGTACCGGCCTTGCGAGTGTCGACCGTGACGCGGTCGGCGACCATGAAAGCGCTGTAGAAGCCGACCCCGAACTGGCCGATCAGTGCGCTGGCGTCCTTGCTCTCCGCCATGGCGGCTGCAAAGTCCGCGGTGCCTGACTTTGCGATGGTGCCGAGGTTGGCCATCAGGTCGTCGTGGTCCATGCCGATGCCGCCGTCGGTGATGGCGAGGGTGCCCGCATCCCGGTTGGCGGCGATCAGGATTTTCAGGCTTGCATCTGCGTCGAGCAGGTCGGCCTGCTGCTGGGCCAGGAAGCGTCGCTTGTCGCAGGCGTCCGAGGCGTTGGAGATCAGCTCGCGCAGGAAGACTTCGCGCTCGGAATACAGCGCGGTTGCGACGAGGTTCAGCAGGCGTGCGGTTTCGGCCTGAAAGCTATGGGTCTGAGTGGTCACGATCGGTCTCGTTATGGGTCTGGGGTTGGTCGGGGGCAGCAAGGGCTGGGCTGGGCTGGGTTTGGTTGGGTCCGGTTCAGGATTTCAGCGGCTGTTCTTTGGCGCCAAGGGCTTCGGCGAGGCTGAACTCGGCGCTACCCGGGCGCAGCGGTTTCTGCTGTGACATATGGGGTGCCCAGCCGGAGAGAAACAGGCAGTCAAAGGTTGCCGGTACGGCGCCGCTGTCATCACCGAAGGCGGTGATGTAGTGCTCGAGCGCGCCGAACAGCACGCGGCGCGCGGTCAGACTCGGGCTCCGGCCGACGACGGCGTTTGACTCGCCCATGCCGCGCAGGTCTTCGAGCAGGCTCATGGGGTTCTGGTAGGAGACCAGCACCCGGTCGATATCAGCGACCGGCAGGCTGAAGCCGGCACGCTGCAACAACCCGGCGGCGTCGCGCAAGTCCATGACCGGAGAAACGCGCGGGCTGTAACCGCCGCTGATCCGGGTTTCGGCCTCGACGAAGGCGGCGCGCAGTTCGTACAGCGTTTCACCGCCCAGCGCGCTGCCCAGAAACACCCCGTCGGGGCGCAGCGCCGTCCGGATCTGCGCGAGCATTCCCGGCAGGTCGTTGACCCAGTGCAGGGCCATGTTGGAGAGGATCAGATCGAAAGACGCTGGGCGCAGCGGAAGAAACTCGGTATCGGCCTCGGCGGTGCCGTGGTCGAAGCTCAGGTCGACCAGCTGCAGTTGGCCGTCGTCGAGGGCCTGCTGCAGCCGGGGCGGCAGGAACTCACGCACGCCCCCCGGCCACCAGCCCAGCACGGCGATGGTTTCGAAGCGCTGTTCGAGGTCGAGCAGCCGGTCGGCCAGCCGCTCTGCGACTTCGCGGTGCAGGAAATGGTGGCGCGGGTCGCTGTGGCGCGCTCGCCGGATCTGAAGGCGCTTGGCGTATCCGTCGAACACCTTTGGCGCGAAAGAATCGACCATAATATCGCTTTGGTTGAATTTGGAGCAGGGCTCGCCGATCGTGCAGGATATGGATGCAGACGGACGCTTTCGCAACTCTGAGGCTGATCCCGAGCCAGAGAAAAAAGGCCGGTCAGATGGTGGATCGGATGGTGGGTCGACCGCCACATCGCCCTCGGCAGTGGCACGGCGTCGCCGTTCTGTGCCCGTATGGTCGGGCGTTAGGGCAGTGGTGGACTGGGTTCTGCCGCCGCGGTGCTGCCTGTGTTTGTCTATGATTGCGGCAGAGGACGGGGTTTGCAGCGCGTGTTTCCCGAAACTGCAGTTTCTGACCCAGCCCTTGTGCGACTGCTGCGGCAGGCCGCTGTCGGGGGCCGTTCTATCCGCAGCCGCAACCGCATTGATCGCAGGCGAGAACGCGGTGTCGGCGGAGGTGCCGCCACGGTGCGGCGCCTGCCTGTCCGCCCCGCCACCCTACGATTGGATGCGCGCGAGTTTCGCCTACAACGCCAGTAGCCGGGCGCTGGTGCTGGCGCTCAAGTACCGAGACCGGCTGGACGTTGTGCCGTCGTTGACCCGGTGGATGGCGCTGGTCAGCGGCGGGCTGATTGCCGAGCAGGACTTGTTGATGCCGGTGCCGCTGCACTGGCGGCGGCATCTGGCAAGACGCTTCAACCAGTCGGCGGCGCTGGCTCAGGCGCTTGCGCGGCGGACCGGGGCGACCTTTGCCCCGGACTGGGTGGTGCGGACACGGAATACGCCGCCAATGAAGGCCATGAGCCAGCGCGAGCGGCTGCAGAATGTGCACGATGCTTTTCTGGTCCCCGAAAGGTACCGTGCCGGATTGAAAGGGCGATCGGTGGTGATTGTTGACGACGTGCACACCACTGGTGCCACCATTCATGCCCTCTGTGATGAGCTACGCGCGCACGGCGTAGCACGTATCGGTGTGGTCGTGGTCGCCCGGGTGATCGGGAACCACCACTTGAGCAGGGTAAGCGAACCGCTGTAGGACCAGAGGGATGACTTCGATCGAAATGTACTACCGGGATTTTTGCGGCTTCTGCGCGCGCGCGGAGCAACTGCTGTCGTCCAAGGGTGTTGACGTCCGGCGCATCAACATCTGGGAGGTTGACGGCGCCAAGGAAGAGATGGTGCAGCGCTCTGGTGGTCGCACGACCGTGCCGCAGATTTTCATCGATGGACAGCATATCGGTGGCAGCGATGATCTGTTCGATCTGGATTTTCAGGGCAAGCTGGATGCCATGCTGGGCCTCTGACCGGGTTGCGCCGACTTGTCCCCGACCGCGCTTCGTGCAGCGGGGCCAAGCGTCGCGCATCAGCACGCGCCGTAAAGCCGGATGTCGCGATGGTCTTCCCGACCCGCGAGACCGAGTTGAAGCCCGGGACCAGCCGATACAGCCCCGTCGCCGACTGCAAACCGGATTTCACCGCGTACGTCCTGCCCGCTGCTGACCGGGCGCGCGGGCCCGTCAACGCGGACTGGATCCTCACCCGCTGTCACCACAAAGAAGTCGGGTGCCGAGCGCCGGAACGCGCTGGTATTGCGCAGGTCATAGTGGATCGTCACCCCCGCTTCGCCTGTGCCGGATGCGGTCGACGCCACACACAAGTCCCAGCCACGCAGCGCGCTCCACGGTTCCAGCCCAAGACCCCGGTACAGGCCCTGCGTCAGGGGCACGGTCTGCACCACAGCTTCACGCCCGAGCACCAGCATCGACAGCAGCGCCATGGCTACCACGACGCCCAATCCCCACTGCCACCGCCGCGCCATATCTTCAAAGAACTGCTGCCCTCGACCGACCGACCGGGGTGCCAGCGCCTCTTCGAGTGCGTCGAAAGTCGTCTCCGCTGTCGCCGGGTCGAGTTGGGTGACGATGATGTCCTCCGCGACGGCGGCCGGGCTCGCCTCGGTGTCGGCCAGTTCCGTCTGGGGTGTTTCGGCGCGGGCGCTGAGATCGGCGCCGACACTGGTGCTTGTGCTGGCATCGCTGCTTTCATCAGGATCCGCGCCATGGTCCAAATCTGCCCGGCCGCCTTCGTCGACCCGCGCCATGTCCAGCGCCGGCTCAAGCATGTCCAGCAGCGGCGCGTCCTTGCGCCCTTCGTTGAAGTGAGCCTTGGTCACAGACTGGTTCCAGCGATAGCTGCATTCGGTGCACCGGACCTTGCGGGCGCCGTCCGAGAAGTGGATCTCAGGCACCTCGTACAGGGTTCCGCAGTTCGGGCAATCGACGCGCATGCCTAAGGTCTGACCTTTCAACCCGATGGGGCGCTCTGACGGTGCGCCCAAAGCGCCCGCTTCTCTGACGCATTACCGAGGCCGGAGTTTAGCCCAGAACAGCGAAAAACTGGAGGGCATCAAATCGGCGCTGGCTTTGGACAAGGGGAATAGATTATTTATGCCAGCGACCACAGCTAAAATTCGATCCAAAGGGCAAAATTTGTGATTCGCATGGATCAGATCAGTGTGGACTTCCCCGTCCGCCCGGGGGTGCTGCAGGATGTATCGCTGCAGGTGCCCAGTGGCGGCTTCCGCTTTGTTACCGGCGCCAGCGGTGCGGGCAAGACCACCCTGTTGCGGCTGATGTTTCTAGGCATCCAGCCCAGCCAGGGACGGCTGGAGATCTTCGGCCGGGATACGCGCCGACTGACCCGGGACCAGAAAGCGCTGGTCCGCTCGCGCCTCGGCGTGGTGTTCCAGGACTTCCGCCTGATCGACCATATGAGCGTCTACGATAACGTCGCCCTGTCGCTGCGGGTTTCAGGCAAGGCGCGGAAGGGCCACCGGGACTACGTCCATGAATTGCTGCACTGGGTCGGCCTGGGTGAGCACGCCGATGTTAGACCCGAGCAGCTCAGCGGCGGTCAGAAGCAGCGGGTCGCCATCGCCCGCGCGGTGATCAATCGCCCCAATCTGCTGCTCGCGGATGAGCCAACCGGCAATGTCGACGACGGGATCGGCATCAAGCTCATGCGCCTGCTCGAAGAGCTCAACAAGCTGGGCACCACGGTGGTGGTTGCGACCCACAGCGGTGCTTTGCTGGAGTGCTTCGATTATCCGGCCATCCACCTCGAAGGCGGTCGGGTTAAAGCGGCAGGCCAACCGGGGGCGGCGCCATGACCCGGCAGCCAACTCAGCCATCGCCACGCACTGCGGCGGCGACCGCGACGCCCGACGCAAAGTCCGGGGTAAAGTCTCGGGCAGAGTCCGGGGTTCCCCACGCTGCGCCTCACGAACCGCTGCTGATCTTTCGCGGGCAGACAGTGGCCCGGCTGCTGCCGGTCCTACTCGGGTTGATGAGCCTGCTGGCCGTGTTCTTCGTGCTGCAGTCGATGCAGCGCCTGTTCGTCATTCAGTCGGCGCTGCGCGTCGCTGACAGCGAGCTGATCGTGATCGTCCCGACCGCGCCCGGCTTGCCCGATACCGCGGAAGACCCGGCGCTGAGACGGGCGCTTGACGTGCTCGAAGCCACGGTGGGCCTGACCCGCATCCGGACCCTCGACGAGGCTGCCACTCGTCGCCTGATCGGCGATACGCTGGAGGCGGGCCTGAGCGCACAGGTGCCACTGCCCGCGGTCATCACCCTCGGTCGAACCCCCCGGGTCGAGGTCTCCATGACCGAACTGCGCCGGGCGCTCGAACGCGCCGCACCGGGCAGCGTGCTGGATGACAACGCCGCCTTGCGCAGCCAGCTCAGCGCCCAGCGGCTGGCGGAAGCCGGCAGCACTGCGGCGCTGCTGGCCGTGCTGCTGGTGGTGGTTTCGGCGACCACGGTTCTCACCATCAGCCAATCCATGGACCTGCAGGCGCCGGTTATCGAAGTCCTGCTCATGTCAGGGGCGCCGGACCGGCTGATCATCCGCGAGTTCACCGGTTTCGTGTGGCGGTTGGCGCTGCTTGGGGGCGGGCTGGGCGCCGCGACGGGCTGCGGGCTGCAGCTGCTTCTCTGGCTGCGATCCCCGGCGTTGGAACCAGCGTTGACGGCCACGCTGCTGCCCGCGCTGGTGCTGGTCGCAGTCATCATTTTTGCCTTGATCGTGCTGCTTGCCACTGTGACCACGCGGTGGCGTGTCGCCGGAAAATTGCGGCAGACCTTCTGAGCCTGTGAATGGAAGGCTTGAACCCATCTGCGAGCGCGCTACCCTCTCGCTCGAGGCAGGGTGCTGCCGTCTCGTGTCCGACCCTGTTCCCTCGTCCGCTGCGGGTTCGCCCGTTTCCTGCTTGCTTGCCCGCACACACACCCAAACACCCGCCCATACTCAAACACCCGCCCGTCCGCCTGCTTGCTGGCACTGGCGCCGTTAAGGAAAACCCGTCCACGATGATGTCACTGCGTTCGACCATGGCGAAACTCGCCGGCTATGCCTGGACAGGGATCATGGGGGCCATCGGCTGGCCGGTGGTGTTCTTCGGCAACGGCGCGACGCTGGCCTTCGGCCTTTTCTGGGCGCGCGGAGTCCTCTTCATCTCCCGCTTTTTCGCCGGGGTGCGCTGGCAGGTTACAGGGCTGGAGAACCTGCCGGAAGGCCCGTTCATCCTCGCCTCCAAGCACCAGTCGTTCTTCGACACCGTGGTCTGGAGCCAGCTCATCCCCAATGCCGCCTACGTGATGAAGGAAGAGCTGCTGAGCCAGCCCATCTTCGGCTGGTTCATCCGCCATATCGACGTGGTCGCACTGGACCGGAAAGCCGGGCTGTCTTCGCTGAAAAAGCTGCTGGTGGACTCGCAGGCCAAGGCAGACCAAGGCCTGCCCGTGGTGATCTTCCCCGAAGGCACACGCACCCGGCCGGGCGAGCGCGGGCGCTACCACCCGGGCGTCGCCGCCATGTACGAGAAGCTGAACCTGCCCGTGGTGCCTGTGGGCACCGACAGCGGCGTGTTCTGGGATCAGGGTCTGAAAGGCCTGAAGCAGGGCGTCATCACCGTCGCCATCCAGCCCGCCATCCAGCCCGGCCTGGACAAACGCGCTTTCCTCACCGAGGTCTCGGAGTGCATCGAAACCTCGTCCCTGTCGCTGTTCGAGCAGGCACAGATCGCGGGCTGATACCCGCCGTCGATCCCCATCAGCACGGCGAAAGTCGAGGTCGGCCGAACGCAGGTCACCCGCCACGATTGCACGCAATTTGTTTCATAATCCATCTACATTTCAGGGCTAGGGTGTAGTAGGTCTGGAGCCACAAGATGGTCACCGGATGACCGGACCGGGGACCCCATGTCTTCGGGCCGCTTTGGAGGATTTGATTTGCTGCGCTTCAACCGTCTCCGCGCGCATGCCGCTGCGTGCCTCTCCGCCCTGTGCCTGGCAGCCACGCCGCTGGTTCCGTCGATGGCGCAGGCGCAGTCCGGGTCTGACCCAAAGACGGCTCAGGCGCTGATCACCGGTGAGCTCGAACACACCTTCGGCCTGCTCGGCCCGCTGCCGCTGGACGCAACCTCAGTCACCGAAGACGCCGGGGGCGGGGTGTTGGCCCAAGTCACCATGTTCGGCCGACCCGTTGGCACGCTGGCCGTGGATGTTGCGCCCTCGGGCGACGGGCTGTGGACCGTGGCCAGCCGCGACTGGCGCGCGGGAGAAGACCTCGATGCCAACGCCGGTGCTGCTTCAGACAGCTGGCAGCTGCAGGGGCTCTGGGATCAGCGCATCCGCGGCTATCGGCAGCTCGACTACCGGGTGCAAGGTCTGACACTGCGGACAGCGCAGGGCGGCCGGTTCAACATCGATGAGCTGAGCATGGTTGCAGACCTGGCTGGCTACCGCCTGCAGGTACGGGGTCTGAGCGTCTCTGGTGGCAGCGTGCCCGTGAATGAGGGCGACCCCGACACCTCGGCGGGCTTCACAATCGGTGAACTGCGCTACCAGAGCCAGTGGCAGGGTGGGGCGCCCGGATCGGCCTACGCCAGCCTCGGCCGCGCGTTTGACCATCGCTTTCTGAAGGCCATTGATAACGGTGGTGAAGCCCTGATCGCGGCGACGATGGCGCATCTGCAGTCGCTGTACCTGCCCGCTTCGGCATCGCGTACAGACCTCGAGATCCGCGACCTCGACCTGTCCGTCGGCGCGCTCGGTCTGACCGTGCAGATCGACAGGCTGACCCTGCCCGCCGGGTCCGATGGCGATGCTCTCAAAGCCCAGGACCTGCAGCTGTCCATGGACGGCTTAGGAATTCAGCGGCGGGAAGACTTCGCCAGTCTCAATCAGGCGCAGTTGAGCCTCAGCCTCGGCGAGGCAGATGTCGCCGCCTTCACCGGTGCACTCGCCACGCTGTTCACCGAAGCGGAACCGGGTAGCAGCTGGTCGGTGCTGGCTGATGTCTTCCTGTTCTTCAGCAGCCTGCGGGTCGAGGGCTCGGTCAGCGGCATGGTATTCACGCTGCCTGACCGGCTGTTCTCCCTGACTATGACGGAGGCTGCGGGCAGCCTGCAGCTCAGTGACATGCGGCTGGATGGCGCCGGGGTGACACTGCAGGTACGGGCCGACGGCATCGACCTCAGCGCCCTGCCGTCCGAAGCAGGGATCGAGCCTGATCCGATCGTCGTCCCGGCCGTGGTGCCGGTGCTGGGCGGGCGCCTCGTCCGCTTCGACCCGCTGTCGCAGAGCCTTGTGCCGTCACAGCTCAGCGCCACGGTGGACATTACCGCCCTGCCCATGGCCAACCTACGCGAAACCCTCGGCAGCCTGCCCCGGGCCGGGTCGGTGCAGGACCCCGGCACGCTGCTCCGCTCACTGGCGACCGGCGCGCTGGGCATGATCACGCCCTTCCTGATCCAGCCACCCATGGTCGCAGTCACCGACACCGTGGCGACGGCTGAAGACTTTAGCATGAGTCTGGAGGGCACCCATCAGGTCATGCCCATCCCGCCACTGTTCGGGTTCGGCAGTTTCGTTGCCAATGTCAGTGGGTTGGACGCCGTGCACGAGCGTGCCCAGCAAACCGCAGCCGATGCCCTGGCTTCAGGGGGTGAAGACGCGCAGGGCATGCAGGAATACGGTACGCAAATCGCTGACTGGGCCAGCCGATTGAGCGACTTCGGCGCGGCTTCGGGCAACGATCAGCGCCGCTACGCCCTTGAACTTACCCAGCTGGGTGAAATCATGCTCAACGGGGACATTATCGCCCCGCAATAGCCTTTCTGTGAACCGAGACTGGAAACTCGCGAGGAATCGGGACATTCTGTCACGCCTAGATCCAACCAATGTTCAGCGACGTGGGGTTTAGCCTCTGGTCGCTGACAGGGCAAGGAGGCGACCATGCGCGAGTTCAAATCAGGGCTTATCTCTTCGGACAACCTGTTGAAATCACGGCTTTGCAACCGGATCAAACACCACTGTTTCGCGGGGCTGAAGACCCTACTCACCCTCGCTGGACTGACGCTTGCGCTGGCGCTGACGCCGGTGACCGCGCAGGCCCAGTCGACCGACGAGGGCCTGAGCGAAGGTGCGGTCTCGTCCCTGCTCAGTCAGGTGCAGGAACAGCCGATCTCCCTTTTCCTCGGCCTGCCGGTTGTCACTGACGGCTTCGACGTCTTCGACCCCGACGGCAAGGGCGAGACCTTCGAAATCACCGCGACCAATGCCCGGTTCGCCGGCCAGGCGCTGGGCGATCTGGTCTTTGCCGGCGTGGCCGACGACCACAGTCTGTCGCTTAGCCTCGACCTTTTGCCCGTCGCACAGTCCTACTGGACCGACCGCCCGAGCGTGATCGACGCTGAAGCCCTGACGCTCGAAGTCTCGATCGACCAGCGCACGGCCAACTTCGAGCGCATTGCACTCGCTGGCAGCAACCTGCGCTTTGCCGATGCCTCAGACCCGGAAGCCAGTTTTTTCGGCTTGGACAGCTTCAGCCTGTCGATTGACGATGCCGAGGGTCAGGAGCGGCTGCTGGCGAATATCGACCTGCAGGGGGCAGTGTTCCTAATCGAAGGGGAGCGGCTGCTTGATATCGAAAGCCTCTCCAGTGCCTTTCAGTCACCGCGCGCGCGGGGCAAATTCCTGCACGAGGAGCTGAACTACGGGATGACCACCTCGATGCTGGTGCTGGCAGGTCTGATCGACCCCGTGCTGATCGTGCCGGACCTGCTCGAACGCTGGGCGCCGCTGTTCGAACAGACCCCGATCGACCTCGACAGCAGCCTGACGCTCGGACCGGTTCAGCTGCGACGCTACAACTTTGCGGGCAACGATATCTATGTCGATCTCAGCGGTATGACGCTGGAATCCGTATTCGACGCCGCGTCTAACGACAGTCTTGCACGCTTCGATCTTGGCAGCGGCAGCGTCGGGTTGATGGCCTTTGGCAGTGACGATACCTTTGAGCTGGCTTCCTTCGAAGGCGGTCGTCTGGATGCATCCACGCTGCAGACGGCGGGCACCGACAGCCGCTTCATCGCGGAGATCATGCGGGCGCTGGCCGGTGATATCCGCACTGCCGTCGCAGCGGGCGGTGAAGGCGACCTTCTGGCGGCTCTGACCCCCGCCCTGATCCGGCACGGCGCTGCCTTGCTCGACGGCGCGCTGGAACAGCTGGAACGGACCGAGCAGTCGCTGTCTATTGCTGGCCTCAGCGTCGCGGTCTCTCCCGAGCCGGGTGCGCCGCGCGTGTCGCTGGACGAGGCGCTGCTGTCCTCGGTTGTCGACTACAGCGGTGATCAGGATGTGCAGGAGACCATCTTTGCCCTGCGTGGCTTGTCCGGTGACGTGGCCGGGCTTGGCTGGGGCGGGCGCATCGGCGGCTTCGAGATGCGTTCGGTCAACAGCAACGTGCTGACGGTGTTCCGCGACATCCTCAGCGGGCTGGTGGTCGAGCAGGTCAGCATGGGTGATGGCATCCGCCTGGCGCTGGCGACTTACCTGCCAAGCCTGTCTTTGGCGATCACGGATGTTGAGGTTGCGGGCGTGCTGCCTGGTGGTGATGCCGGGTTTGACGTGCAGCTGGGCAAGTTCGGGCTGGGCTTCGAAACCAGCAATCTCGCTTCTGACCGGGCTCGGCTGGGTCTGTTGCTCGAGCAATCGGGGCTGAACCTTGACCTCCGCGGCGACTGGGACCTCGACCCCACCATGCTGGCGCTATTCCTCGGCGAGGGCGATGCGCCGGGCCTGCTGCCGCAGGATATCCGGCTGGAAGCCGGGATCGAGCGTATTCCGATGGAGCAGGTGCTGACCATTGCCGACACCATTCTGATGCCCGTTAGCGATCTGACGCAGGCGGCCGACCTGGATATTCAGGCGCTCACCATGTCCGGCTTTGCGCTGGTTTCTCCGTTCTTCTCCTCACCGCCGTCGCTGCTGGTGGCACCGTCCTACGTTCGCGGTGGTCTGGTTGGCGCCGAAGCCGCGGGTGAGGTCGTGATCAGCCCACTGGCCGAACCCAACTTCGGCGAAGGACAGATCGACCTGCGCGTGACCGGGCTGGGCGCATTGAAGCAGATGGTGGAAGGCCAGACGGAGGCACTCAGCGGGGATGATTCGGACGAGGCCCGCTCCACGCTTGACCTGCTGTCGCAACTGGTGGGACTGAGCATGCTGATGGACAGCCTCGGCATTCCGGACGCGGACGCCGATGCGCTCGATTTCGTGATCGAAGTCCCCTTGGGTGCCCCCATCAACGTCAACGGCTATCCGGTGGGTGGAAACTGACCGAAGCCCGGTTGTGTCTCGGGGTTGCCTGCCGCATGGCCGACCGCTGAGCGATGCGCCAGCGGTCCGGCTTTCCCCCGCCGTCGTTTCGGGCTAACGAAGGGTCTATGACGTCCCAACCCCAATCCCCGCTCGACGCCTACGAAAGCGCGCTTGCGTCCGGTGAACTCCGGCCACAGGTCGCGCAGCGTCGTGCCGTCGAAGCGCTTGAAGACCTGTACCGCGAGCTTTCTCTGCCGCCGGCGATCCAGAAGCGTCGCCGGGACGCAGCGGCGCGGGCACGGCGGCAGGGCGCGACCGCCAAGGCGTCGCAACAGCCGGTGCGGCGCGGCGGCTTGCTCGGCTGGCTCGTCGTCCTGTTCGGGGGTGGTCGCGGCAGCGACGGCGGGAGTGCAGAGGACGAGGCGCTGGCCCGGGAAGCAAACTTCGCCCGCAGTCTTTACCTCTTCGGCCCGGTCGGGCGCGGCAAAACCACGGCTATGGACCTGTTCTACGAGGCACTGGGGCCGAAGAAGGCGCAGCGACGCCACTTTCACGAGTTCATGAGCGAGCTGCACGCGGATATCCATGCTCGCCGGGAAAAGGGCGACGCCCGGGGCGACACGGCCGCGCGGTTCGCCCGGGCGCAGGCCAAGCGCGCCAAGGTGCTGTGCTTTGACGAATTCTTCGTCAACAACATCGCCGATGCGACCCTGCTCGGCCGTGTCCTGACCGTGCTGATCGACGAAGGCGTGACGGTGGTCATAACCTCCAACCAGCCCCTCGCCGAGCTCTACCTGGGCGGACTGAAGCGGGAACTGTTCCTGCCGACCATCGCGCTGATCGAAGAGGAGTTCAGCGTGGTCAACCTTGACCACGGGCAGGACTACCGCCTGACCGGAGTCGCCGACACCGAAGCCTGGCTGCAGCCGCTCGATGACCGCTCCGCGCGGCTGTTCCGCGGCCTGTTCGAGCGCGAAGCCGGACGGCGCGAGGGCCAGCCGCTGCAGCTGTCTCTGCTTGGTCGTAGTCTCGAAGTGCCGGAAGCCGTGGGCCGGACCGCGCTGTTCCGCTTTGCCGATCTCTGCGAAGCGCCGCTGGGCCGGGATGATTTCCAGCTGCTGGCGCAGTCCTTCGACCGCGTGTTCATCGATGAGATCCCGGTGATCCGCTACGCTAACCGCGAGAGCGGGGAACGGTTCCGGGTGATGATCGACGTGCTCTATGAGGCGGGAACCTGCGTCTACGGCCGCGCCGAAGCGCCGATCGGGGAGCTGATCCGTCTCGAAGAGCACGAAATGCCGCCCTTCCTGCGTACCGAATCCCGGCTTGTGGAGATGCAGAGCCTCGCCTACCGCCAGCCCGCGAAGGCACAGCCGGAACCCCAGCCCACGCCCAAGAGCAAGCCCAAGGCCAAGCCGCGCAAATCAGCGAATGGCGGTTCGAAGCAGGCCTGAGGCTCGGGTTTCAATCCGGCGGCGCGGCGCCGATGGCCCTAGTCGCGTGAGGCGCCGGGCACCCAGAGCACGTCCGACTTGCCGTCGTCGTTGCAGATCCGCGCCAGCACGAACATCAGGTCCGAAAGCCGGTTGAGGTAGCGGATGGCCTCGGGGTTGATATCGACCTTATCGCCCAGTTCAACCGTCAGCCGTTCGGCGCGGCGGACCACGGTCCGGCTCAAGTGAAACTGCGTCGCCGCAGGGCTGCCGCCGGGCAGGATGAACGACGTCAGCGGCTGCAGGCGTGCGTTGTAGCGGTCGATATCAGCTTCCAGCTTCTCAACCTGACCCTCGGTCATGCGCAGCGGCTCNTAGGAGAGCTCGGCATCCAGCGGCGTCGCTAGATCGGCCCCCAGATCGAACATGTCGTTCTGGACGCGGGCAACAATCTTGTCGATGTCGGGCCAGTCGCNGAGCGTCAGCCGCACCATGCCAAGCACGGCGTTGGCCTCATCCACCGTGCCGTAGGCTTCGACCCGCAGGTCGTACTTCGCAACCCGTGTGCCGGTCGACAGGCTGGTTTTGCCCTTGTCGCCGCCTTTGGTGTAGATGCGCGTCAGTTCGACCANAGTCAGTTATCCATCCCGCCGGTCAGGAACAGCAGCACAAGCGAGAGCACAGTCCCGCCTTGGCACACCGTCCTGGCCCGCATCAGAAGGTTGCCGTATTTGTCGTTGAAGCTCCCGCCGCGGCCCATAGCAAAGGCCCCGACCAGCATGGTGACCAGCGTCCCGATCAGGAAGACACCGGTTAGAATCAGAAATATTGTGTTCATAGCAACTCAAGTGGTGCGTGCAGGCGGAAAGTCAGCCACCGGCGGCAAAGAAAGTCCAATACAGAGAACATCGACCCCGCAGCCGAGACCTTCTTGGCGNATTTTGCGACACGAGAGGGGCGTNGGCGGCGGCGCCATCCGGTGTCATTGGCCCACGGGAACGGCGGTAAAGCTGTCATAGTGATCGACCGTGATCCAGATCGCCCCTTCACCGGTCCGGCGGCGGTCATAGACGATGCGCGCGGCGCCCCGGTAACCGTCGACATAATCGAGGTCGGCGACGGCGTAGCTGTTCAATGGCCGGGTCGGGAGCAGGCCCTCACGATTGCCGAAGGTATCGCCGCCAACCGCACCGTCGGGGTCAATGTCGTCGATGGTCCTTCCTGAGGACTTCCAGCCCAGATCCCGCGCCTGCGCTTTGGTCATGTAGCAATCGGGCAGCCGTCCCTTTTGATGCAGGAAGGTCGTCACCTGCGCGAAGGCATAGGGGTAAGTCAGGCCCTGCTGCAGTCCGAAGGCGGTGCGGGCCTCCACCAGCGCNCCTNCAAGATCGAGATCGTGGCCGCAGACCTCGGCCTCGGCGGCGGCCTGCTCCAGCGCTGCGAGGTCGNGCGCTGTCAGATCCAGCGGGGCCTGCGCAGCGCCTTCAGGCAGGAACGCCGGGCGCAGGACAAGCAGCACAAATCCGGTGACAGCCGCCAGCATCAGGGCGCCACCGAGCAGGCTGATCAGTCGTTGCGGCAGGGGTCGGTTCAGCATCTGGCAGTTCTCCTGCGGCGAAAACCGTGTTTTCCTGAGGCCATTCAGGGCCATGGGCGCGCCGGATTGCGGGCCTCGACCCTGCGTTTGTATCGGATGACGATGATGGATCAACTGCCTGTTTCGCCGCTCAAGCCTGCTGATATGCCTGCCCTGCCGGTCCTGAAGGGACTGCGTGTGGCGACCGGAAACTCCGGGACCCGTTACCGGGGTCGGGCGGACGTGACCCTGTTCGTGCTGCCGGACCAGACCTCGGTGGCGGGGGTGTTCACCCGCTCCAAGTGCCCGAGCGCGCCGGTGGACTGGTGCCGCTCGGTGCTGCAGGGCGGCACGCCGTCTGCCGGTTCTGCTGCCGGCAACACGGTCCGGGCGCTGCTGATCAACGCCGGGAACGCCAATGCCTTTACCGGTGCGGTCGGTGCACAGGCCTGCGCCCATACTGCCGCTGCCGTGGCCGGGGCGCTGGGCTGTGCGCCCGAAGCCGTGCTGCTGTCCTCAACCGGGGTGATCGGCGAGCCGCTGGAAGCAGAAGCCATCGGTGCTGCCGCGGTCCGGCTGACCGAGGACGCCGCAGAAGCCTCGCTGGAGGCCGCCGCCGCCGCCATCGCCACCACCGATACCTTCGCCAAGTGGGCGCAGGCCGAAGCCGCCTGTTCCGGTAACAGGGCCGTGTCCGTGGTCGGCATTGCCAAGGGGTCGGGCATGATCGCCCCGGATATGGCGACCATGCTCGGTTATGTTTTCATCGATGCAGCGGTCGAAGCCAGCTGGCTGAAAGGCGTTCTGAGCCGCGCCGCCGACCAGACCTTCAACGCCATGACCGTCGACAGCGATACCTCGACCAGCGACACCGTCCTCGCCTTCGGGCTGGGCAGCGGCGCTGCCGTCAGCACGGACGCCGACCTGCAGGCGGTCGAAGCCGCTATCTTCAGCGTCTGCGATCAGCTCGCCGAGCAGATTGCCCGCGACGGTGAGGGGGCCAGCAAGCTGATCACCATCACCGTTGAGGGCGCGGAAAGCGCTGCTGCTGCGCGCACCATCGGGCTATCGATCGCCAACTCGCCGCTCGTCAAAACGGCGATTGCCGGTGAAGACGCCAACTGGGGCCGTGTGGTGATGGCCGTGGGCAAGGCGGGTGAAGCCGCCGACCGCGACCGGCTTTCCATCTGGTTCGGCCCGCATCAGGTCGCGAGCGGGGGTCTGCGCGACCCCGGTTACAGCGAGGAAGCAATCTCGGGCTACATGACCGCCGCGGAAATCGACATTCGCGTCGACCTCGGACTGGGTGACGGCACGGCCCGGGTGCGCACCTGCGACCTGACCCACGGCTATATCAGCATCAACGCGGACTATCGGTCATGAACACGAACCGCGGCTGCGGCTGGTTCCCCGAAACCAGTGACCAGATGACGTTTCGCACGCCCAAACTGCTGCTCGAGCCAATAGCCGAGAAGCACCTCGATTTCGTGCAGGCAGAGGCCTCAAAGTGGGAAGTGGCCCAGCGGCTGTCGAGCGTGCCGCACCCCTATCCGGATGACGGCGCGGCTGACTATCTGGGGCAGGTGAAGGCCCTGTTTGAAGCGCGGGAGCAGGTGAGCTGGATGGTCGCTGACCGGGCAACCGGCGCCCGGCTCGGCGTGATTTCACTTCGTCTGTTTGAGGCTGACAATGCTCCCTGCTGGGAGCTTGGATACTGGTACGCGCCCTCGGCCTGGGGGCGGGGTGTGGCGACCGAAGCAGCCTTCCACGTGCTCACCTTCGCCTTCCGCTTCATGGAGGTCGAGACGGTGACCAGCGGCGTGCTCCTCGATAATCCGGCGTCGCGCCGCGTGCTGGAAAAGGTGGGGTTTGAGGACTGGACCGAGGACAGCATCGACACCGTGCACAGTGGCCGACAGCCGAATCTGGCAACCCGCATGACCCTTGCTGAGTTCGAAGAGTTTCTCTTCAGCGGGGGCTGCACCGCCCAACCGCAGCTGGAGCGCTCGGTGCCGGTGGTCTGGGTCGCCGCCGCTGCCCTGTTCGACACAGCCGACCGCGTGCTGGTCGCCCAGCGCCCGGCGGGCAAGTCCCTTGCGGGTCTGTGGGAGTTCCCTGGCGGCAAGATCGAGGCGCTTGAGTCCCCGGAGACCGCGCTGATCCGGGAGCTGAAAGAAGAGCTGGGCATCGACGTCGGCGAAGGCTGTCTGGCGCCTCTGACCTTCGCCAGCCACGCCTATCCCACCTTTCATCTGATGATGCCGCTCTATGCGATCAACAAGTGGCAGGGCGAGCCCAAGGGGCAGGAAGGACAGGCGCTGAAGTGGGTCTCCAAGGCCGAGCTGCGCGAACTGCCCATGCCGCCAGCTGACGCGCCACTGTTGCCGGCGGTGCTGGACTGGATGTAGCCAGCGAACCGCCGACCACCGCGAGGGGATGGCTCAGTACGAAGACGTGTCGATCTTCGCGGCCCCGCCCTTGATCTCGGCAACGATCGCGGTGGCAGCGTTGCGTAGGATCCCGGCGTCGGACTGCACGGTGACGAACTGGAAGCCCATTTCGATCATCCGTAAAGCGTAAGGGGCGGTGCCGTTGTGCAGGCCCACCGGCTTTCCGGCGGCGCGGCAGGCGGCGATGATCTTCTCAAAGGCCTTGAGCACCACCTCGTTTTCCGTGTCCAGCCTCGGGCGCTGCCCCAGCGCATTGGCAAGATCATTGGGGCCGACGTAGATCGCGTCGATGCCCTCGGTGCCAACGATTTCCTCGACCCGGTCAAGGCCTTTCGCTGTTTCGACCATGGCCATGCGGATGATTTCGTCGTTGGCCTTGTCGGTGTAGTCGCTGCCGCCGTAGATCGAGGCGCGGATCGGCCCGAACGAGCGTGTGCCCAGCGGGGGGTAGGAGGCGTAGTGCACGAACTGGCGGGCATCGTCACCGTTGTTGATCATAGGGCAGATGACGCCGTAGGCGCCGGCGTCCAGCACCTTCATGATCATCCCGGCATCCAGCCACGGCACGCGCACGAAGGGCACCACGTCGGTGGTCGAGATCGCCTGAAACTGCGAAACCGCAATCTGGTAGTCCATCAGCCCGTGCTGCATGTCCACGGTGATGCTGTCCCAGCCGCAGTGCGCCATGACCTCGGCCGTAAAGGCGGCGGGTGTCGCCAGCCAGCCGTTTGCGACCACGCCACCCGATTTCCAGATTTCCCGAATTTTGTTGGGCCGCATGGGCCTGTCCTCCTGCACCTGTTCCGGCGCGAGTTTAGCCAGCCCACGCTGCTTGTCGATCACCCTCAGCAGTTCGGACTTGCTTTTTTTGACCTAGGATTGGCCAAAGCCGACCCCTACAAGGGCTGCAACAGGGAATATCACGAGCAATCGGACCAGCATGACGGCCACGACGGCATATCGCACCGTGTTCATTTCGGACACGCATCTGGGCATGACGGGGGTTCGCAGCGCGACGCTGCTGACGTTCCTACGTGGCCTCTCGTGCGAGACGCTATACCTTGTCGGCGACATCGTCGACGGCTGGGCGCTGCAGCGGCACTGGGTCTGGACCGATACTGACGAGCAGGTGCTGGAAGCTATCTTTGCTCAGGTTAAGAATGGGACGCGTGTGGTCTACATCCCTGGCAACCATGACGACATGGTGCGCGGGGTGCTGCCGGTCGAACGATTTGCCGGGGTCGAGCTGCGGCTCAGCGATACGCTNACCCTCGCGGACGGACGCCGGTTCTACGTCACCCACGGCGATCAGTTTGATGTCGTCACNAACAACATGACCTGGCTGTCGAAGTTCGGACACCTGATTTACGAATACTATACAGCCGGGATGCGGCAGGTTTCGCGGGTGCCGGGTCTGGACTGGGCCAACAATCTGCCCGCGCAGGCCAAGAGCTTGTCCAAGCGGATCTTCCAGCCCCAGGGCGCCTTCGAACGCGGCCTGCGCCGGGAAGCGACCGAACGCGACGCCGTCGGCGCGGTCGCCGGGCACATTCACCGCCCCGCGCTGAACACAAANGGCGGGTTTACCTACGCTAACTGCGGGGACTGGGTTGAGTCGTGCACGGCGCTGGTCGAGGACGCGGATGGGCAACTGAGCCTGCTGTACTGGTCCGACGAGGGCCTGCTTGAACAAAAGGAGCGCGTCGGCTGATGCACATTCTTCTGGTGAGTGATGCCTGGCATCCGCAGATCAACGGCGTGGTTCGGACGCTCGACACCACCCGGGCTATCGTCGAGGACAAGGGTCACACCTTCAGCCGCATCACCCCGGACCAGTTCCGGATCAATATGCCCATGCCGATGTACAANGAAATCGGGCTGGCGCTGTTCTGGCCAGGTGCTGTCAGCCGCCGGATCAAGGCCATTATCCGGGAAAAGGGTGCGATCGACGCCATCCATGTGGCCACCGAAGGCCCGCTGGGCATGGCCGCGCGGGCCTTCTGNCAGCGCAACAAGATCCCCTTCACCACCTCCTTCCACACCAAGCTCGCCGAGTACATCAACGAGCGCACGGGCATTCCCGCGCGCTGGTTCTGGCGCTGGCTGGAGTGGTTTCACCGCCCTGCGCAGCGGGTGCTTGTGACCAATCAGGGCATGGCTNACGAGCTGGCCGGCTTCGGCATCAAGCACACCCACCTGTGGCCGCGCGGGGTCGATCTGGAGCTGTTCCACCCGTCCAAGAAGCCGTCGACGCACGTCGCGGACCTGCAGCGCCCGGTGTTCGTCTATGTTGGCCGGGTCGCGGTGGAGAAGAATATCGAGAGCTTCCTGCAGCTCGATCTNCCGGGGACGAAAATGATCGTAGGCTCCGGGCCATCCTATGATTCGCTCAAGGCCAAGTACACCGACGCCGTGTTCACCGGCCCGCTGCACGGTGACGAGCTCGCNGGGGCCTACGCGGACTCGGACGTGTTCGTGTTTCCTTCGAAAACCGATACCTTCGGACTGGTCCTGCTGGAGGCCTGCGCGGCTGGAACGCCGGTCGCGGCCTATCCAGTCACCGGCCCGAAGGACGTGATCACCGACCCTGCGGTCGGCACGCTGAGCGAGGATTTGCAGGCAGCCTGCCTGCGGTCGCTGGAGCTGTCATCGGAAGCAGCGCGGACCTATGCGGAAGGCTTCTCGTGGGATGCAGCGACCCAGACCTTCCTCGACGCCCTCGAACGGACCTCGGTGACCGGCAACGAAGACTGAGGGTCTCAGCCTCGTCGCCGGCGTGACTGACGGAGATGGAGGGTCAGTCAGACTCCCGTGGCCGCCCTGATCAGCCGAGCAGGATGGTGCGGCGGTCCATGCGGTGGGCCACTTCCGCGATCTCGTAGCGNACCTGTGCGTTGCCCGTGGACTGGAACGACAGGGAGCGCCACTTGCTCATGGCTTCATCGTGGGACCGGAACGGCCCGTGGATCTGGTTGGAGCGGGTCAGGACTTCTTCGAACGAGGTGTCGGTAAACTCACCGCCAATGACGTAGAAAAAGGTCTTGTCGGTCTGAGCCTCGGGTTGAGGCCGGTTTGCAGCGGGTGCTTGCATGGTCTGGTCTCCAGTACTCATAGGGTGGGGCCTTGAGCCCGATCCCAAAGGATCGGGCGGGGCGCGGCGGGGGTGATCAGGACGCCGCGGCGCGGACGTTGAATTGCTCTTCCTCGGTCGAGCCGGTCAGCGCGGTCACTGAGGACGTACCGCCCTGGATCGTCGTGGTGACATCGTCGAAGTATCCGGCGCCGACTTCCTGCTGGTGCGAAACGAAGGTGTAGCCCCGGTCGGCGTCGGCAAATTCCTGCTCCTGCAGTTCGACGTAGGCCGACATGCCGCGCGCGGCGTAGTCGTTGGCCAGCCGGAACATCGAATTCCACATGGCGTGGATGCCGGCGAGCGTGATGAACTGGTAGCGGTAGCCCATGGCCGCCAGCTCGGTCTGGAACTTGGCAATGGTCGCGTCGTCGAGGTTGCGCTTCCAGTTGAAGGACGGCGAGCAGTTGTAGGACAGCAGCTGGTCCGGATATTCCTTCTTGATCGCCTCGGCAAAACGGCGGGCTTCGTCGAGGTCGGGCGTCGCGGTCTCACACCAGATCAAATCGGCATAGGGGGCGTAGGCGAGGCCGCGGGCAATCGCCTGATCCAGTCCGGGGTTGGTGACGAAGAAGCCCTCAGACGTGCGCTCGCCGGTGACGGAGGGTGCGTCGTAGGGGTCAACGTCAGAGGTGATCAGGTTGGCGGCATTGGCGTCTGTNCGCGCCAGAATGATCGTGTCCGTTCCCAGCACGTCGGAGGCAAGACGTGCCGAGATCAGCTTTTGCACGGCTTCCTGGGTTGGAACGAGCACCTTGCCGCCCATGTGACCGCACTTTTTTACCGACGCCAGTTGGTCCTCGAAGTGGACCCCGGCAGCGCCGGCGGAAATCAGGCCNTTAGCCAGCTCAAAGGCGTTAAGGACGCCGCCAAAGCCAGCCTCTGCGTCGGCAACAATGGGAAGGAAGTAGTCAATACCGCCCTCATCTTCCGGGCTCATACCCTTGGCCCATTGGATTTCATCGGCGCGGATGAAGGCGTTATTGATCCGCTCGACCACGGCCGGAACCGAATTTACCGGGTACAGCGACTGGTCGGGGTACATGGTCGGCGCGGTGTTGGCGTCGGCGGCAACTTGCCAGCCGGAGAGGTAAATGGCTTCGATCCCCGCCTTGGCCTGCTGTACCGCCTGACCCCCGGTCAGGGCGCCGAGGCAGCGAACGGCCTGATCATCGCCGTCGCGGTTGACCATGTCCCAGAGCTTCCGGGCGCCGTTGCGGGCGAGGGTGTTTTCGCGCTGCACGGACCCGCGCAGCCGCACCACGTCTTCGGCGCTGTAACCGCGTTTGACGTTGGCCCAGCGCGGTTTGGAGGCCCACTCCTGCTGGAGGTCGGTGATCTGCTGCTGGCGGGTCGTGCTCATGATGCGTTTCCTTTGTCTGGGTCGCGGTAATCAGGGTCGTGGATCTTGATCGACATGGTGGTCGGATTGAGGGGCAAAGTATGGCGGGGTTCTGAGCCCCGGTCCGCGGCGGTTCCGCGNTGTTTCCGATGCCATAGTGCCAAGGCAGGGTGCGACCGTCTGGCGTGGTCGAGTAAGATTGNAAATATTTACAAACAAATATTGTGAAGGCATGTTAAGAATTATCTATTCGGGGTGGAGCCATGGCAGCAGAACGCAAACTCTTCATCGGTCACAAGCTACGCCGCCTCCGCCGCGAGGAAGGCGTGACACAGGCCCAGATGGCCCACGATCTGGGAATTTCGGCCGCTTACCTGAACCTGATCGAGCACAACCAGCGGCCGATTACGGTCAACGTTCTGCTGCGGCTGGGCGACGCCTTCGGGGTCAATATTCAGGAATTCGCCCTCGATGACAGCGAAGCCCAGTCCGGCCGTCTGCGCGAGGTGCTGTCCGACCCCCTGTTCGCGGAACTAGATCTGACGCGGCAGGACCTGCGCGAGGCGGTCGAGCGCGTGCCCATGGTCGCCGACGCCCTGCAGCTGCTCTACGCCCGTTTTCAGGCCGGCAATCCCGGCAATCCCGGCCAGCCCGACGCCGCCACTGTACCCGGCACGCTGCTCGGGCGGCCGAGCGAGGTCGATGAACTGCTCGACGCGCTCGAAGACCGCCACAACCACTTTCCCCAGCTGGAAACAGCAGCCGAAGCCCTCTCCAACGACGCCGGTTTGCGGCAGAGCCACCTTGAAGCCGACCTCAGCCGCCACCTTGCCGAGGCCCATGGTCATGTCGTCCGTACTATGCCGGCGCGCGTGATGGAGACTGCCGCCTTCCGTCACGACCTGCACGGCAAGCGGCTGATCTTCAACGAGCTGGCGCCGCCGGAAAGCCGCGTCTTTGCACTGGGGCTGACAGTGGCTGAACTCAGCTTGCGCGATGAGATGCTGGCGCTGGTCGAAGCCATGGGAATCCGGCAGCCAAGCAGCGCCGCGATGATGCTGACCGCGCTCAAGAGTTACTTCGCGGCTGCAGTGATGATGCCCTATGCCCGCTTCTCGGAGGCTGCGCTGGAAACCCGCCACGACCTCGACATTCTACAGGCCCGCTTCGGCGCCAGTTTCGAGCAGGTTGTACACCGGCTAACCTCGCTCCAGCGACCCGGGACGCGCGCGGTGCCCTTCTTCATGCTGCGCATGGATGCGGCGGGTAACGTTTCCAAGCGGTTCAGCGCCGGTGGGTTTTCGATCTCACGATACGGCGGCACCTGCCCGGCATGGTCGGTGGTCAACGCGGGTCAGCACCCGGGCAACCTTGGCGTCGATAAGGTGCAACTGCCCGACGGTGGGACCTTTCTGTCGGTGGCCAAGTCGATCAGAAAGGGTGTGCCGCAGGCGGGGCGCTCCCAACGGCGCTTGACCGTGGTGCTGGGCTGTTCCTACGAGTTCGCCGAGCAGGTGGTCTACGCCGATGGGCTCGACGCGCAGGAACCCGGCCACATCGGTACCAACTGCCGCCTCTGCCCCCGGCCGCGATGCGAGCACCGCGCCTTTCCGGCCTCGACCGCGATCCGTTAAATTTCTGCATGCATGGAAACCGCGTCGCCTTCGGGGTGGCGCAGTCGCTTATGCAACAGCTTCGCGCATCGAAAGCCCGCATTGGGCGGGGCAGAACTCATCCTGCTGCCCGGTCCCACCGTGCGTTTAAACAGGCGTGTTCTGCGGTTCTCAACTGACGCCCTATCCCCACCACCACAGGGGGCGTCTTGCGGGAGTTGTGGTCATGACAAGCACGGCCAGCGCAAACCGGCCGACCGTCCCCCTGCTGATGCTGCTGGGGGGGCTGTTTTTGTTTTCCATTCAGGATGTGCTGATCTCCGATCTCACCAAGCGCTATCCCGTGCACGAAATCGTGTTTGTGCGCAGTCTGGTGAACATCTGGCCGTTGATCCTGCTCAGCTTTGCCTTTGACCAGGGCAAGAACATGCAGATCACCAAGTTCTGGCAGCTGTTCCTGCGCGGTGGCCTGCTGTCGCTGTCCTACACGGCTTACTATCTGGCGCTGGCGGGGCTCGACTTTGCGCAGGCGACGTCGCTGTACTTTACCGCACCGCTGTTCATTACTTTCCTCAGCTGGGTGACGACCCGGGTGCCGATCGGCTGGCGGCGCCTGACCGGGGTGATCATCGGTCTGGTCGGCGTGGTCTTTATCGTTAAGCCCGGGGTCGGCGAGATCCCGCTGCTGCCCGCGCTGATGGCGGTCGCGTCGGCGTTTTTCTATGCCCTGTCGGCGCTTATGACCAACTGGCTCGGCCGGACCGAATCAACGACCGTGCAGTCCGTAACCTTTGTGATCATGAACCTGATCATCGGGGCGCTGTTCTGGGCGATCTTCGGTGAGGGTTGGGCAGTCGATCACGCGCCCGAAGGCCTTGAAGTGCTGCTCAAGGCCTGGGTCTGGCCGAGCCGGGCAGACGTGCTGATCATGGTCGGGATCGGGCTGGGTTCGGCCATTGGCTTCATCATGCTGACCGCGGCCTACCGCAATCTCGAACCCTCCTTTGCAGCGCCGTTCGAGTACTGCTTGCTGGGCTACAACCTACTCTGGGGCCTCCTGCTGTTCCGGCAGGTACCGGATGCCCTGACGCTGGTCGGGATTGCCATCATCGTCAGTTCGGGTCTGTTCGTGCTCTACCGCGAAGGTGAACGCCGTCAGTCGCTGGTGCAGCGCCTGTTCCGTCCACGGCGGGTCAGGTAAGCCCCGGCGACGCTTGGCAAGCGTGGCTGCTCTGGCCTATCGCTAACCGCAGGTCGCCCGTCCCGGGCGGCATGCAGCCGGTTTTGGCCCGAGGACAGTGCCGTGTTTCTTGATATCCCGCTCTCAGACATTCTGTTTTTCGCCGCTGTTCTGACCGGCGGTGCCGTGGTCGCAGGATTCATAGCTGGGCTCTTCGGGGTCGGTGGCGGGATCGTCATGGTGCCGATCCTGACGGAACTGTTCGGCCTTGGCCTGCGAGGTTCCGACCCGATCCACGCGCAGCACATTGCCGTGGGCACGTCGCTCGCCATCATCATCCCGACCTCGTTGGTCTCGGCCCGCACCCACTATCGATCGGGCAAGATCGAGATGGGGCTGCTGCGGCAGTACCTGCCTTTCATTGTCATTGGCGTGATCGGCGGTCTCGGGCTGGCGCGGGTGCTCGACGCCAGCGGGCTGATGCTGGTGTTCGGCGTGATCGCGCTGGTGGTCGGCCTGTATCAGTTCTTCGCCTCGCCCGATCTGACCCTGCGCTCGACGCTGCCCGGTGCCCCGTTGCCGCAGGCGGCTGGACTTTTCATCGGCAGCACCTCCACGCTGATGGGCATTGGCGGGGGCGTCACCAACAACGTGTTCATGTCGCTCTGCGGGGTCGATATCAAGCGGGCGATTGCGACCTCGGCCGGGGTGGGGGTGATCATTTCGATCCCGGCAACGGCAGGCTTCATGACCATCGGCTGGACCAAGGACGGCTTGCCGCCGCTGTCGCTGGGGTACGTCAATCTGATCGCACTGGCCCTGATGATTCCCTTCGCCATCTACATGGCGCCGATCGGCGCGCGGCTGACCCACCGCCTCGACGGGAGGCTGACCAAACGACTGTTCAGCCTGTTCCTGATCGTCGTCGCGCTGCGGACGTTCTGGAAGGCTTTCGCCGCCTGAACCAGATTACGGTGCATTTCTGGCCCTCCGCCTTGCTTTTTCGCGGGAAAATCTGCGACTATCAGTGAGAAAACAGGGAGACGATGGGATGACAGCCGAACTGGACAGCATCGACCGCGCGATTCTGACGGCTTTGCAGCGCGACAGCCGGATGTCGATGGCGGAACTGGGCGAGCGCGTCGGGCTATCGTCATCGGCCTGTCACCGCCGGGTGCTGCAGCTGCAGAAGGCCGGGGTGATCGAGGGCTACGCCGCCCGCCTCTGTCCGAAGATGCTGGGGCTGGATTTGCATTTCATTGTCGACGTGTCGCTGGTCTCGCAGGCGGAGGAAGACCTCGAGTCCTTCGAACGCGCGGCAAGGGACAATTCATCGGTGCTGGAATGCTATCTGATGGCTGGACGGGCGGATTATTCGCTGCGTGTCTCAGCCCGCGATACAAGCCACTATGAAGAGGTCCATCGGCAGATTGCCCACATGCCGGGCGTAACCCAAATCGAGTCCAAACTGATTCTGCGCGGGGTCAAGAAGTGGATGGGCTACAAGGTCTGACCCGACCTTGTAGCCCAACGCCGTATAGACGCCCTAAAGCGATGTGTGATCGTAGAAGATGATCGACCCGTTCCAGGTCTGGGTCATCTCGTCGTCACCGATGAAGTAGGTCGACGTACCTGCTTGGCTGATACCGACCAGCAGTTCGTCGGCCCCGATGTTACCCTCGTCCCGATCTGACTCCTCGATACTGCCTGGGATAACCAGCAGTTCGGCGGCTCCGGGCACAGGCTCGGTGGTGTACATCTGGGTCAGCACTTGCGGGTTGGTCGGGTCGACATCGAAGAATCGAATGACTGGGGTCTGGTCCAGAACGTCGAGCACCGCGAGTTCCAGATCGGCGTCACCGTCAAAGTTGCCCGATTCAATCTGGCTGGCTTTGATATCGCTGACGTGCATGCCGTCGTTGGAGATGGAGACAGCTTCAGGCGTGTCCATGTGAGAGTGGAAGGCCTTGTTGTAGTAGATACCCTCGTCAGTCGCGGTGAACACGATGTTGTTGATGATTGCCACGTCGTTGTGCTTGATCCCGGCTCCGGCGCTGACGATCCCCTTGGAGCCGTCTTCGATCGACGCCATGCCGATGCCCGTGCCATCGCTGGTGCCATAGGTACCAATCGAATACTCGACACCGTTGAGAATCATGCTCTCGACCTCGTCGAAGTGCCAGTTGCCCTGCAGCTGGGTGCCTTCGATCTTGTACTGGTTTTCGACAAAGGCCACGGTATAGAGCGCGTCTTCAGAGGCCACGTTGTCCGTGCCACCGCCGATCACCATTATCTTCTTCATGTTGGTGACCGAGGTTTCCTGACCCGTGTTATCCTTATTGAAATGGCCGATGATGACATCCCGTACGGACGCCGGTTCGGAATCCTTGTCGGCGGTCTGGAAGCTGAATACACCCGTGCTTCCTGCTTCCCAGATTTGAACCACCGAATCATCGCCGCTGGTACCACCTCGACCCGCAACCGCGATATCAAGGTTCCCATCGCCATCAATGTCATCCATGTCGATCGCGATGACCTCGTGGATGTGGTACTTCTCATCGATATTGCTCGGGTCCTTGACGGAGTAGTTTTCCGTGCCGGAGAAACCTCCTTCGCCGTTTATCTTGTGCACGGAGAAAGTCGATGGGTCTTCGCTGTGGATCGACGCGATCAAGTGCTCGCCCGTGCCGCCCTTGGCGTACTCAGCCTCGTCCATAAACGGCAGCCAGTCGGTGCTGTCTGCAGCCCCGGACTGCGTGCTGTTCTGGCCATTGTAGCTCAGACGCGTGATATCGGCCTCACGCACGTACTGCAGAGGCGCGTCGTCGTCGATCGAGTTGGTGATGTTGAACTCAAAGGTCCGGAATTCGGTCAGCGCGGAGCCGTCCGATACCTCGATCACGACAGTCGCTTTGTTGTGGTCGAACAGGGTCCTGTCGGCGTCGTTGCCTGGCTGGCTGTAGTCAGGACGCTCCTTCAGGATCAACTGGTTTTCTTCGTTGATCGCGAAGATTTTGGTATCCGTGGACCCCAGCTTCTGGCTGTCGATGCGGTACTGCAACTCGTCGCCCTCGGGGTCATCCGCGGAAAGCGTACCGATGATGGTGTCCTGTTCCACCAGGTTGTAGCTGCCAGTGCTGTTGAAAAATTCGGAAAACTTGAGCGCCGAGGGGCCTTCGTTATCGGGATCGGTGTTGGTGATCTCGAATTCAGGGTCGATGCCATCGTCAATTTCTTCTTCAACGACGTCCTCAGCGGCAGCAGCGTCATTGTCACCGGTGACGTCATCAGAATCCCCCTCGCTGACATTATCGCCACCGCTGGTGTCGTCCGCATTGGTATCGGTTCCCCCTGCCTCTTCGTCATCGCGGGCGAAGGGGTTAGAGAGGTTGCCGGTGAGGGCCGCCGCCCCGAGGCCCAGTGCACCTATGCCAGCGACGCCAGCGGCGAGCGGACCCCAGCCGCCGAGACCACCGCCTGAAACGCTGGAGAGGATCGAGGTGGTTTCCGTGACCATGCCGAGGTCGCCGGCGATGCTGGACGCCAGCCAGACGTCTCCGCCGTTGAAGGCGTAGTCACCGGCACTGGCGGTAATCAGTTCACTGTCTTTGAGCGTCAGTGCGAGGCTGCCATCGCTGAGTTTTTCGGTACGCAGCACGTCCGACTGGACGTTGCGGAAGTTCTTGGTCGTGACGGTGGTTTCAGCGTTGTTGAGCTGCGCCGTTTCAGTCGGGTTAAGCAGCGTAACCTGCGTGGTGCGCACCTCGGACGTTGGCATGAAGACTGGAGTGGTCGAAGCCGTCTCGACACCGCCCAGTTCAACACCGCTGTAGCTATTCCAGTCCTGCACCTGCTGGTCTGTGGGGTAGACGCTCAGCACACCGGGCGCTGCACTACCGCGCGAGGAGGCGAGGCCATCTGTCAGGCCGTCAATGGTCGAGGTCTGCTCACCGATACTGGGGTGCACGTGAGGCACCTCCTCGCCGATGTCGGTCATGGTACCACCGAAGAAGGGGCCGCTGGTCGTGCCATCGGTGGGCTTTGCGACAAAGACGGTATGGCTCAGCGCTTCTCCGGCGAACAGCGCGCTACCCGCGACGGCGGAGAAAAGACCCTTACGAACGAACGAAGGACGTGCAGAGCTAATTGCTCTTTTGGTGTGAAATATCGTATTCATTTTCTCGTATCCAGAGCGACATGAACCACGACCGGATGAAGTTTCCCGAAAATTGGAAACCGGCTCGTCCGGCCCTGTCACAAGTCATTGAAAAAACTCGTATAACGACGAGGCGCCATAAAATTCTCCATTCGTATAAAACGAATTTTAAACAGATACAAGAGAAAAATGCGCCAAAGGCCTGAAAAGGGCCATCATTTTTATCAGCGTAGAAGGGCAGCTCTTCGCGAACAGGTCACTGTATCCAGTCAGGATCGCGACCCGCTGCATTGTAGAAGCAAATGGCGAGAGAGCAGGTCAGATCCCGCTGGCGTGGATTAGCGGTTGGCCGGGACCCAGACCCTGTTCTCACCGCGTCCGATCCATCCACCTTCTTCAGGTGGAAGCCGAGTTTCGGTTCGAGTGATCGTTGTCGTGGTGTAGGTCGAGGTTGCTGTTGGTACAGCCACCGTGGCGCTCTGGCCCTCAGCGCTAATTATATTGGCCGTCGTAGCCGTCACGTTACGTTGATACAGCGACGTTGGCGCGTCTTCGATTAGTTCCAGACCGAGGCTGCTGATGCGCTTGATGGCCATACCGCGTTCGACGCGCTTGTCCGGGCGCAGGGCAAAGGGTCCGTCAATCCCGCTGAAGCCCTGCGGTTGTTCAAGTTCGTTGGCGAGGTAGCGCGTCATCGGCATACGACCAGCGATGTCGAGTGCCATGCTCATGCCGTCGTAGGCAACGGAAGACAGCGGATGGGGGTCGCTGTTGTAGGCTGCCTGATAGTCCCGCTGGAAAGCGCCGAACCTAGCTTCGGCGGGAGAGGCGTAGAAAGCACCAACCAGCGCCTGTTCCGAAATCAGATCGTTGGCTTGCTGATCCCAGACTGGAACACCGAGGAAGCGCACCCGACGTGGCTCAACGCCGTAGAAGTAAAGCAGCGAGGCCATGTCGCCGGCCTCCTGCGTGTCGGGCAGATAGATGGCGTCGAACATGTCGGCCTGTTCACCGACCCTTTGGGCCACGGCTGTCCGCCCGGGACGGTCGGCCGCGTTGGCCGGGTAAGTCTCGGTCAGGACCACGTTCGTGCCGAGGAACCGTGCCAGTCCATTGGCGGCATCTGCCGCTGCCAGGCCATATGTGTCCGACGGCGCCACGACGGCGACCCGTCTGTATCCCTGCTGCGCGGCATAGCTCAGAACGCGCTTGGTCACGGCTTCTGGGGTAATGCCCATGACGTAGGCATTGTTGCTGACTCGGGTGATATCATTGCTGAAGCTGACGACATTGATCCCTCGGCTTGCAGCGACCTGAGCTACCGTCGGAAGTGCTTCGCCACGAAGAGGCCCAAGGATCAGAGTAGCGCCCTCGGAGACCGCCTGCCGTGCGGCAGAAAGCGCGCCGGGGTTGGTTGACTGCGTGTCGTAGAGCCGGGCTTCGAATGTGCCGGGGATGCCTGCGTCCTTGATGGCGAGGTCTACGCCATTCTTCATGGCGGTGCCGATGGAGGCAAGTTCGCCGGTCACTGGCAACAGCAGCGCGACCCGCGGTATGGAAGACTGCGTTGCCTGCCGGATGTTTGCAGTAGAAGGCGCTTCGTTCGGGTCCACCAGCACGCCATCGGGGGTCAGCACACGCAGGCCGGAAGGAGTCATGACCGTGCGGTATTCGGTCTGCTCTTCGATGACGCCAACACGTTCTTGCCCATCTGCGGTGACGTAGGTCGAAGTGACACAGCCAGACAGTACCAAGGCAAGCACAAGGACGATGCCGCTAGCCAGAGCATGCCGACATTGCTTGAAGCTGCCTTCCAATCTATGCGCCAAAACGCCTATCATAACCTCGTTCTCGTCGTTTCTGGTGCTCTGTGACCTATATACGCATCGAAACACTGATACATCCCAGCGAGAGCTCTAAAAACGATAAAAAAGGACGAGAAATTCGCCCATTAATCGCACTTTAGTCGCTTGCGCGGCGAGAGGAAACTCTGGAATCAAATCGATCGTAAATTATACGTCGTAGTCACTCAGGTTTGAAATCATCTATCCACAATCAAGCAAAAAAGAGCGTCAGGAGAGCAAATTATGTCGTCAATCAGGCCCTGGCGGGACATTGAGCGGCGAACGACTCGGAAAATCATGGTGGGCTCGGTTCCGGTCGGGGGCGATTCTCCCATAACCGTGCAATCCATGACCAACACACCGACCCCTGACGTGCAGGCAACCATCGCCCAGATCAGGTCGCTTGAGGACGCTGGCGCAGACATCGTCCGTGTGTCCTGCCCGGACGAAGAGTCGACCGAAAAATTTGATCAGATCGTCAAAGCCGTTTCGGTGCCGTTGGTCGCTGACATCCACTTTCACTACCGCCGTGCGCTGGAAGCGGCCGACAAGGGCGCGGCCTGCCTGCGCATCAACCCCGGTAACATCGGCAGCAAACAGCGGGTGATGGAAGTCGTACAGGCCGCTAAGGCCAACGGCTGCTCAATCCGCATCGGGGTCAATGGCGGTTCGCTCGAGCGCCCGTTGCTGGAAAAGTACGGCGAGCCCTGTCCCGAGGCGCTGGTAGAAAGTGCACTCAACTCCATTAAGCTGCTTGAGGACTGCGATTTCCACGAGATTAAGATCTCTGTGAAGGCCAGTGACGTCTTCCTCGCCGTCGCTGCCTATGCCGGGTTGGCCGAGGCCTGCGACTACCCCTTTCACCTGGGTATCACCGAGGCTGGACCGGCGCGGCTGGGCACGGTGAAGAGCGCGATCGGGCTGGGGAACCTGCTTTGGTCGGGGATCGGTGATACCATCCGCGTCAGCCTGTCTGCCGACCCGGTGGAAGAGGTACACGTCGGCTTCGACCTGCTTAAATCGCTGGGCCTGCGCCATCGCGGGGTGAACATCATCGCCTGCCCGTCGTGCGCGCGGCAGGGCTTCGACGTCATCGACGTGGTGCAGCAGATCGAGCAGCGGATCGCCCATATCAGCACACCCATGGACGTGTCGGTGCTCGGCTGTGTGGTCAACGGACCCGGTGAGGCCGCGCAGACGGTGCTGGGCCTTACCGGTGGCGGCAACGGACGGCACAAGGTCTACGTCGGCGGCGCCCCTGACCACAATGTCAGCAGCGAAGATATGGTTGATCATTTTGTGCGACTGATCGAAACAGAGGCAGAAAAGATTGAGGCTTCGCAAGCGCCGTGAAATGGATCCCCTCCGTTCCGCTTGACACCCTTCGCGGGTGGGAACGCGCCTACAGTGATGTGGTTTTTGCCATTGGCAATTTTGACGGTGTCCACCTTGGGCATCAGGCCCTGCTGCGGGCTGCGCGTGAGCGGGCGGACGAGCTGGGCTGCCGGTCGGGTGTTCTAACCTTTGCCCCGCACCCGCGTCGCTATTTCGCCGGGCTGGAGACCAAGCCCTTCCTGCTGACCGGAGGGGTCGACGAACGCGCCGCGCTGCTGGAGTTTACGGGGCAGGCCGATGTCATGCTGGAGCTGCAGTTCGACCTCGAGCTCTCCAGCGTGCAGGCCGAAGACTTCGCGCAGGAGATCCTCGCCCGACACATCGGGATCAAGCACATCCTCGCCGGGCCAGATTTCCGCTTCGGCAACCGCCGCGGTGGCGACATGCTACAACTGGGCCGCTGGGGGCAGGAGCTGAGCTTCGGCGTTTCCGCTGTACCCCTGCGCCACGACGATGCCGAAGGCGGCGTGATCTCCTCATCCCGAGTGCGACAGGCGCTGGTCGATGGCGATATCGAGACCGCAAATCGCCTGCTGGGTCGCCCCTGGAGCGCCGGTGGAACCGTTGAGCGCGGGGACCAGATCGGCCGCACCATGGGTTTTCCAACGGCAAACCTGAACTGGCCTGCGCTGCAGCTGCGCCCGCAATACGGGGTCTACGCCGGCTGGGCGTCGATCGACGGCGCTGACGAGCGGCTGCCCGCTGTCTCCTACCTCGGCACCCGACCGACGGTGGATGGCGTCGAGGAACGCTTTGAAGTGCATCTGCTCGACTGGTCCGGCGACATCTACGGCGCGCAGGTGAAGTTCTGGTTCCAGTCCTTCATTCACCCGGATCTCGAATTCAAGGGGCTGGACGCGCTCAAGGTCCAGATCCAGCAGGACTGCGACGAGGCCCGCCGCCGCCTCGCAGCTGCGGCCTGAACGGCCCCTGATGACGGTAGCGCGAGTATCCGCCTTGCACGTCTCACACTCGCGTTTGCTGCCCTTGGGCTGTATGCCAGTGATTGAAAACCCGCCGTTATGCCTGAGCAAAACACCACAGAGTTGTCCGAGTAAACTGGTCCCATGAGCGAAAACGAACGCAACCGCGATTTCCGAGACACGGTCACCACCCCGGAGACAGCCTTTCCCATGCGCGGCAACCTGCCGACCCGCGAATCGGAGTGGCTGGCGCACTGGGAGAAAATGGACCTCTTCAACCGCCTGCGGGAAGAGTCGGCCGGACGGCCCAAGTTCGTGCTCCACGACGGTCCGCCCTACGCCAACGGTAACCTTCACATCGGCCACGCGCTCAACAAGATCCTGAAAGACGTCATCAACCGCAGTCATCAGATGCTGGGTAAGGATGCCCACTACGTGCCCGGCTGGGACTGTCACGGCCTGCCGATCGAGTGGAAGATCGAAGAGCAGTACCGCGAGCGGGGGCAGGACAAGGACGAGGTCGACGTCGTCGAATTCCGTCGTGAATGCCGCGACTTTGCCCAGGGCTGGGTCGAAGAACAGACCCGGCAGTTCAAGCGCCTCGGGGTACTCGGCAACTGGGATCAGCCCTACCTGACCATGCACTACGACGCCGAAGCGCAGATCGTCCGTGAGCTNGGCAAATTCCTGCTCGACGGTCAGCTGTACAAGGGCAACAAGCCGGTGCTGTGGTCCGTGGTGGAGAAAACCGCGCTGGCCGACGCCGAGGTCGAATATTACCCGCACAAGTCGNTGACCATCTGGGTCAAGTTCCCGGTCAAATCGGCGCCCCAACCGGAGCTGGTCGGGGCGAGTGCGGTGATCTGGACCACCACCACCTGGACCATCCCCGGCAACCGCGCCATGGCGTTCCACGACGACATTGCCTATGGCGTATACCGCGTCGATGCCGTCGCCGAAGGCTCGCTGGCGCAGGTCGGTGAACGCCTGATCATCGCCGATGAAACCGCTGAAGCGACCGCTGCCTCGGCCAAGATCGAGGCCTGGACCCGCGAAGACCTGAANGTCGATCTGACCGGTGTTATCGCCGCCCACCCGCTGGCGGAGCAGGGTTTCGACCACGCGGTTCCCATGTTCCATGGCGACTACGTGACCACGGAGCANGGAACCGGGCTGGTCCACATCGCACCGGGGCACGGCTTTGATGACTGGCAGCTGGCGACGGTCCAGCACGGCGTCGAAGTGCCGATGACGGTGGCGGAAGACGGCGCCTTCTATGACCACGTACCGTTGTTCTGTGGCCTGACGGTCTATGACCAGAAGGGCAAGGATGGCACCGCGCTTGGCCCGATCCTGCGCGCGCTGATCGAGGCCGGAGGCCTGCTCGCCAANGGCAAGCTAGAGCACTCCTACCCCCATTCGTGGCGGTCCAAGGCGCCGCTGATCTTCCGCAATACCGCGCAGTGGTTCATCTCGATGGAAGAGAAGGGCCTGCGCGCCGGCGCGCTCAAGGCGCTGGGCGACACCGGCTTCGTGCCGGAGCAGGGTCGCAACCGCATCACTTCGATGATCGAGAGCCGCCCGGACTGGTGCGTATCCCGACAGCGTGTCTGGGGCGTGCCGCTGCCGATTTTCGTGCGCAAGTCCGACGGCCAGCCGCTGCGTGACCCGAAGGTGATNGAACGCATCGCCGAGGCCTATGAGCTCGAAGGCGGCGANGCCTGGTTCAACAGCCCGCCGTCACGCTTCCTGGGCAATGACTACGACCCGGACGATTTTGAGCAGGGCCGCGACGTNGTCGAGGTCTGGTTCGACAGCGGGGCTACCCATAGCTTTGTGCTGGAAAAGCGCCCCGAGCTGAAGTGGCCGGCCGACCTCTATCTCGAAGGCTCGGACCAGCATCGCGGCTGGTTCCATTCCTCACTGCTGGTCGGGGTCGGCACCCGTGGCCGCGCGCCCTATGACGCCATTCTCACCCACGGCTTCGTGCTCGATGAGAAGGGTAACAAGATGTCCAAGTCGCTGGGCAATGTCACCGCGCCGGACGACGTCGCCAAGGATTTCGGCATCGATATCCTGCGCCTGTGGGTGGTGGCGTCGGACTACAGCGATGACCTGCGCATCGGCCCGGCGATCCTCAAGCATTCGGCCGATGCCTACCGCCGCTTCCGCAATTCGCTGCGCTTCATCCTCGGCAACCTCGGCGATTTCCAACCCTCGCAGNCCGTTGCCTATGACGACCTGCCCGAGCTGGAACGCTGGGTGCTGCACCGGTTGAGCGAGCTGGACGCGCTGGTACGGACTTCGGCGGAGGCCTACGACTTCCACCGGCTGTATACCGAGCTGCACAACTTCTGCNCCGTCGACCTGTCTGCGCTCTACTTCGATATCCGCAAGGATGCGCTCTACTGCGACGCGCCCGACAGCCTGCGCGCCCGCGCAGCNCGGACCGTGCTGGCCGAGTGCTTCTCGTGCCTGACCGCGTGGCTGGCGCCGATCCTGTGCTTTACCGCCGAAGAAGCCTGGCTGACCCGGCGCGAGGACGAAGCCGATCTGCCGGAGAAGCTGGTCGATACCGACTCAGTCCACCTGCGGGTGATCCCCGAAATCCCGGTACAGTGGTCGAACGCAGCGCTCGCCGACAAGTGGGCCGACGTTTTTGCGGTCCGCCGGGTGATCACCACTGCGCTGGAACCGATGCGGCAGGAAAAAACCATCGGTTCGAGCCTGCAGGCCGCGCCGCGTGTGTTCCTGTCCCCCGACAAGGCCGCTGCGCTGGCTGACGTCGACTTCACTGAAGTGGCCATCGTCTCCGGCGTCANGATCGAGACCGGTGAGGGACCGGCCGACGCCGTGCGGGTCGAGGACATCGCCGGCGTTGCGGTGACGCCGCAGTTGGCGGCCGGTGAGAAGTGCCAGCGCTGCTGGCAGGTGCTGCCGGAAGTCAGCACTCACCCCGATCACCTGTGCGCCCGCTGTGACGTTGCAGTGGCCGGGACAGGGGCCTGATCCATGCTGCGATGGGGCATTCTACTCGCGTTGGCGGTGCTGGCGGCGGATCAGGTNACCAAGGCCCTGATCGTCGCCAATCTCCCCATCTACTCCGCTGCAACGCCGGTAGTGATCGACGTCGCGCCCTTCCTAAACATCTGGCACGTCCGGAATTCGGGGATCGCNTTNTCGATCGGGAATTTCAACGATGGTGGCCGCTACTTCATCGGCGCGCTGGCTTTCGCAGTGGCGGCCGGGCTGATCATCATCGGACGCAAGAGCAGCAACATTCTGGTGATCGCCGCCTATGCGCTCATTGCCGGCGGTGCGCTCGGCAATGCCTTTGACCGGCTAAACCCGGGCCGAAAGACGGTGGTGGACTTCATCGACTTCCACGTTGCAGGCTTGCACTGGCCCTCGTTCAACGTGGCAGATTCGGCGATTGTCGTTGGGGTTGCCCTTATTCTGGCCGATATGTTGTTCTTGGCTGATCGGCGAGCGTCTTCGCCGTCATCGCAGGAGTAGGGCTTCAATCATGCCGATGGGCCGGATCGTCTTTTCCCTGATCATCGCGACCACTGCAGTCAGTGGGCTAACGGGGTGCGGTACCCTGACCCGGGGGCTGGGATACTTCACCAGCGCCGGTCTGGTCGACGAGTACGCCATACCTCAGAACCGCAGCCTCGCTCTGCCGACCGATTTCTCGCGCCTGCCCACGCCGCAGAACGAGGTGTCTCAGGCGGAGAGCCTGCCCACCCCCGACGAAATCGAGGCGCTGGTGTTCACGCTCGAACCCGAGGCGGCACCGGAAGAGCAGTACCGGCCGATCACGGTCATCGCGGACGAAGTGCCACACTACCAGCCCATAGGCCGCATCGTGGCCAGCGGCTCGAATGGTGCAGCAACCCGGTTCCAGGTCTCGACCCAGACCAATTCGGGCGGATCGATCTTCCCGGTGGCCCCGGTGCCGTCGGGTCCGGCTGCCCTTGCCCCGACACCCATGGTGACACCCCCCGCAGCGACGCCTGTGGTGGCTGCCACCGCCGCTGAACCGGCCATGGTGCCGCTGACCGCAGAGCAGGCCGCAGCCCTCGCAGCCATGGCTGTTGAAGCGCCGGTCGTGGTGATCCCGGTGGCGCCCGCGGCGACCCCTACCGCCGTCGGCGCAGCCGCTGAGCCAGCCTTGCAGTGGATCACATCTCTGCCAGCTGGCGTGTCGATGATGGGTGAGCCGGTCGTCGTCTCGCGATAATGCCCCATTTAAGGGGCAGAAGGCGGGTCTCTCCGCCCTGATCGCAACAACGACTCTGAGACCACAATGAACAAACTGTTGCTCACTTTCGCCGGTGCGCTGGCGTCGCTGGTCGCCCAGCCTGCCGGGGCGCTGTACGAGCAAGCGCGCTGGATGACCCTCGACAACGGCATGGACGTGATCGTCATCGAAAACCACCGCGCGCCCGCGGTGCACGCCCGTGTCGCCTACAAGGTCGGGGCGCTGGATGAACAGCCCGGCACGTACGGCATCGCCCACGTGCTCGAACACATGATGTTTCGCGGCGCGCCGCCGCTGAACGGCAAAGGCCTCGCGCCGGGCGAGTACGACGCAACGCTCGACCGCATCGGCGCGGACAGCAACGCTTCGACCTCGGCCAACCTGACGTCCTACTACGCCTGGTTCGGGTCCGAGCATCTGGAGACCTTCCTCGTCCTCAACGCCATCCTGATGAACGGCCTCGACGCCGATGCCGACCAGCTGGAGAACGAGAAAGGCGTTGTGCTGCAGGAATACCGCCAGCGGTGGGAGAACAACCCTGCCGCCCGCGCCGCCCACTTCCTGCGCGCGGATTTGCGCGGAGTCGCTGCCTATGATCACCCGATCATCGGCACCAAAGAAGACTTCGAGGCCCTGACCCCAGCCGACCTGCTCGACTTTCACCAGACCTGGTACCACCCCAACAATGCGGTGCTGATCGTCGCTGGCGACGTGGTCCCGGTGGAGGTCTTTGCCCTCGCCGAGCAGCACTTCGGTGGCTTCGCGGCGGTGCCGGTCCCGGCCCGCGTGCGGCCCGATGCCGAGCGTCCGTTCGAGGCTGATTTCGAGACCGTGACCGACGCGCTGATCACCCAGCCTTCGGCCCGCCGGGCGTGGCGCCTGCCGGAGGTGGTGGCGGAAACCGGGTTCGAGGCCTTTCGGGCCCGCTATGCGGCGCGGCTGCTGTCGTCCATGCTGACCTCGGGGCTGGATGCGCCCTTCACCCGTTATCTGCAGACCGAGCGTCAGATCGCGCTGGGTGCCGGGTTCTCACTGGTCCTTGATGAGGGCCAGGACTGGGCGATCCTCAGCGTCGAACCCGTGGAGGGACAGGACCCCGTTGCCGTGCTCGATGAGGCTGAAGACTTCCTGCGCAACTGGCTGGAAAACGATCTGACCACCGAGCGGCTGGAGCGGCAGAAGCGCCGCTTCGTCAACGGCCTGGTCTACGCCGCCGACAGCATCGACGGCCCGGCGACTTCGTTCGAGAGCGTGGTCGCGACCAACGGCGACTATGGTGTGTTTCTGACCCTCGAAGACACCATCAATTCCATGACAATCGACGATATTCGCGCCGTGGCGGCGCTGTTTCTTGACCAGGCCAGCGCCTCCAAAACGCTGGTTCTCGGCCCGCTGGAGGAATAGGCGATGAGAACCCTGATCCCGAATTTGCGGCGCCCCGCGCTGTCGCTCGTGGCCGCTGNCGGTCTGATCTCAGTCCTCGGCCAGACCGCCGCCGCCATCGATATTCAGGTGGTGCCGATCACCGACGAGGTCGACGCTTGGCTGGTTGAGGATCACACCAACCCGTTGATCACGCTCAAGTTCGGCTTTGAAGGTGGCTCCCGCTGGGACGAACCGGGCAAGGAGGGCACCACCTCGCTGGCCTTTGGATCGCTGAACGAAGGCGCGGGTGAGATGAACGCCGAAACCTTCCTCGGACTGCTGCAAGATGAGGCCGTTTCCATGGCCGGCAGCGCCGGGTTCAAGTGGTCGACAGTCAGCTTCCAGACCCCGACAGCGTCGATCGACTTTGCCTTTGAGCAGCTCGAAACCATGCTCACCGACCCGGCCTTTGACCCCGAAGGCGTCGANCGNATGCGCCGCGATGCCCTCGCCGGTGCCGCCCAACGGGCCCGGGCACCGNGCGCGCAACTGGGTGAAGCCTTCTTCGACGCGCTNTGGGGTAAGGACGACCCGCGGAACCGCAAGTTCAGNGGTGATNTGGAGACCATTCCGGCGATCACGCAGGCAGACCTGTTCGCGGTCAAGGACCGCGTCATCGGCCGCAACAANGTCATCATTGCNGCCGTTGGTGACATCACGCCTGACGAGCTGNGCCGCCGGGTGGCGCCGATCCTCGCTCGTCTGCCCGACGTGACCCCGCCCGACGACCTCGCGCCACCGGTATTCGCGCGCTTCGAGGCCCCGGTCGCCATCGACTTCGACCAGACCCAGACCATCGTCTACGCGGTTGCACCGGCCTTCCCGCGCACCGACCCGGANAATTACGCCGCGCGCGTGGTCAGCCACATCCTCGGTGCCGGGGGGCTCAGCTCGCGGCTGAGCGAGCGGGTCCGCAACCAGCTCGGGTTGGTCTATGGCATCAACAGCAGCTATTCGGGCCGCGCCGACTACGGTTCGGTGTCCTTTAACTTCGCCACGGCCAATGAGGCTGCCGATGACGCGCTGGATGCGACGCTGGAAGTCTGGCGCGACTTCGCCGAGAACGGCCCAACGGCCGAGGAAGTCGAGGAGGCCATCGCCTACCTCACCGGCTCCTATGCCAACTACTTCCTCAACTCGAACGACGTCGTCGACTATGTGCTGAGCATTCAGATTCAGGACCTGCCGCCCGATTTCCCCGAGTTCCGCAACNACCTGTTCCGCGCGGTGACGCTGGAGGATGCGCAGCGGACGGCACAGCGGCTNTACAGCGAAGAACTGCGCTATGGTCTGGTGGGTCGCCCCACGGCGTTTTCACCGGACGAGTAGGCCACGCAAAATGAGGTCGGAACCGGGCTTGCTTTCAGGCCCGGTTTCCGGCGAAATCGGGTCATGCAATTCGACCCCGACCCTCTGCTCGGCCCCAACGATCCCCCGCCCTTCCACTGGGTGCAGCGGCATCCTGCGCAGCGCGTGTTGCTGCTCAATGATCACGCTGGGTTTCGCACGCCTGAGGCGCTGGGTGATCTCGGCCTGCCCGACTACGCCTGGCGCAGCCACGTCGTCGGCGATTGGGGGATGGAGGCGCTGGGCCGGGATCTGGTGCAGCGGCTCGAAGGCTCGCTGATCGAAGGGGTCTATTCCCGCGCTGTGCTGGATTTGAACCGGCGCCCGACCGACTGGGACATGGCCGGCGCCGTGCTCGACGGCGTGTCCGTCCCTGCCAACTGCGACCTTGCGCCCGCATCCTACGCGGCCCGGATCGAGGNGATCCACCGCCCTTATCACGACGAGATCGAGGCCTTCATCGCGGAGATGGAGCACCCCGATCCGCTGATCGTGCACTGCCACTCCTTCACCGACTGCCTGATGTCGACACCCGATGACCCGCGACCGTGGGAAATCGGGCTGCTGCACTACTGCGAGGAAGACCGTGCCGGGGCGGCCATCGACTGGCTGCGACGGCATACCAACTACACGGTTGGGGATAACCAGCCCTACGACCTGTTCGAGCGGATGACAGGCTCCTACGCTCTGCACAACATGCACCGGACATTGCCTGCTATCACTTTTGAAATCCGACAGGATCTCATCACAACGGCGGCGGAGGTTGACCACTGGGCGAGCCTGCTCGACGCCATGATCAAGGACGTGTTTCAGCCATGACAGACCTGGATACCGCCACCCGGACTGAACTCGAAGCCGCCGCCTTCCGCGCTCTGCGCGCGCACCTGATGGAGCGTAGCGACGTGCAGAACATCGACATGATGAACCTCGCCGGTTTCTGCCGGAACTGCCTGTCGCGCTGGTATGGTGAAGCCGCCAGCGAGCGCGGGATCGAGATGTCGAAGGACGAGGCACGCGAAGCCTTCTANGGCGAACCCTACGAGGACTGGCGCGCGAAGCACCAGACCGAAGCAACCACGNANCAGCAGGCTGCCTTCGCNAAGGCCGCTGCAGCGGAGAAATGACAATGTCCGACGAATTCGACAACGAACTCGACCAGATCATGGCCGACACCACGGCCAAGGCCGAACCCATGCCTTCGGGTACCCCGGCGGCGGCGGCGCTGATCCAGTTCATCGAGCGTGTCGAGCGGCTGGAAGAGGAAAAGGCCGGTCTGATGGAGGACATTCGCTCGGTCTACGGCGAGGCCAAAGGGGCCGGTTTTGACCCCAAGATCATGCGCGCCATTGTGCGCCTGCGAAAGATGGAGCCCGCCGACCGGCAGGAGCAGGAAGCCCTGATCGAAACTTACAAGACCGCCGTCGGCATGGGCTGAGGCTGATTGCCCCGCCCACTCCCTCAACTCGACTCAGCCGTCGAGTTTGATGTCGGGCAGCGGCATGATTTCGATACCGTCGTCGAGCAGGGCGTCGACCTGCTCCTTCGAGGCTTTGCCCCGGATGCCGCGATCGGGCTTTTCGCCGTCGTGAATGGCGCGGGCTTCTTCGGCAAATTTATCGCCCACGTCTTCGTGGGTTTTCTCCACGGTGGCACGCACGGCGTGGAAGAACTGACGCGCGGTGGCGACCTGCTCCGGCGACCAGTGGTTCGGCGCTGAGGTGGTCTGAACCGACGGCTTTGCCTGCATCTCTGACGGGGTCGGCGCTGGCAGCCCGGTGGTTTCCGCCTTACCCCGATCTCGACCCCCGCGCACACTCGGCTTCATCAGTGTTTTCTGCACCGAGGCATCGTTGCAGTGCGGGCAGGTCACCAGACCGCGCTCGCGCTGATCCTCAAAACTGGTGCTATCCGCAAACCAGGCTTCGAAGCCATGGCCCTGAGAACACTGGAGGCTGAACTTGATCATGGCCCTAATTTAGGGGGTGGGTGGCCTAGTGGGAAGATGAGAGGTGAAAGGTTCTGGCGTGATCCAGTGCCGGGATCGCCTTGCGGGCCGCGCCGACCTTCTCGAAATCGAGGTCGAAAGCAAGGATGCCGGGCTCGGTTTCCGAAGCCAGCTCTGCGACGATTTCGCCCCAGGGGCTGACCACGCAGGAATGTCCGTAGGTCCGCCGCTCTCCGGCGTGTTCGCCGCAGGTGCCCGCCGCCAGCACCCAGCTGCCCGTCTCGATCGCCCGGGCGCGCAGCAGCACGTGCCAGTGCGCCCGGCCCGTGGTCTGAGTGAAGGCGGCGGGGATCAGCAGCACGTTGGCGCCGGCCATGGCCAGCGCCTGATGCAGCGCCGGAAAGCGCAGGTCGTAGCAGATCGTGTGACCAAGCACCGCCGGGGTGTCGGGCATTGCGGAGAGCAGGGCTTCTTCGCCGGGGGTGAAAATCTCGCTCTCACCGTAGTGCTGGCCATCGCCGATTTCGACATCAAACAGGTGAATTTTATCGTAGCTGTTGATGACCTCGCCCATGGGGCTGAACAGGATCTGGCGGTTGACCATCGACCCGGGAATTTCGCCTGCAACCAGCACCGATCCAAGGCACAGGAACACCGATAGCTCGGCGGATAGACGCTGCCCCATGGCGAAGACCGGGTCCTGTTCCAGCGGCAGGGCCTGAGCCATCATCACCTCGCGGTTGGGCTGGATGACATTGCTCGCCTCTGGTGTCAGGATCAGTTGCGGCGCGTCAGCGGCGGCAGTCTCACGGATCAGCGCTTCGAGGGCATCGGCGTTTTCCGCCGGGTTCGGGCCGACACAGAACTGAACGAGGCTGACTTTCACGGCTTTTTCCTTCTCTAGGCGCACCTTTTCCACCATTGTTGCGCAGGAACAGAGGCTCCCTTGCACAATGACGCACTGGTAAGGGGCATCACTCGGCCCTAAGCTAAAGGGAGTTCAGGGCCGTGGAAACCACCTTCACCAAGGACCGGTCGCCCGCCTGAGAAAAACACTGAGAGTACCGGTTTTGGACTACGCTTCATTCTTTTCCGATCGCTTGTCATCGCTGCACAAGGAAGGGCGCTACCGCGTCTTTGCCAACCTTGAGCGCGTGTCGGGTAAGCACCCCAAGGCGGTCTACCGTGATCCCCTGACCGGGAAGGCGCGGGAGATTACCGTTTGGTGCTCGAATGACTATCTGGGCATGGGGCAGAACGTCAGCGTACAGCAGGCCATGGCCAACGCTGCGCTGGAGCAGGGTGCAGGCGTCGGCGGCACGCGCAATATTTCCGGCACCAACCAACTGCACGTGGAATTGGAACGGGAGCTGGCGGAGCTGCACGGCAAGGAAGCCGGGCTGATCTTCACCTCCGGCTACGTCAGCAATCTCGCTGCGCTGGGCACGCTGGCCGCAAACCTCAAGGATTGCCTGATTTTCTCCGACCGGCTGAACCACGCGTCGATGATCGAGGCGATGCGCTGGGCGCGCGCTGAGAAGGTGATCTTTGAGCACAACGACATGGCCGATCTTGAATCCAAGCTGCGTCAGGCTGACCCGGACCGCCCCAAGATCATCGCCTTCGAGTCCTGCTATTCGATGGAAGGCGACTTCGCCCCAATCGGCACCATCTGCGACCTCGCGGAAAAGTACGGCGCGCTGACCTACCTCGATGAAGTCCACGCGGTCGGGCTCTACGGCCTGCACGGCGGCGGGGTCTCCGAGCGCGATCAGGAGGCGCACCGGATCGACGTCATCGAAGGCACGCTGGCCAAGGCCTTTGGCTGCATGGGTGGCTATATCGCGGCCAACAGCGATATCGTCGACTTCGTCCGCTCCTACGCCTCGGCCTTTATCTTTACCACCGCGCTGCCGCCGTCGCTGACCGCCGGTGCGCTGCAGGCTGTGCGCCACCTGAAGGCCAGCCAGCAGGAACGCCTGCGGCTGCAGGAACGCGCCGCGACGCTGAAGAGCAAGCTGCGCGCCGCGCAATTGCCGTTCATGATGTCGGAAAGCCATATCGTGCCGGTTCTGGTCGGCGACGCGCGCCGCTGCCGCGAGGCCTCGGACATCTTGCTCGAAGATTTCAACATCTACGTCCAGCCGATCAACTATCCGACCGTGCCGCGCGGGACCGAGCGATTGCGCTTCACCCCCGGGCCGATGCACACGGATGAAGACATGGACCAGCTGGTCGCAGCGCTGCAGGCGACCTGGGACCGCCTGAGCCTGTCGCAAGCCGCCTGAAACCCCTCGAAATCGGGGTCGATTTAGCCCATATGTGCCCCGACACGCTCTACTAAGGCTGGGAAACAATGCTCGTCGCGACCCTCGTTACCATCGCAGAAGCTCTGCAGTTCGCCATTCGGGTGCTGAACCTGATCTTGCTGGTTTACATCGTCATCGGCTGGCTGCGGGTGTTTAACGTGGGCTTTGCCTTCAACCCGGTCGTGGGTCAGATTTACGTCGGGCTGCACTCGGTGCTGGACCCGATCCTGTCGCTGATCCGTCGCGTGATCCCGACCCGCTACGGCGGTATCGATATTTCCCCCATCGTTCTGCTTGGCGGGCTTTGGCTGCTGCAGACCTTTGTAAGAACCTGGGCGCGCCAAATCATGCTCGGCTAGGGCGAATGGCCGGAAAAGCGGCCAGTCTTCGCCAGAGGCTGTCGCTTTAGCGATTGCCGGTGCCTGCCTGCGCCCTATGGTCGCGCCAGAACATATCCGGGATTGCCGCACAGGCATGGGCGAGGGCAGGGCCTGCCCGCAGTAGCCGCCACGCACCCGCCGGACCAAAACAAGGAGCACAGCGCCATGACAGCGAAACTGATCGACGGTAAGGCCTTTGCGGCCGGTCTGCGCGAACGTGTGAAGGGCGGCGCCGATGCCCTGATGAGCGGCCACGGCGTCAAGCCCGGGCTGGCCGTGGTGATCGTCGGCGAAGACCCGGCCAGTCAGGTCTACGTGCGCAACAAGGTCAAGCAGACCGCCGAAGCCGGGATGGAGTCCATCCATCACGAGCTGCCCGCGACCACCGAGCAGTCCAAGCTTGAAACCCTGATCGACGCGCTCAACGCCGATCCGAAGATCCACGGCATTCTGGTGCAGCTGCCCCTGCCCGGGCATATCGACAGCGACGCCCTGCTGGCCCGCATCGTGCCGGAAAAGGACGTGGACGGTTTCCACGAGGTCAACGTCGGCCGCCTCTCGATCGGCGCGACCGGCAACGCCAAGCCGATCATTCCCTGCACGCCCTGGGGCTCGCTGATGCTGATCAAAGACACGCTGGGCGACATTTCCGGCGCGAACGCCGTCGTCGTCGGCCGCTCGAACATCGTCGGCAAGCCGATGGCGCAGCTGCTGCTCGGCGCCAATGCCACGGTCACCATCGCGCATTCACGCACCCGCGACCTGCCGGCGCTGTGCAAGACCGCCGATATTCTGGTCGCCGCCGTGGGCCGTCCGGAGATGGTGCGCGGCGACTGGGTGCGCGACGGCGCCTGCGTGATCGACGTTGGCATCAACCGCATCCCGAAAGACGACGGCAAGACCCGACTGGTTGGCGACGTTGCCTTCGATGAGTGCCTCGGCCACGCTGGTTCCATCACGCCGGTGCCGGGCGGGGTCGGCCCCATGACCATCGCCTGCTTGCTCGCCAACACCCTGACGGCGGCGCACCGCTCGCTGGGGCTGGATGACCCCGAGGTCTGATCTGATCCCGTGATCCCCTGATCCTCAGGATACAGCGTCGACCCAGCATCACTCAGGTGTGAGCCAGCGTTCGCAGGCTTGTGTCGCCTTTCCCCGCCGATGGTCTATGTTATCGGTCAGACATCGCATGCGACAGGACAGGGGAATTCGGCCCATGACACCCATCATTCGGCCCGACTGGTGGCTGCCAGAGAGTGCAGCAACCGATGAGAGCATCTACCGCAACCGCCGCGAGATCCTGAAGGCTCTCGGCATCGGCTCCGTCGGTGCCGGTTTGGCGCTGAGTGGCGGTCTGCCGGCCGGTGCGGACACCAGCGACCTCTACCCGGTTGATCGCAACCCGAGTTACGCCGCGACGCTCAATGGCCGTCCCATGACCAGCTACGAGATCGCCACGACCTACAACAACTACTACGAATTCGGCACCTCGAAGAAGGTCTCGGCCAACGCGCAGAAGCTGACCACCGAGCCCTGGCCCATCGAAATCGGCGGGTTGGTCAACAACCCGATGACGCTGGATTTTGAAGACCTCGTGCGCAAGATGCCGCTCGAAGAGCGCGTCTACCGCCTGCGCTGCGTTGAAGCGTGGTCCATGGTCGTGCCGTGGTCGGGTTTCCCGCTGCGCGAGCTTGTGAAGATGGCCGATCCGACCTCGGATGCGAAATACGTCAAGCTGACATCCTTCCTCCGCCCCGACGAAGCCCGGCAGCAGTACCGCAGCCGCTGGCCCTTCCCCTACGTCGAGGGGCTGGAGCTGGCCGAAGCCACCAATGACCTCGCCTTTATGGTGACGGGGTTGTACGGCGAACCGCTGCCCAAGCAAAACGGTGCACCCATGCGGCTGACCGTACCGTGGAAGTACGGCTTCAAGCACAACAAGGGCATCACCCGCATCGACTTCGTAGCGGAAAAGCCGACGACCTTCTGGATGACCGCGGGGCCGGCCGAATACGGCTTCTTCGCCAACGTGAACCCGGAGGTGCCGCACCGGCGCTGGTCGCAGGCCACTGAGCGGGATATCGGCCGTCGGGGTCAGCAGATGGAGACCCAGCTTTACAACGGCTATGCCGCGCAGGTGGAGTCGCTGTACACCGGGCGCGACTCTGGCCGCGATATCTTCTTCTGATCGGACTGGACTGGACTGGCTTGATTGAATTGGATTGGCGGACATGACCTCTGACCCCGTTGACGATACTGCTGCACGGCCAAGCCTGCGCGGTCGGTTGCTCGGCTGGCTCGCGCTGGCGATCCAAGGGCTGGGCCTGCTCGGGCTGGTGCTGTCTGTCATCGCCTTCTTGATCGGGGTGGTGGTGATGGGGCCGGCGCAGGTTCTGGGTGCTTCGGTCGATGAAATCTGGTTCCAGACCAACGCCTTCAGCCTGGACCTGTTTCAGGTGTTTATCGAGCGAAAGCTGTTTTTCTGGCTGCCAAACCCGACCGATCCCTGGTTCAACGTGATCCGCCCCATCCTGTTCCGGCGTCCGGTCACCATCGCGCTTGCCGCAATTATTGTTTTCGCGCTGGGACGCGTGCTGCATCGGGTCAGCCGCCGGGCCTGAGATCTGGCCTGAAAGCGCTGGCATCGCCGCTTACGCCAATGCTACACCGCTGCTAACTAAAGTCTGCGGGAGCACTACGACGATGATCACCAAGCACACCTATGTCGGCGGACGGCCCCGCCCTTCGGGCCTCGAACCCTTCGACAAGCGCTACCCCGCCACCGGGGAAGTGATCGCGAAGATCGAACCGACATCGCTCGAACAGCTCGATGAGGTCATCGCCGAAGCCGCCGAAGCGCAGAAGGCCTGGGCCGCCCTGTCCGGCACCGAGCGTGGCCGGGTGCTGCTCCGCGCTGCGAAGATCCTGCAAGACCGCAACGAGGCGCTGTCCCGGGTCGAGGTTATGGATGTTGGCAAGGCCATCGCAGAGGCCGAGAGCGGCGACGTACCCTCCGGCCCCGATGCGCTCGAGTATTTCGGCGGCATCGCCCGCGATATGCCGGGGACCTTCCACACCTACCCCGGCGCGGTCGGCTTTACCCAGCGCGTGCCGCTGGGGGTCTGTGCCGGGATCGGCGCGTGGAACTACCCGACGCAGATCGCGTGCTGGAAAGCGGCCCCGGCGCTGGCCGCGGGTAACGCCTTCATTCACAAGCCGTCCGAGGAAACCCCACTTGTCGCCTACGAGATCGCCGACGCCCTGACCGAAGCCGGTCTGCCCAAGGGCCTGTTCAGCATCGTGCAGGGTGACGCCACCATCGGCCGCGCGCTGTGCGAGCACCCCGGGGTCGCCAAGGTGTCGCTGACCGGCGGCGTCGACACCGGAAAGCTGATCATCAAGCAGTCTGCCGATACGCTGAAGAAGGTGACGCTCGAACTCGGCGGCAAGTCGCCGCTGATCGTGTTCGAAGACGCCAACCTCGATGATGCGGTCGGCGTGGCGCTGTCCGCAAATTTCTATACCGCGGGCGAGGTGTGCTCTAACGGCACGCGGGTGTTCGTGCACCGCTCGATCGCCGACAAGTTCCTCGCTGAAGTCGTCCGCCGCACCGCGAGCATCCGGGTCGGCGACCCCATGGACCGCGACGTACACGTGGGCGCGCTGATCTCCGAGACCCACATGAACAAGGTTCTGGAGTACATCGAAATCGGCAAGGCCGAGGGCGCGACCCTGTCCGCCGGGGGCAACCGGGTCCGGCCGCAGGGTTTCGAGAACGGCTACTTCGTCGAGCCGACCGTGTTCTCCGGCTGCACCGACAACATGCGTATCGTGCGCGAGGAGATTTTCGGCCCGGTGATGTCGGTGCTGGTCTTCGACGATGAGGACGAGGCCGTCAGCCGTGCCAACGATACCTTCTTCGGGCTGGGCGCGGGCCTGATGACCACGTCGCTGGCCCGGGCGCACCGGGTTGCTGATCAGCTGCAGTCCGGCTCGGTCTGGGTCAACACCTACAACATCTGCCCGCCGGATCTGCCCTTTGGCGGGTCCAAGCAGAGTGGCTTCGGGCGGGAGAACAGCCGCTTCGCCCTGGAAGGCTACACCGAGGTGCGTTCGACCTACATGGACCTCAACAACTTCGAGGGCGCTTACTGACCGCGTCGCGGCAGCGCCCTTTTCGAGCCAAGAAAAAAGCCCGCAGCGGTTGCTGCGGGCTTTTTCGTATCTTGTCTCAGTCAGAACCGCGGTGCGGTGTCTGGCCTCAGGCCATGTCGGCGGCAGCCTTGGACCAATCGCCGAGCTTGGACGCCGCGAGGCCGGTTTCGCCAGCGAGCCACTCCAGATCGGCATCGGAGAAATCGCTGAGCTGCGCGTACATGTAGACGCCTGCGCCGTTGAGGGCTTCGACAGCCTTCGGACCCAGGCCCTTGATTGCCTTCAGGTCGTCAGCGTCGGCCGGTGCCTTCTTCAGCAGGCCCTTAGGCGCGCCGCCAGCCTTGGCCGGAGCCGCAGCTTTCTCTGCCTTTGGCTTGGCAGCGGCTGTGGGCTTGGCTTCAGCCTTTTCCTCTGCTGGTGCCTTCGCGGCCTTCTTGGAAACCGAGGCCGAAGCAACGGCAACCGCGGCAGCAGCCTTGGCCGTCGCGGTCGGTGCACCGATCTTCTTGTTACTCGAAGCCGGGGTGTTCGGGTTCTCGTCTACGATGGATACCAGCGAACGACCGCGCTGGCCGACGTGGAACTTCACGTAGCCATCGGACAGGGCAAACAGCGTGTGGTCACGGCCCAGGCCCATGTTGGAGCCCGGGTGGAACTTGGTGCCACGCTGGCGCACGATGATATTGCCAGCGGTGACAGCTTCGCCGCCGAAGCGCTTGACGCCGAGGCGCTTGCTTTCTGAGTCGCGACCGTTGCGCGAACTACCGCCTGCTTTCTTATGTGCCATGTTCTGGCTCCCTCTGGGGACATCTCAAATCAGACGCCGTGTTTAGAGCCTGCTCGCGGCTTTGTCCACCTGCGTCGCGTGCATGAAAGCCAGCCCTCAGCGTCCTAGCCTCAGCCCAGATACATGACGTCCGTTTCCGGTAGCGCGTAGACCGGTTCGCCGCTGTACAGCGTTAGTTGATCACCGGTGTTGAAGTCCATGACAATGGCGTAGCCGTCATAGCGGGTCGTATAATCGGAGGGGGCAAAGCCGACTAGTGCGATTTGGTCCACGCCCGATTCGAAATCACCCACCTCATCGATGCCATAACCCGGGGCGAACACGAACACATCCGCACCGCCACCGCCGTAGAGATAATCGCGGCCCGGACCGGGGTCGAGGCGGTTACCGACCTCGTTGCCATAGAGGCTGTCGTTGCCCGACCCCGTGGTGGCGTTCTCAATCACCACGTCCAGCGCGATCCCGAGGTTGCCGTAGCTGTAATCGCGCATCAGGTCGGTCAGCTCGAAGACCTGTGAGGTTGCGTCCGAGAACACCACTTCGAATGCGACCCCGCCCGTCCAGTAACCCGGGGCATCGGAAACGATCGCCAGCTCGGTTTCATCGGCGGAGAGTTCTGCGGACAAGTGGCTACCCCCGCTCAGAACATTGACGCTGTGGATGGTCACCTGATTGTCGGTCAGTTCCTCCACCTGTCGCACCCAGCGGGCCTGTGGCGGCGCGCCGACGAGGCTGAGGTTGCCGGCGTTCAGGTCGATTGATGCGTTGCCGAAGCCGGTGTGGCGGATTTCGTCGATCCCGCCAGCGTCCCAGATGGTTTCGAACACCGGCGTTTCGCTGTCGAAGGTATAGACCGTGTTATCCGCTCGGGTGGTCGTGTTGGCGCCGTAGAGATGCTGCAGCGCCGCGATGTCGTAGATCATCATCTGTGCGGGCGACTGCCCGCCTTCGCCGGTGGACCAGGACAGCTCGCCGCCCATGATGGTGTAGAGGTCGTCGGCCACCCAGGGCTCCATCTGCCGCCCCTCGAAGACGTGGTCCAGCCCCAGCGCGTGCCCGATCTCGTGCGCCAGTACCGTGGCGCCGCCGCCCAGCGGGTCTTCGAAGTAAAAATCGCGCATGGCCCCGGGGTCGAGGTGGATGTCGCCGCTGTCTTCGATCGCGCGCGGATTGTCTCCGGCNGGGACCATCGCCCAGCCTTCGGTCATCCCNGAGGGGTCATCAACGAAGCCGCCGCGGTCGTAGGCGAGGTTGATGTGACCGCGGTTGAGGCCGTCGGCGGTGTAGGTGCCCGCCCCTTGGTCGGTGACTTCGGTCAGCCGGATGTTAGCGACCTCCTCGATCGAGGCCATGATCTCGCGGGTGCGTTCCTGTTCCAGCGTGCCGAAGGGCTGGATACNGGCGAAACTGGTGCTCGGCATGGACTCGACCGCGAACGAGTAAGTCAGCTCGACCGGCTCGTTGTAGGTGCCGCTGCCGTTCCAGTGCGCCATGGGGGACACGGGGTCGTCTTCGGGGAATAGCAGCGCATCGATGTTCGGATCACCGGTGAAGTAGGGGTCGGTGGGGGCTGGCGGTGTCGGCGGCCCCCAGGGGTCACCGCCGTCGGAGAATAGGGCCAGCGCGAGGCTGCCCATCGTGAACAGTCCTGCCGCAGCGAAGGCGCCGCCTGCAATCCACTCGATGGGTTCAAGATCGAAGGAGCGCGTGCGTGCGCTCGCCATCAGCATCGACTGGGTCGGGCTGAGGTTGCTCTGCCCGGCGAGGGCGTTGGGATCGATACTGCCGTCATCCCCGAGCATGGCCAGCGCTTCGCGCACCGGCGCAGGAACGTCGTCCGCGGCGAGCAGGGTTTCGCCATCGGGACCACTGGCACGGTAAATCCCGGGGGTCAGCTGCTCGTAGTCGATGCCGTTGAACAGCAACGCGCTGGCCGGCTCCGCCAAGGCGATCCCCGCACCAGCAGCCAGCAGCAGGGGGCGTCGNCGGCGTGGCCTGTAACCGCGTTGCTTTCGCTGTGACATTGACCCATTCCACGTTTTGTCGGTGCCCAGAGTGAACGCAGTCTGTCCCAAAGTCATGGCGGAAATGGGTTCGGCGAGGGTGGAAAGCGGTCATAAAGCTCTGATAAACAAGGGCATGACCCGCACTCAGGACCAGAGCCAGCCCCAGCACCAGCGCACCGGCGAGACCCGGCGGCCCGACCCGCTCAGCGACCGGCGGCTGTCGGTTGCGCCGATGATGGACTGGACCGACCGGCACTGCCGCGCCTTCCACCGGCTGCTGTCGCAGGAAACCCTGCTCTACACCGAGATGGTGACCACCGGCGCTTTGCTGCATGGGGACGTGCCCCGGCATCTGGATTTCGACGCGGCCGAACACCCGGTGGCGTTGCAGCTGGGTGGGTCCGAACCANCCGATATGGCGGCTTCGGCCCGACTGGGTGAGCAATGGGGTTACGACGAAATCAACATGAACGTCGGCTGCCCGTCCGACCGGGTGCAGCGGGGCACGTTCGGGGCCTGCCTGATGGCGGAGCCGGGGCTGGTTGCCGACAACGTCGCCGCCATGCGCGATGCCGTCAGCATCCCCGTTACCGTTAAGTGCCGGATCGGGATCGATGATCAGGACAGCGAGGCCGCGCTGACTGATTTCGTCGGGCAGGTCAGCGAGAAGGGTGGCTGCAGCCGCTTCATCATCCACGCCCGCAAGGCATGGCTGCAGGGTCTGAGCCCCAAGGAAAACCGCGATATCCCACCGCTCGACTATGGCCGCGTGGCGCGGCTCAAGCAGCAGTTTCCGCTCTTGCATGTTGGCATCAATGGCGGAGTTCTCGACCTCGACACCGCGCGGTTTCTTCTGCGTGAGGGGCCAGAGCCTGAAGGCGTTGGGGAGAGCGAGGGCGATCGCCTTGGCCTCGGACCGCTCGACAGCGTCATGATCGGCCGCGCGGCTTATCAGAACCCGTGGCTGCTCGCGGAGGCTGACGCGCTGATCTTCGGCCAGCCGGTAGCTTCGGCACCTGAGAGCCGCCACGCNGTGATCGAGGCCTTTCTGCCCTATCTGGAGGCGCAGTGCGCGCGCGGCGTGCCGCTGCACGCCATGACCCGGCACATTCTGGGGCTGTTCAACGGCCAGCCNGGCGCGCGGCTGTGGCGGCGCTATATTTCCGAGAACGCCCCCAGCCGGACGGCGGGGTCGGAGGTGGTACGTCAGGCGCTGGCCTTCGTCTCCGGCGATGCCAAGTCCGAGACCGAAGCCACAAGGGCCGGGTAGCGCAGCATTAGCACCACGCCGCGCGCGGTCATGAAGCCGACGACGCTGATGAACAGGCCGTGCATGCCCAGCCAAGGCACCAGCACCAGCACCAGAGCCGTCTGGACCACCAGCCCGGCAATCACCGAATCCCGCATGTCGCCAGCCCGGGTCGCGCCGAGAAAGATACCGTCGAGCATGAAGGCTGCGGTCATGTAGAACCCGCTGAGGTAAATGTAGGGCATGAGCTCCCGACTGAGCGCGAGCACTTCTGGCAGTTTAGTGATGTAGGCAAGNGCCCAGCTCCCCGCTGTGGCGAAAATCCCCGCCGCGATCACCGACGACACCAGCGACCAGAACACCACCAGCCGGGTTGAACGCCGCAGCCGGTCACGCCGCCCTGCGCCCACGGCCTCGCCNGAGAAGGCTTCAGCAGCGACGGCGAAGGCGTCCATGCCATAGACGATCAGGCCGAACATCTGCCACAGGACGGCGAGGGTATCGGCGTTGACACCATCCAGCCCCCCGCGCTGGTCCAGCCAGTCGGCGGCTTTGAACAGTACGAGGAAGGCCACAGCGAACGCGAGGCTACGCAGGAAGAAATTGGCGTTGGTGGAGAACAGCTTGAGCCAATCCGCCCGCTGCCAGATGCCGTCGAGCCCGGACCTGCCTGCGCGGCCGACGATGCCGAGGCGGAGCAGGATCAGCCCGCCCAGCGCGACCCCGGCATAGCTGGCGATGACACTGCCCAGCGCCACCCCGGCCACGCCCATATCGAGCACCAGCACCAGCCACGCAGACACCGCGATGTTGGTCAGGTTTATGAAGGCTTGGAGCAACAGCACCAGTCCGGTCCGCTGCTGCCCGACCAGCCAGCCGAAGCAGACGTAGCTGAACAGGACCGCTGGGGCCGCCCAGATCCGAATGCCGAGATAGGTCTCCACCGAAGGCTGCAGGTCGGTCTGCCAGCCCATGACACTGTTCAGGCCGAACCAGAACAGGGGGGCCAGTAGCCACAGCAAGGCCCCGCCAAAGCCGGCAATGATCAGGCCCCGCCATAGCACGGCGAACAGCCTTTGCTCATTCTGCTCACCGAAAGCCTGCGCGGTGTAGCCGCCGGTCGACAGGCGCAGGAAACCGAGTGTCCAGAAGGTGAATGTGAAAATCTGACTGGCGAGGGCGACCCCACCCTGCAGGCCGGCCGTTTCCAGCTGTCCCACGATGGCCACGTCGGCCAGTGACAGCAGCGGTTCGGTAATGCCGCTAAGGAAGGCCGGAAAGGCCACGGCGACGACCCGGCCGTGGGTAATGGGGCGTAGGGCCTTGGAAGACAGCGGTTTTTGTTGCGTCATGGTCCCTCTGAGCGCCTGTTGACCCGCACAGATCAGCAGGTGAACAGTCCTTCGACACCAGAATTATTACGTTAACAAGCGGAGACTATCGCGCTTGGTGGGTTCTGATCTGCGACTCGAGCACCTAAGACTCTGAGAATCGGAAATTCTCCGAAACAATATAAAATTAGAAGAAAGCGACGCGNCACACTTTTCAGGAGAGAACCATGAAAAAAACACGCTTTAAGGCCGCTAAAAACGCATAATTGGTGCCTCTANGCAACAGATANACCTGTTTTTGATTAAAACGGCGGCAACATGGGTCTTCGATTCTTGCTCGGGACTCGGGAAGACCTACCCTGATTCGCGAAAGTGAGCAGAGCAACTCAATTGCGTTGCTTTTCTAATGCGCTTTCAGCGTTTCCTCCCCCTCGAAGGGTCCGAGCCTTCAATGGTTTCGGGCCCTTTTTTTCTGCCCATGGCCGAGAGGCGGCTTGCAGGCCGGTGGNCAACCGGTCACTGCGCCGGTCAGCCTAGGGGATCCAGCGCCAGCTGAAACAGCACCGTGGGCGCCCATTTGCCGAATTTGCGGCCGATATCGGTGAGGAAACCGACTTGCTCGAAGCCATAGCCGCGGTGAAACCGCACCGACGGATTGTCTTCAATGGCGATGTCGGGGTCGAGACTGGCGACGGCCAGCATGGTCTTCATGCCCAACTCGCGACAGCGGTCGGTGACCGCATCCATCAGCCGCCGACCCAGCCCAAGTCCCTGTGCATCCGGGTGGACGTAGATCGAGCTTTCCACGGAGAACCGGTAGGCCGTCCGAGGGCGGTAGGGGCTGGCGTAGGCATAGCCGATGATCCGGCCGGTCGCGGCATCTTCGGCGACGAGGTAGGGCAGGCCCTTGTCCAGCACAGCTTCGGCGCGGGCCTGCATCTCGGCGGGTGTCGGCGGCACTTCCTCGAAACTGATGAAGGTGTTNAGCACGAACGGCGCGTAGATCGCAGCGAGGGCGTCGGCGTCGCGCGCCGGGTTCACCGGGCGCAGGGTCGGGGNCATGGTCTTCGGCATCCTCGTCGCACGGGTGATGATTTTTGCGCTCTGCGGTGTACTTTCTTACAACAGTCTCCGTCCACGTCTGAAAACAAAGAAGTCCCATGGCCCAGGTACAAGCCGAAATCGTTCTCCCGACCCAAGAACTCCGTGACGACATTCCATTCTTCCAGAACGTGCTGGGGATGCGCATGGATACGATCTTCCCCGCCGATGATCCTTCGGTGGCCGTGTTTTCCGGGCATGGGCTGCGGGTGCGGGTGGACAAGGATGCGACCACGCAGCCGGGCAAGATCCGAATTCTGGCCGAAGACCCATCGACCTTTGCCGACGGTGCCGCCAGCCTGACCGCGCCCAANGGCACCGAGATTGANATTGCGCCGCTGAACCCACCGCTGATCATGCCGGAGACCCAGCACAGCTTCATGGTGCGACGGTTGGCGGATCAGGCGCCTTGGGTCATCGGGCGCGCGGGCATGCACTATCGCGATCTGATCCCCGACCGCCTCGGTGGCTCCATCATCGCCAGCCATATCCGCATTCCCGATGGTGGGCCGGTGCCGGACTCGGTGCACTATCACACCGTCGGGTTCCAGCTGATCTTCTGCTACCGGGGCTGGGTCGATCTGGTCTACGAGGATCAGGGCAAGCCCTTCCGCCTGTTTGCCGGGAACTGCGTGATCCAGCCGCCTGAAATCCGTCATCAGGTGCTTTACGCCAGCGACAATATCGAGGTTATCGAGATCGGTGTTCCGGCCGAGCACGTCACCACGCTGGATCACAGCATGAAGCTGCCGACCCCTGATTTCCGCCCGGACCGGGAATTTCAGGGCCAGCGCTTCGTGCACCATCGTGCCGAGGATGCAGCGTGGCAGGACTTCCGCATTCCCGGGTTCATCTCCCGTGACACCACAATCGCCGCCAACACCCGGAACGTCGCTGGGGTCGAGGTCGTGCGATCCAAGGGCACGCCGACGCAGCCGACCCGGCATACCAGCGACATCCTGTTCACCTTCGTGATGGAAGGCGGGATGACCCTGCTGGGTGAAAACGNCGCATCCCACCGGCTGTCGCCCGGTGATGCCTTCGTGGTGCCGCCGGATATGGTTACGACCTACAGCGAGCCGAGCGACGATCTAGAATTGCTCGAAGTTTCCCTGCCTGGTGCCTTCGAAACGCATCTTGCCTAGCGCTGCNGGAGCCGTCAGGCTGGCGCGAGTTTCAGCTTGAGGGAGAGGCCTGCTGCGATGACTGAGGTAACCCGGACAGACGTGATCGTGATCGGTGCCGGCATAGCTGGCGCGTCGGCGGCCGATGCGCTGGCGGCCGACTGCAAGGTAGTGCTGCTCGAACGTGAGCCCCAGCCTGGCTATCACACCACAGGGCGGTCAGCGGCGCTGTTCGCGCCGGTCTACGGGCCTGCACCGATCCGGGCGCTGACGCGCGCTTCGGCAGCCTTCATGTCCAGCCCGCCCGAGGGCTTTGCGGACAGCCCGATCCTGTCGCCGCGCGGTGCCCTGTTCGTCGCGCGCGAAGACCAGCTGCNGGCGATGCAGGAGCTCCACGACGAGCTGCGTGCCGAGGGCAGTTTCGAAGAGCTCGACGAGGCCGGAATCCGCAGTCTGCAGCCGCTGNTGAGCGAGGGCTACGCCGCCGCCGGGCTCTATGATGTGAACTGCGAGGACATCGACGTCGCGACCCTACANCAGGGGTTTCTGCGCCGCGCCCGCGCCCGGGGTTGCACGACAGTGACCAAGGCCGAAGTGCTGTCGCTCGAACAGCTCGGCGAAGGCTGGCGGGTGCATACCACGGCGGGCCAGTTCGAAGCGCCGCGCGTGGTCAACGCCGCCGGTGCCTGGNCCGATGCGCTGGGGCAGATGGCCGGGGCTGAGCCCATCGGGCTGATCCCCAAGCGTCGCACCGCCATGCAGATTGCCGCACCGGACGGGGCCGAGGTCGGCGGCTGGCCGATCGTGGTGGACGTGCAGGAGGAGTTCTACGTCAAACCCGTGGCCGGGCAGCTGCTGCTGTCGCCTGCCAACGAAGACCACGACGTCCCCAGCGACGTGCAGCCCGATGAGCTCGACATCGCCATCTGCGTCGATCGGGTTGAGCGCGCCTTCGACTTTCGCGTTGGCCGGATTGAGACCCGCTGGGCGGGGCTGCGCAGCTTCGTCGCGGATAAATGCCCGGTCGCAGGCTATTCGGCCGAGGTGCCGGGCTTTTTCTGGCTCGCGGGGCAGGGGGGCTACGGCATCCAGACTTCACCCGCGCTTGGGGAGCTGGCCGCGGCCTTGGTGCTGGGCAAACCGCTGCCGCAGGCCATGGTCGATGAGGGGGTGGATCTGGCGACCCTTGCGCCGGAGCGTCTCTCAGCCTGACCCCGATCAGGCAAGGCTGTCCTCGCCCTCGAACAGGCTGGGGTCGCTCAGCACCGCCGGGTCCAGCGCCCCGAGCCGCTCGATCAGCGACAGCACCATGGCAGCGACATCAGCGTGATTGGCGGTCGGCTGTAGCGCCTTATCGAGATAGAGGTCGCGGGAGAGTTCAACCTGCAGCGCATGCACCCCGGCCTTGGGGTCGCCGTGGTGCTGGATGATGTANCCCCCGGCGTAGGGCCNGTTCCATTCCACGATCAGCCCCGAATTCCAAAGCCTGTGCAGCACCGACAGCACCACCGGCTTGGCGCAGGTGGTGCCGAAGCGGTCGCCGAGCACGGCATCGACCGCGCCGGTGGAAAGCCCCTGCCCCTCGCCNGGGACGTGGCGCAGGCGGAAGGGGTTGCGGTCCCGCCGCAGGCCCCGGGTCGCAGAGGGCGACAGGCCGGGCATCGAATGGCAGTCGACGAGGATGGCGTGGCCGAACTGCGCGCAGGTCAGCCGCAGTTGCTCGGCCAAGGCTTCGTGGTAGGCGCGATGGACCCTGTCCAGCCGCTGCCGGACAGAGGCGGCCGACAGTCGCTGGTCGCCATAGATGCTCTGCTTGCCGCCGATCAGTGTCGGCACCACGCCCAGCCCGGCCAGCACGCGCGGTGAGCGGTTACGGTGGGGTGGCAGGTCGGTGCCATCGTCGAACAGGCCGGGGTCGAGCTCGTCCCGGTCGCGGTTCACGTCGCAGTAGGCGCGACTGTAGCCGCAGATGACCAGCGGCACGGACAGCGCTGCAGCGGCAGGNTCGATCAGGTCCAGCACCCCGAAATCGGTCGCCTGCAACAGGATATCGTCGTCGAGCGCACTGGCCTGCCGTAGTTCCTCTGGCAGGAATGTGCCTGCGTGTGGGCAGGACAGCACCACAGGTAGTGATGGCTGTTCGGGCCGGACGACAGACACGGGCGGCGGTGATGACATGGCTGTCACCATAGGCGTGCGGCGAAAAACAGGAAGCCGGAAAAAACCCATACCAAGGGATTGCCAAGCTCAAGGCTTGGGGCTAAGCCCCTTGTTCTGGCGACGGACCGCAGTGTCCGGGCTTCGGTTGGGCGGTTAGCTCAGCGGTAGAGCACCACGTTGACATCGTGGTGGCCACTGGTTCGATCCCAGTACCGCCCACCATTTCTCTTTGACATCCCCGGACAGTGCTTCAAACCTCAGGGCTTCAACGTGCAGGGGGATTGCGCTGTGTCACGTCTCTGGATCCAGACTCCGCTGGCCGTCTTCGCCGAGCAGCCCGCCGATGGCGGCCTCGTGGTCGAGGGCGGGCGGATCGCCGAGCTGGTGCCATTGGGCGAGATTCCGATCCACGATCAGGTCTACGATGCCAGTGAGCAGGTACTGATTCCCGGCCTGATCAACACCCATCACCATATGTATCAGACCCTGACGCGGGCGCTGCCCGGCGCAGTGGACAAGGAGTTGTTCGACTGGCTCAAGGCGCTTTACCCCGTTTGGGCCAGGCTTAGCCCCGATATGGTTTCGGCCAGCAGTGAGCTGGCCATGGCGGAATTGCTGCTGTCGGGCTGCACCACGACCACAGATCATCACTACGTGTTTCCCGCCGGGCACGAGGATGCCATCGACCGGCAGGTAGCCGCAGCACAGGCGCTGGGGATCCGCGTCGTCCTGACCCGGGGTTCGATGAGCCTGTCGGTCGAGGACGGCGGGTTGCCGCCCAAGTCGGTGGTGCAGGACGAGGACAGCATTCTCGCCGACAGCGCCCGGCTGATCGACCGCTTCCACGACCGGGACNCACTGGCCATGACACAGATTGCCCTCGCGCCGTGCTCGCCGTTTTCGGTGACCCGGGGGCTGATGCAGGCTTCGGCGGAGCTTGCGCGGGCGCGGGGCGTGCTGCTGCACACGCACCTCGCGGAGACCGAGGATGAAAATGCCTTCTGTGAGGCGACCTTTGGCTGCCGTCCGCTGGACTATGTCGAGGACTGCGGCTGGCTGGAGACCAAGGCCTGGTACGCTCATGGCGTGCACTTCAACGCCGATGAGCGCGACCGACTGGCGNGCGCCGGGGCGGGGGTCGCGTCCTGNAGCCATTCCAACATGCATCTTGCCAGCGGGATCTGTTCCGCCTGCGAGCTGGAGAGCGCCGGTGTCGGTGTCGGGCTGGGCGTCGATGGTTCGGCCTCCAACGATGCGTCGAACATGATGCAGGAGGTGCGCGCGGCCTGGCTGCTGCAGCGGCTGAAGTACGGTTCAGCGGCGGTGTCGTGGCGCGATGCACTGCGGTGGGGAACGGCCGGGTCGGCGGCGCTGCTTGGCCGTGATGCGCTGGGCCGGATTGCACCGGGCATGGCGGCGGACCTCGCGCTGTTCCGGTTGGATGAGCCGCGTTTCAGCGGGGCCGGGGATCCGCTGGCGGCGCTGGTGGTCTGTGGCGCGCACCGGGCCGAGGCGGTCATGGTTGCCGGCGAATGGCGGGTGAAAGCCGGCGCGCTGGTGGGCGCTGATCTGGACGGCATCATGGCGCGCCACCGGGGGGCTGCATCGGCGCTGCAGGCTGGTCTCTGAGGCGTCTCGCTCTNGGGGGCTCGTGGTAATCCTGCACTGAACTTATGCTGATTCGCCAACGTCTCGGCGTTGATCTCTCCACATACGGGGTGCGCTTTGGCTGATCGATCTGCGGTCATTGATCGCCGGCGGTCCAGAGTCGTTGCGCTCAGGCACGAAACTGCGGCGCAAACGGACAAACGATAATGAGACTGAAGTTGCACGTTTGCGTCGACAATTTGCTCTCGATGCCCTATTCGAACGCCTTGCTTTTGTGCAGGCTCGTGACGGGCGCTGCGGATGCAGGGCAAGGCGTCACAACTCACTCTGGCCNACAAGACGGATTATGAACACAACGCCGACGTTGCAAGTAGAGAACCTCGTCAAGACCTACGGGGGTGTCCAGGCGGTTCGCGGGGTCAGTTTTGACGTCATGCCACAGACCATTGTCGGCCTGATCGGGCCCAACGGTGCGGGCAAGACCACGACCTTCAACATGATCGCAGGCGCGGAAAAGCCGACCGAGGGCCGTGTNTGGTTCNACGGCACGGAAATCACCGGCAAGCCTACCGACCAGCTCTACGATCGTGGCATCGTTCGCACGTTCCAGCTCAGTCACGANTACGGCAAGATGACCGCGCTGGAGAACCTGATGGTTGCCGGNGCCAACCAGCCGGGCGAGAACATTTTCATGAACTGGATTGCCCCGGTTGCTGTGCGCCGGCGCGAGCGCGAAGTCCATGAGCGTGCCGAAGAGACGCTGGCGTTTCTCGGCCTGACCCACGTGACCAACGAGTTGGCGGGCAACCTGTCCGGCGGGCAGAAGAAGCTGCTGGAGCTGGGCCGGACGATGATGACCGACGCCAAGCTGGTGTTGCTCGACGAGCCCGGNGCCGGGGTGAACCCGACCCTGATGCTNAAGGTCATCGACATGATCCGGCGCCTGAATGAAGAGCGCGGCTATACATTCTGCATCATTGAACACGACATGGATCTGATCGCCGATCTCTGCGACACGGTGGTGGTGCTGGCTGAAGGCCAAGTGCTGACCCGCGGCCCCATGTCCGACGTGCGCACTGACGAGCGTGTGATCGATGCTTATTTCGGCGGAGACGTGGTTTGACCCAAGATTTGTATCGGACACCACTGCGCTTCTATGGGAGGTCGCCGCAGCATGGCTGAAGCCAAGAAAGTACTGGAACTGAGCGACATTCATGCGGGCTATGGAGACACCGACATTCTCCACGGCATCAATATGCACGTCTGCGACGACGAGGTTGTCGTGGTCATCGGTCCCAATGGCGCGGGAAAGTCCACGGCCGTGAAGGCTATTCTGGGCCTGCTCAACATCCGGAANGGCGACGTGCTGCTCAACGACCAGGTGATCACCGGAACCCCGCCGGAGAAGGTGATCAACCAGCGTGTCAGTTACGTGCCCCAGACCCACAACGTGTTCGTGAGCCTGACGGTTCAGGAAAACCTCGAGATGGGGGCCTGGACCGTGCCCGAGGGCATGAACGACCGCATCGAACGCATGTACGAGATGTTCCCCGATCTGGCGGAAAAGCGGCGGCAGGCCGCAGGTTCGCTGTCGGGTGGGCAGCGGCAGATGGTGGCCATGGCCAAGGCGCTGATGGTTGACCCGGAAGTACTGCTACTCGACGAACCGACGGCGGGTCTTTCACCGCTGTATCGCTCGGTGATTTTTGCGGCCGTGCAGTCGATCAAGGACAACGGCGTGCCGGTGCTGATGGTTGAGCAGAACGCCAAACAGGCACTCGGCGTTGCCGATCGNGCCTACGTCCTCGTTGACGGCAGCAATCGCCACACCGGCACGGGCCAGGAGCTCCGCGAAGACCCCGAGGTCGCGCGCATGTTCCTCGGCGCCCGGGATTAGGGGGAGGATCGCACCATGTGGGACGCCTTTGGCTTCGAGTTTATCAACTTCTACCTGATCCCCGGGCTGGTGCTGGGCTGCATCTACGCGCTTGGCGCGATCGGGATCACCCTGACATTCGGCATTCTGCGCTTTGCTAACTTCGCCCACGGTGAAGTGATGATGAGCAGCGCCTATCTGACCTATACCTTCATGGCGCTGGCGGCCGGACTTGGGTTCAGCGTGGTGCCCCTAGTCGCCGCCATCCCTGCGGCGGCGGTGACCATCGGGATTGCCCTGGTGATCGACCGGTTCTTCTATCGCCCGTTCCGCAAGAGCGAGACCATCATCATTGTCATGGCCAGCTTTGGCATGATGCTCATGGTGCGCGCGCTGGTGCCGGTCATCTGGGGCCCGAACCAGATCACCTTCGTCAGGGGCATCACCCCGATGAAGCCCTATCTGGACGGTATGCTGCTGGTTCAGGACAAGCAGTGGCTGATCGTCATGGGGACGATCGTGGTCATGACCGTGTTCAGCCTGATTATGAATTACACCCGCATTGGCAAGGCCATGCGCGCAGTTTCCGACAGCCCGGATCTGGCGCGGGTGACGGGCATCAACGTTGAGACGGTGATCCGTGCAACGTGGATCATCGGTGGTTTCTGTGCCGCCGTGGCCGGGGTGTTCCTGGCGATGAATACACAGCAGCTTTCCGTGACCATGGGCTTCCGCATGCTGCTGCCCATGTTCGCAGCCGCGATCCTCGGAGGGATTGGTCGGCCCGTGGGCGCCATCGTCGGCGGTATGGTCATTGGTCTCGCCGAGGAGCTGATCGCCTACCCGTGGCAGGCGGCGGTCATGCAGGTGGTCTGGTGGATCTCCGAGGTCATCAACGCGACCGGTATGACCGAGTGGGCCAAGGCCGTGCACAAAGAAGTGCGCAGCACGCCGCTGCTCAGCCCCGGCTACAAGGCCGGCGTTGCCTTCGGGATCATGGTGATCATGCTGATCGTCCGTCCGGCCGGGCTGTTCAAAGGGAGGGTGTTCTAGATGTTTGAGTGGCTGCTCAGCGACCAGATGGTCGGCAACATGCTCTACGTGAACAGCCTGCTGCTCATGGGGGGGATCTACGCGCTCATGTGCCTGGGCCTGAACGTGCAGTGGGGCTTTACCGGCCTGTTCAACGCCGGGATCGCCGGGTTTGCGGCCGTGGGGGCCTATACCTACGCGATCCTGACAACCTTTGCTTCCGGCATGCATATCGGCGGGTACGAACTGCCCATCTGGGTCGGCATGCTCGCCGCCATGATCGCCAGTGGGATCATCGCGCTGGCGATCGGGGCAATCTGTATCCGTCTGCGTGCGGACTATCTCGCCATCGCGACCATCGGTATCGCGGAGATCATCAAGCTGATCCTCAAGAACGAGACTGCCATTACCAATGGCCCGCGCGGCATCGCCAAGGTCCCACGCAGCTGGGAGCACCTTGGCGATGCCCGGGTGNCTGAAAAGCTGCCGTGGCGGCTGTTCGGTGAGCCCTCGGCCTACGAGGGCTTTTTCCGGGAATGGTACCCGCTGCTGTTCATGCTGACCGTGGTCGGTTGCGTGTTGCTGGTTTATCTGGCGCTGGAGATNGCGCGCACCTCGCCCTGGGGCCGGGTGATGACGGCGATCCGTGAAAATGAGGCTGCTGCCCGCGCTGCGGGAAAGAACGTGACCCGGCTGCGGATCGAATCCTTCGTGGTCGGCGCAGTGATTATCGGACTCGCTGGTGCATTTTACGCGCAGCAACTGCGGTTTATTGAACCTACCAACGCCTTTGACCCCACTAAATTGACGTTCCTTGTGTGGGTTATGTTGATCATGGGCGGCAGTGGGAATAACCGTGGCGCAGTCTTGGGTGGATTGATGCTCTGGGTGATATGGTCGGGAACGGAGCTGGTTATTCGCTTCGGCGCCAATGTTCTTGGCGATGTTTTCCCCGATTTGTCGCCCAGTGTACTGGTCACCAAAGCAAGTTTCTTGCGCCTGTTCCTGATCGGGCTGATACTTCAGTTCGTCTTGCAGAGATTCCCGAAAGGGATACTACCCGAGGTGCGTCCCGCTGCCCTTGGGGGAAAAACCAATGAAGTGCGGGACTAACGTCTTTGGAGGAAATACCCATGAAAAAGACTCTTCTGGTAAGCGCAGCGGCACTGGCTTTCGCCTCTGTGGCTTCCGCTCAGGTCAAAGTCGGTAACCCGATGGCCGTTACCGGCCCGATCCCGGACCTCGTTGCCCCCATGGTCGACGCGGTTAACCTCGCTGTTGCTCACGTAAACGAGCAGGGCGGTGTTCTGGGTCAAGAATACGTAATGGTCGCTGCCGACTCTGGCTGTGATCCGGCTGCTGCCGTAGACGCTGTCACCAAGCTGGTGAACGTTGATCAGGTTTCCGCCCTCATCGGTCCAGTTTGTTCCGGTGCTACCATCGCACAGGCGACCTCTGTTGCTATTCCTGCCGGTGTTGTGACCCTGTCCGTTTCCGCGTCTTCGCCAGCAATCTCTACGCTGGAAGAAGGCACTGATCTGGTCTTCCGTACCGCTGCTTCCGATGCTTACCAGGGTGTTGCTCTGGCTGAGCTGGCTATGGCTTCCGGNATCAGCGATATCGCAGTTTCCTACGCTCAGGACGACTACAACGCGGCTCTGGCTGCTGTATTCGCCGGCGCTTTTGCTTCAATGGGCGGTACCGTTACCGCGAACGAAGCACACGAGCCGGACAAGGCTTCCTACCGTTCTGAAGTTGCTACCATGGGTTCCAGCTCNGACAACCTGGCGCTGTTCGCGTACTACGGTTCCGGCGGTATCACCCTGATGCGTAACGCTCTGGAAACCGGTGCGTTCTCGACCTTCATCGGTGCCGACGGCATGCTCGCTCAGGAAACCATCGATCAGATCGGTGGCGAGAACATGGGCGCTGCAACCTTCACCACCTCTGCTTCTGATCCAAGCCGTGATGCCTTCCAGGCGTGGGCTGCGCTGGCTGAAGNTGCTGGTGTGCCNGCTTCCGATCCGTTCGTTGCGAACTCCTACGATGCCGCCTTCATGATGGCTCTGGCGATAGAAGCGGCTGGCTCTGCTGACCGTGACGGTATCGCAGCTGGCCTGCGGGCGATCTCTGGCCCAGACGGCGAAACCATCCTGCCGGGTGAATTTGCCAAGGCGAAGGAAATCCTCGCTGCTGGTGGTTCCATCAACTACGATGGTGGTTCTGGCCCACAGGATTTCGATGCCAACGGTGACGTTGCTGGCTTTTTCAGCGCGAACGTTGTTGTGCCGAAGGGTTCTGAGACCAAGCTGACCATTGGTTCCAAGTCCTACGACCCAGACTACGTCTGGTCGTCCACGCTGCTGAACTAAGTCAGCAGACTGTGCTTTGAGGCGCCGGGGCATGTTCCCGGCGCTGCAGCGGCGCTGGTCCTCGTGAGGGGGGCAGCGCCGTTTTCTTTTTTGGGGTNGATCCGGCAGGGGTGGTGCGCGTGGGAGATTTGTAAGCCGCGAAGCGGCGTCAAATCGAGCGCGCCACGGTAACCTTGCGTACCGGAATAGCTCACTTTTCCGACACTGTGGGTGGCGCGCTCGGACCTTAGCCGCTTCGCGGCCTTCGGTCCTCCCGCGCGCAACTTCTTTGCTTGTGGTCCGAATTGGTGTTGCCGTTGCGCCCTGAAAAGGTTGCGCCGACCTCGTCTCGACCGCTTCGCGGTCTTCGCCAAGGCGTCGCGCAAAACAGAATGCGAGACGTCACGCCGAGCGGAGCACGGCGTGTCAGTTTAATTGCGCGGGCTGGAGCCGCAGGCCGCGAAGCGGCCCAGGCTCAAGCACGCAACCCGAGGCATTTGCATTGGAGCAAGTCACGGTGGCCAGACGTAGAAAAGCGCCCGCTGGCGCCGACAAAGTTCCTAAGTGACACGCCGGTGACGCTCAGGCGCAAGAACAGAGCTACANACGTGTTTTGCTGGACGTCACACAGTGCTGCAGGAGCCAGAAGGGGCTGAGCGTGAAGCGTCAAACCGAAGCCGTCATCATTGGNGGCGGAGTCATCGGGTGTTCGATCGCCTATCACCTCGCAAAGCTCGGCATGACCGACGTCATGCTGCTGGAGCGNCAGGANCTNACCAGCGGATCATCCTGGCACGCTGCAGGGGGCGTCCATGGGCTTCATGATACCAACAACATCGCCCGGCTGCAGTACTACACTATGAATCTGTACCGCGAGCTGGAGCAGGAAACCGGGCAGTCCGTCGGGTTCCACCAGACCGGGTATCTCTACCTGGCGCAGACTGAAGACCGTGCCCACCAGCTGCGGATCAGTGCCGCCAAGGCCCGTCAGTTTTCCGGGGTCGAATTCCACGAGATCAGCCTCGAAGAGGCTGCAAGGCGGCACCCCTTCGTAAATCTGGAAGGCATCCGGATGGCGGTTTGGGAGTCCGAAAGTGGCCACGTCGACGTCAACGGCGTCACCCATGCCTACGCACAGGCGGCCCGCAACCGCGGGGTCAGCATTGAACGGTTTTGCCCGGTAGTGGAGACCAACCCGCGCCCCGACGGCGGCTGGGATGTGGTCACGGAAAAGGGCACGATCCAGACCCGGGTCCTGGTGAACGCGGCTGGCCTGTGGGGACGGGAGGTGGCACGTTTGGCCGGCCTAGAGCTGCCTCTGATGCCGCTCGAACACCAGTACTTCGTCACCGAGGAGATACCCGAGGTTGCCGCCCTCGACTTCAAACTGCCGGCGGTCGCGGACCGGGACGGTGAGTACTACCTGCGCCAGGAGGGAAAGGGCTTTCTGGTGGGCGCTTATGAGCGCGATGGCCGCTACTGGTCTGAGAACGGCACGCCACTCGATTTTGGTCATGAACTGCTTAACGACGATCTCGATCGGATCGCCGACAACGTCATGCGGGCCTGTGAACGTCTGCCGGTGCTGGGCGAGGCGGGAATCAAGCGGGTGATCAATGGTCCCATGATCTGGTCACCCGATGCGGCTGCTCTGCTTGGTCCTGTACCGGAGCTCAGCAACTATTATACCGCCTGCGGCATCATCCCGGGCTTCTCCCAGTCCGGCGGGCTGGGGTTGACGCTGGCACAATGGATCATCGACGGTGAACCCGAGTACGACATGTTCCCCTGGGACATGGCGCGCTACGGCGACTGGGCGGGCAAGGCCTTTACCAGGGCTCGCACGCTCGAGACCTACGGCACCCGCTTCTCGATCCATTTTCCCTTCGAGGAGCGCGAGGGCGGGCGCCCGGTCCGCAAGCGGCCGGTCTACGACCTGCAGAAGCAACTGGGGGCCGTGTTCGGCCTCAACTTCGGCTGGGAACATCCGCTCTGGTACGCCCCGGAAGGTGTCGTGGCCGAGGACAGCTACGGTTTCGAGCGTCAGGACTGGTGGCATCACGTCGGCGCGGAGTGCCGCGCGCTTCGGTCCGGGGTTGGGATCATCGATGTCTCCAACTTTGCCAAGTACGAGATCCGGGGCGCGGGCGCAGCGCGCTGGCTGAACCAGGTGGTGGCTAACCGGGTGCCGACAGAGGTCGGGCGCTCGTGCCTGACGCCCTTGCTGTCGGTCAGGGGCGGAATCGCGGGCGATTTCACCATCATCATGCTCGATGAGGAGCACTTTCTGATGATCGGCTCCGGGATGGCCGAACGGTACCACCGCCGTTTTTTCAACGCGGTGCCGCGGCCGGACAGCGTCAGCTTTCAAAGCATGACGAGCGGCTGGGCGGGCTTCAACGTTGCCGGGCCCTCGGCGCGGGAACTGCTGGGTCGATTGACCAACGACGATATCAGTAACGAAGCCTTTCGCTTCATGCGCTCGCGTCAGATGACCGTGGCGGGTCTCGCAGCGAAGGTGCTGCGGGTTAGCTTTACCGGCGATCTCGGCTACGAAATCTACGTGCCGGAAACCGACCAGCAGGCCCTTTACCAGGCCCTTCTGGACGCCGGTCAAGAGCTTTCGGTGCGGCCGGTTGGATCGCGGGCGTTAATGAGCCTGCGGTTGGAAAAGGGCTACGGCTCATGGGGCCGGGAATATTCGCCGGAGTACTGGCCGCAGGAGGTGGGGCTCGATCGGCTGATCAAGCTCGATAAGGACGAGGATTTTCTTGGCAAGCAGGCCTACATTGAATTGATGGACCAGCCGCCCCGAGAACGGTTGGTGGTCATGCGGGTCGACACCCCGCACAACGCCGACCCGGTCGGTGGGGAGCCGATTTTCTCGCGGTCAGGCGACTACATCGGTCGGGTGAGTTCTGGGGGCTACTCCTATACCACTGAGCAGGGCCTTGCGCTGGGGTTCCTAAAGCCGGCGTATTGCGAGCCGGGGACTGCGGTGGACGTGTCTGCGCTAGGCCTGCCGCACAACGGTACGGTGCTGCGCGAAGCGCCCTTTGATCCGTCTGGCCTGCGTCTTCGCTGCTGACCGGCCTGGCCCGTCAGCGCGGTTTCGCAATCGATGAAGATTTGCGCGACACTTGACCCCGCTGCGCGAAGGGCGGTCGAGGCCAAGTCGGCGCAAACAAACCAGCGGTTCCTGGTTGACCTGGGCCATCGCCAAGCTCTCCTCTGCGAGACAGTGCCAACCCGGCCCGCCGGTGGTTGCCCCGGTCCAGCACCGGGGCCCATTCTTAGCCCAGCCTTGGACGACAGTACATTCGCCCTATCTCTTGATTCAGGCGGCCTGCAATCGCATCCCCCGCCCTTTGTACATTGTCCTTTAGTGAGGAAACGCACCCATGAAAAAGCTGTTTGCTTCCGCCGCAGTTGCCCTGACCGCTCTCGCCTTTGGCGCAGCTCCCGTTGCCGTCGCCGAAGATGCTCAGCCCAACATCTATCAGACCGCGCAGGCGGCCGGTTCCTTCAACGTTTTGCTTGCTGCTGTTGACGCAGCCGGCTTCGATTCCATCCTGCAGGGCGAAGGTCCGCTGACCGTGTTCGCGCCTGTGGATGAAGTTTTCGCCAACCTGCCCGAAGGCACGGTCGAAGCCCTGCTGGCCGAAGAAGGCATGGTGACGCTGAAGGCGATCCTCGGCTACCACGTCGTGCCGGGCAAGATCATGGCGGCCGACCTCGTGGGTCAGACCATGGAGCTGCAAACCGCCGCTGGCATCCCGCTGACGGTTGATGGCACGGGTGACGCGGTCATCCTCGGCGGCGCGGCACCTGTCGTCAGCGCTGATATCGAGACCGCCAACGGCGTTATTCACGTGATTGCTGGTATCCTGCTGCCGGGCCAGTAAGTCCCGCCAACCGGGCGCGTCGGCTATCCGGCGCGCGCCTCCGTCGTTTTCGCCCCGTCGATCAGTTGACGGGGCGGCTCAGGGCTCGGTCGACAAGCCGGGCCATAAGGTCGATGCGAACCCCGATATCGATGTCGCCGCGTGCCATGATATCGGCGAGGAACGGGCCGGTCTTTCGGCGCAGTTCTGCCACCCAGTCCGGGTCTTCGCAGCGCCATTCGGCGAAGCCGAACCACCGTTCACTGCCGTAGTCAAAATAGATCCCGTGCGCCCCCGGACCCGAGCGCCCGGTGACCGTGAACACGGCCTCGTTATCCTTGAGTTGATATCCCGTGGGCGAGCTGAAGTAGCTGTAGCCGCCAAACACCCGCCCGCCATAGGGGCTCTGCACCCCATCCAGCGCGAGCATTACGTCGACGATCATCAGCTGTCCCAGCGCATCGAACTGAAGGTTCACTTCGTGACCGGTGTCGCGGTAGGTGATTACCGTTTCTTCCAGTCCGCAACGCCCACTCGCGCTGTAGTAGCCCGAGGGCGGCCGCTCGTCCGAAATCTGAGACTCCGCGGGGGTCATCATGGCCAGGGTCAGCAGCCACAGCCCGCCAAACAGGCGCCAGCCCCGCGCCCCGATCAACCCTCTGGCAAATTTGCTGATCAAAGCCGCAATCCATCGCTGTTCCCAAGCCCGGAAAGACTGCATTCACTGCCTCGCGTGCATCAATATATTATGCGTCTACCCTAGCCCAAGACCGCGAGGATAGACAGGCCCTTGTCGGCGTCCTATCACCCCTGTGATCACCTCAATGTTAACGGAGACGGCGCCACCATGGCCAGCTACCAGTACGTCTATGTCATGAAGGGCCTGCGCAAGGTCTTTCCCGGCGGTAAGGAAGTCCTCAAGAACGTGTACCTGAGCTTCCTGCCCGGTGCGAAAATCGGCGTCGTCGGTCTCAACGGCTCGGGTAAGTCGACGCTGATGAAGCTCATGGCCGGGCTGGACCAGGAATACGACGGCGAGGCTTGGGCCGCCGAGGGCGCAAAGGTCGGTTATCTGCCGCAGGAGCCGCAGCTCGACCCGACCAAGACCGTGGGCGAGAACGTGATGATGGCCATGGCCGACACCAAGGCCGTGCTCGATCGCTTCAACGAAGTCACCGCGCTGACCGCCGACCCCGACACCGACGACGACACCCTCAACGACCTCTACATGGAAATGGGGGAGTTGCAGGAGAAGATCGACGCAGCCGACGGCTGGGACCTCGACCGCACGCTGGAAATCGCCATGGACGCGCTGCGCTGCCCGCCGGCGGAATCGCCGGTCGACACGCTGTCGGGTGGGGAAAAGCGCCGGGTGGCGCTGTGCCAGCTGCTGCTGTCCAAGCCCGACCTGCTGCTGCTTGACGAGCCGACCAACCACCTCGATGCCGAATCCGTAGCCTGGCTCGAACGCTTCCTCGACGAATACAGCGGCACGGTGGTCTGCGTGACCCACGACCGGTATTTCCTCGACAACATTGCCGGCTGGATCCTTGAAATGGACCGAGGCGAGTGCATCCCGTTCGAGGGCAACTATTCGGCCTGGCTCGAGCAGAAGCAGAAGCGGCTGTCGCAGGAGGCCAAGTCCGAAAGCGACAAGCAGAAGTTCCTCGAGCGCGAGCTCGACTGGGTGCGGCAGGGGGCCAAGGGCCGCCAGTCCAAGTCCAAGGCCCGGATTCAGCAGTACGAGGAGCTGGCCAACACCGCCGCGCGCGAGAAGTACGAGCCGGGCACCATCGCCATCCCGACCGCCGAGCGGCTTGGCAATCTGGTGCTGGAGGTCGACGGCGTGCGCAAGGCCTTCGGCGAAGACCTGCTGATCGAGGACCTGTCCTTCCGCGTCCCGCCCGGCGCCATCGTCGGCATCATCGGCCCCAACGGTGCGGGCAAGTCGACCCTGTTCAAGATGATCACCGGCGCTGAGACCCCGGACAGCGGCAGCGTCCGGCTGGGTGAGACCGTGTCGCTGGGCTACGTCGACCAGAGCCGCGACCACCTCATCGACAAGAACTCGGTGTGGCAGGAGATTTCCGACGGCCTCGACATGATCGACGTCGGCAAGACCCAGATGCCTTCACGCGCCTATGTCGGCGCCTTCAACTTCAAGGGCGGGGACCAGCAGAAATCGGTGGGCCAGCTATCAGGCGGGGAGCGCAACCGCGTGCATCTGGCCAAGATGCTGAAAACCGGCGCCAACCTGATCCTGCTCGATGAGCCGACCAACGACCTCGACGTCGATACCCTGCGCTCGCTGGAAGAGGCGCTGCAGAAGTTCGCGGGCTGCGCCATGGTGATCAGCCACGACCGTTGGTTCCTCGACCGGCTGGCGACCCATATTCTGGCCTACGAGGGGGAGAGTCACGTCGAGTGGTACGAAGGCAACTACAGCGACTACGAAGCCGATCGCAAACGCCGTCTGGGCGCCGATGCCGACCAGCCGACGCGGATCAAGTACAAGCGCCTGACCCGCTGACCTACTGAACCTAAATCACCCTTGACCCGATAGCGTTTCTGGTCCCCATTCTCCGTACAGAAAGAGGGAGAGGGGGGACGAGATATGACTGCCAGTCTGACTCCACCACGCATGCCGCTGTGGACCAAGGCCGCCTACGGCTTTGCCGACACCGGCATCAACGTTTTCGTCATCTTCAAGGGCCTGCTGATCCTCGCCTTCATGGTGCAGTACGCGGGCATCGACCCGGCCCTGGCGGGGTGGGTTACATCCTCGGTGCTGGTGCTTGATATCATCACTGACCCGATCATGGGCTGGGTTTCAGACCGGACTGGCGGGCGTTTTGGTCGTCGTCATCCCTATATCTTCAGCGGCGCGGTTCTCATGGTCGCCTTAATGGTGCTGACCTTCGCCGTCCCTGCCGGGCTGGGGCCGCAGGCAGCGGCGTTGTGGATCCTGCTATTCTTCGGGCTGAGTTCGATCGCCTTCACCATGGTCGCCATTCCTTACAGCTCGCTGGCCGTCGAGATCACCGACAGCCCGCGCGAGCGTTCGACCATGACCGGTTGGCGCATGGCGGCGGCGGGGCTGGGTATCCTGCTCACCGGCGGGGCCTTCCCCATCCTGATCAACCCAAGCGGCCTCGGGCTGAGCCATCCGGTTGCCATTCTTGTCTACGCGCCGATTATTATCGGCACCATTTGGCTCGCCTGCCTTGCGACTTACCGCTTCCGCAACAAGCGGCCGACCACGCCCGTGAGCCTCGGGCGCCAGATCGGCGCCGCGTTGCGCAACCGGCGGTTCGTGGTGCTGGTGGCGGTCTACGGTGTGCAGACCATCGGCATCGCCGTCATTACCGCAGGCATCCCCTTTGCTGCCGCAGAGCTGATCATCACTGAGGGCTCCAGCGGGGCGCTCGCCACCGTCTACGTGCTGGGAGCGTTCTCGACCGCCTTCGCCCTGTTCGTCCTCGGCTCGATGCTGTCGCAGGCCCTGTGGGTCGCGCTCTCGGTGGCGATCGGTAAGATCACGACCTTTGCAGCAGGGACGCTCTACTACGCCGCCGTCCTGACTGGCTTTTTCCTGGTGTTGCCAACAACGGGCATGATCGAAGCGGGACAGACCAACCTCGCATGGATCACGCTGTTCATCTTTCTGATCGGCTCGGCCAACGGCTGCTACCAGCAACTGCCCTGGGCGATTATGCCGGACCTGGTCGACTGGTCGGCCAAGCGCGAGTCCTTTGAGGTTGCGGGCGCGTTCAGCGGGTTCTGGCTGCTGGGGCAAAAGGTTGGCAATGCCATCGCGCCGCTGTTCTTCACCCAGATCCTCGCAGCCTATGGCTGGATCGCCACGCAGGACGGTGGAGCTTCGGTCGATCAGCCCGATGCTGCCGTAGCCGCGCTGCGCTGGTCGCTTACGCTGGTGCCAGCCGGCTTGTTTGCCGTGTCTGTGCCGCTCTACCTCTGGCTCGACCGGCAGGCAAAGGCAGCGCAGGAAGCGGCCTAGGCCCGGAGAGCGCTGCTTCCCGTGACTGCTGCTGCGGCCCCGGACCTGAGCATCATCATCCCAGTTTTCCGGGCGCGGGACACGCTTGCCCGGGCGCTGGCATCGATCGACGTGCCGGCGGGGCTGACCGCAGAGATTATCCTCAGCGCCGATGATGGTGACGACTACAGCGCCTTTGCGCACGAAAACCCGATGGTGCGTCTGGTCACCAGCCCGGAGCAGCGCACCGGCCCCGGTCCGGCCCGCAACCGCGGCGTTGCTGCGGCGCGGGGTGCCTTCCTCTCCTACCTCGACGCCGACGACAGCTGGTCGCCGGGCTATCTGGCGGCCCTGCTTCCTCTGGCCCGGCACGAAGGCTGTGCCTTTGCCGCGACGGTGATCGAGACGCCCGAGGGCGAGGCGCTGGCGCAATTCCCGCCCGGCGCTCCCCGGCGGCTGATGCTGCCGGACTTTGCCCGCTGGGGCGCGTCCTTCCACCCGGTTCACGCGGCCGGGCTGCCACGGGGCAGGGCAGAAGGTCCGTTCTGGAACGCCCCCGCGCAGGATGTTATGCACGCGGTGGAAGTGTTCATGGCCTGCGGCCTCTCAGCTGCGCTGGAAACCAGCGTGGCCTACCGGCTGCGGCTGGGGTCAGAGACCGTCACCACGGCGAGCGATTTTTCCAGCCGCCTGCGCGCTGCCTATGCGGCCTACGATCAGGCATTGGCTGAGACCTGGGCGCAGACGCTCTTCGCCGGGAAAAGTGCGCTGAACGACCGCTACGAGCAGGAGCGTGACCCCGGCGAGAGTTTCTACGCCTTCGTCACGCGGGTGATTGTGCCAGAGGCCTCATCGGCCTGATCCAGCGCAGCCGTCCAGTCGGCCTGCGCCTGCACCAACGCCAGTTCACCCAGACCCAGCGCCTGCGTGCGCTCCAGCAGCCTGACCAGCGCCGCGCAAATCCGGGCGGTGCGCTGTGGCAGTCCCTGACCCGGCATATACAGGCCGGTGCTCAGCGCGGCGATAAAGTCGCCGACGCCATTGGGTTCGCGCTCGAAGGCAACGCCGCGGTGCTCGACCAGCGTCGTTTCAGCCGCATCGAAGCAGAACACACCGCGACCGCTGATATCCGGGGCCATGGCCTCGGCCGATGTCACCAGCCCCGCTGAAAAGCCGATCGCCTGCAATTGACTCTGGAGGTCTTCCAGACTTGAAACGGGGCGGCCGGCGAGGGTCTCGGCCTCAAACGCATTGGGCGTGATCAGTGACGCCAGCCCCGGCGCAGTATTCTGGAACAGTTCTACCAGACCGGCCTCGACGTAGAGCCTGCCCTTATCCCCCATGACCGGATCGATAATGATCGGCAGATCGGGCTGGAACGACCGCAGCTCGCCGAGCAGGTCGAACACTGTCTTGGCCTGCGCCGGGCTGGCAAAAAAGCCGGTTTGGACCGCACTCAGCCGATTCAGCACCCCGCGCCGACCCAGCGCTTCGAAGTGATCCCGGAGCAGGGCAGGGGGGGTCGCCTCACCCACCGCATCGGGATAGCCCTTGTGGTTGCTGAGGATCACCGTCGGGACCGCAACCACGTCGAAACCGAGCCGTCGCAGCGCGAAGTCGGCCACACTGTTGCCCACGTGTCCGAACAGAACCTGACTGGAGATAGTCAAAATTGTCATTGCAGAACCAATGTTCAAAAAACGTCGCAGGTGATTGAAGCAGTGCCGGAGTTAAGCTACTCGATAAGAGTCACAGACCGACACCCGGAATCTTCCATGACCGATCAAGATACGCCTGTCCAGCGGCCGCTTTCTCCGCACCTGCAGGTCTACCGCCTGCCGCTCCTGCCGCTGATGTCCATTACCCACCGCGTAACCGGCGTTGGCCTCGCTTTCGGCACGCTGGTGCTGGCCTGGTGGCTGGCGGCACTGGCGACGGGGCCGGGGGCTTACGATCTGTTCATTCGCTTCATGAACCCGCTGGGCGGGCTGGCTCTGCTGGGCTGGATGATCGCGATTGCCTACCACTTCTGTAACGGCATCCGCCACCTGATCTGGGACACGGGCCACGCGCTCGATCTGGGCAGCGCCGAGCGCGCCGGGTATCTGGTCCTCGTGGGCTGGCTGGTGCTGTCGGCCGTCATGGTCGGCAGTGCGCTGCTGTTCTGGCTGAGCTGAGGGGAGAGGCAATTATGAGCAAGTCACAGACCGCCCCTTCGCTGAAAACCGCCCGCGGGCTGGGGTCCGCCAAGGAAGGCACGGATCACTGGTGGATGCAGCGCCTTAGCGCGGTCGCGATGATGCTGCTCGCGCCGCTGATGATCTTCCTCGTCATCACCCTGATCGGCGAACCCTATGACGCCGTGGTGGCGAAGTTGAGCTCGCCGCTGTGGGGCGGGGTCGCGCTGCTGTTCGTCTGCGCGTCGTTTTACCACGCCCATCTCGGCTTACAGGTGGTGATCGAAGATTATATTGGTGGTCATGCGGCCCGCCTGACACTGATCATCCTGATCCGGGGCGCCCTGATTATTCTTGGCCTGATCGCGGTCCTGTCCGTGCTCCGTCTAATGCTGACGTGAGCCGCCTGTCGGCCACCTGTTTAAGGAAACGCTTTAATGGCGACCACTGAGTACCAGTTTACTGATCATACCTTTGACGTGATTGTCGTCGGCGCCGGGGGCTCAGGTCTGCGTGCGACGCTTGGCCTGGCTGAAGCCGGCCTGAAGACTGCCAACATCACCAAGGTGTTCCCGACCCGGTCCCACACTGTTGCCGCGCAGGGTGGTATCGCCGCGTCGCTGGGCAACATGGGTGAAGATGACTGGCGCTGGCACATGTACGACACCGTGAAGGGCTCGGACTGGCTGGGCGATCAGGACGCCATCGAATACATGACCCGCGAAGCAGTGCCGGCGATCATCGAACTCGAACACTACGGCATGCCATTCTCGCGACGCGAAGACGGCAAGATCTACCAGCGACCCTTCGGGGGCATGACCACCAACTACGGCAAGGGCGGGCAGGCCGAGCGCACCTGTGCGGCGGCAGACCGGACCGGCCACGCCATGCTGCACACGCTCTACCAGCAGTCGCTGCGCGCTTCGGCAGAGTTCTTCATCGAATACTTCGCCATCGACCTGATCATGGATGCCGACGGTGCTTGCTGCGGCGTGGTGGCGCTGAAGATGGACGACGGCACGCTGCACCGGTTCCGGGCGCAGCGAACCATCCTCGCGACTGGCGGCTATGGCCGCGCCTACTTCTCCTGCACGGCGGCACACACCTGCACCGGCGACGGTGGCGGCATGGCACTGCGCGCCGGCATTCCGGTGCAGGACATGGAATTCGTGCAGTTTCACCCCACCGGCGTCTACGGTGTTGGCGCACTGATCACCGAGGGCGCGCGGGGCGAGGGCGGTATCCTGCGCAACAGCGAAGGCGAGCGCTTCATGGAGCGCTATGCGCCATCGGCCAAGGATCTGGCCTCCCGCGATGTGGTTTCCCGCGCCATGACCATGGAGATCCGCGAAGGCCGCGGTGCAGGGGCAGACAACGACCACATCATGCTCGACCTCTCGCACCTGCCGCCGAGCCAGCTCGAAGAGCGCCTGCCCGGCATTTCTGAAACCGCGCGCATCTTCTCCGGTGTCGACGTCACCAAGGCGCCGATCCCGGTGCTGCCGACCTGTCACTACAATATGGGCGGTATCCCGACGAATTATCACGGCGAAGTGCTGCGCCCGACCGAGCGCGACCCTGAAGCCGTGGTTGACGGCCTGATGGCTGTGGGCGAGGCGGCCTGTGTCTCCGTGCACGGCGCGAACCGCCTCGGCTCCAACTCGCTGCTGGATCTGGTGGTCTTTGGCCGCGCCGCTGGTCTTCGGTGTAAGGAAATGGTCGAGCCCAGCGCCAAGCAGCGCGACCTGCCGGCCGATGCAGGCGACAACAGCCTCGCGCGACTGGACAAGGCGCGTCACGCCAATGGTGAGACTGGTACGGCCGAACTACGTCTGGAAATGCAGCGGGTGATGCAGAACAACTGCGCCGTCTTCCGCACTGGTGAAGTTCTCGCCGAGGGGGTCGAGCTGATGGATCAGGCCTGGGCCAAGCGCGACGACCTTCGGGTCGCCGACAAATCGCTGGTCTGGAATTCCGACCTGATCGAGACGCTGGAGTTCGACAACCTGATTTACCAGTCTTCAGCGACGATCAATTCAGCTGCGAACCGGGAAGAGTCCCGCGGCGCCCACGCGCGCGAAGATTTCCCCGAGCGCGACGATGACAACTGGATGAAGCACTCGCTCGCCTGGATCGACGAAACCGGCAAGGCCGACATCACCTACCGTTCGGTGGTGATGCGGACCCTGACCAACGACGTCGCCGTGGTCGAGCCCGCCAAGCGCGTCTACTGACCCCGACTGCGCAATAGAAACAGAAGAAGCACTGAGAAATGGCTGAGTTTACCCTCCCCCGAAATTCCAAGGTCAAGAAGGGCCTCCACTGGAAGGTTCCTGCCGACAAGGCTGGGGAGAGCGGCAAGACACGGTCGTTCAAGGTCTACCGCTGGAACCCCGATACGGGCGAGAACCCCCGGCTGGACACCTACGACGTGCCGGTGGAGCGCATGGGTCAGATGGTTCTCGACGCCCTGATCTGGATCAAGAACAACGTCGACAGCTCGCTGACCTTCCGCCGCTCGTGCCGTGAAGGGGTCTGTGGTTCCTGTTCGATGAATATCGATGGAACCAACACGCTGGCCTGCACCAAGAACCTCGACGATGTCCGGGGCGATGTCGCCGTCTACCCGCTGCCGCACCGGCCGGTGGTGAAGGATCTGGTTCCCGACCTGAACCAGCTGTACAGCCAGCTGGCCTCGATCGAGCCCTGGCTCAAGACCGACAGCCCGGCGCCCTCGCGCGAGCGGTACCAGTCGGTTGAAGACCGCGCGAAGCTCGATGGTCTGTGGGAATGCATCCTATGCTTCTCGTGTTCGACCGCCTGTCCGTCATACTGGTGGAACGGCGATCGGTACCTTGGCCCAGCGATCCTGCTGCAGGCGTACCGCTGGCTTGCCGACAGCCGCGATGAGGCGACCGGCGAACGGCTTGACGCGCTGGAAGACCCATTCAGACTTTATCGCTGTCATACCATTATGAACTGCACCAAGACCTGCCCTAAGGGTCTTAATCCGGCCAAAGCCATCACTGAAATCAAAAAAATGATGGTCGAACGGCGGGGGTGAACCGCCAGTACTCTGCCGTTCTGTAGTGTGTTCTGGCCGCCTGCACTTGAAGCCCAAGCGCTGAGCGGGGCTGGGTCCCCAGACGGCCTTTGATCGGCACAAGAAAAGCGCGCCCGCGGGCACCATTTTTAATGTCTTACCGTGCCGGATCGGTCTATTCGGCAAAGGCCTTCTCGATCACGTAGTCGCCGGGTTCGTTGTTCGAACCCTCGACCAGCCCGGCCTGCTCACACAGGGCGGCACAGTCCTTGAGCATCTCCATGGATCCACAGATCATCACCCGATCCACCGCCGGGTCAAAAGGAGCGGTGCCGATGGCGTTGAACAGGCTGCTATCCTCGATAAGGTTCGTGATACGGCCCCGCACAGGATAGTCTTCGCGTGTGACAGAGGTGAAGTGCACCAGCTTATCATCTACGACCTCTGACAGCATCTCGTCAGCCGCTATCTCTGCGATCAGATCCAGCCCGTACTGAAGTTCTGAAACCTCTCGGGTGGTGTGACACAGCACGACTTTCTCGAAGCGCTCGAAGGTCTCCGGCTCACGAATCAACGAGGCAAAGGGCGCGATCCCGGTGCCGGTCGAGAGCATGTACAGCGTCTTTCCCGGGCGCAGGGCGTCGAGCACCAGCGTACCGGTCGACTTCTTGCCGAGGATAACGGTATCGCCTTCGCCGATGTTCTGCAGGCGCGAGGTCAGCGGACCATCCGGCACCTTGATCGAGAAGAATTCGAGGTTGTCGTCCCAGGCCGGCGAGGCGATCGAATAGGCGCGCAGCAGCGGCTTCCCGTTATCCCCGGGTAGGCCGATCATCACGAATTCACCCGAGCGGAACCGGAAGCCCGAAGGCCGGGTCATGCGGAACCGGAACAGGCGGTCGGTATAGTGCTGGGTTTCAAGTACGGTTTGTTCGAACATGAATGGTGATCCGGTCCTCGGTCTCAGTCCTGGTTCCAGGGCAGGTTAGCGGCCTTCCAGCCGTTGAGCAGCCCACGCCGACCAGACGCATTCTTGGCGCCCTCGAAGCCGTCAGAAACGTTGGTCAGATCCTTGTAGCCGGCTTCTTTCAGCGCCTCGGCAGCGGCCAGACTGCGGACGCCCGAGCGACACAGCACGAAGATCGGTGTTTCCTGCGTCAGCCCGGCTTCGCTGACTTCTTCGAGGAAACTGAGGTTCGCTGCGCCGTATGGAAAGGTCTGCCACTGGATGCCGACGCTGCGCTCGAAGGCCGGGCGGCCCACGAACTGCCACTCCGCGGTGGTGCGGACATCGAGCAGGACGGCATTGGTGCTCTCCTGCAGGGCCCCAAAGGCTTCAGCGGCTGTCAGTGACTGAATTTTCACGCGGTGTCTGTGCCTCTCGTCCCAGATGGAGGGTGCTTTACCCGACTTGGTGTAGAGCTGATCGGGTGCCACATCCGTCGCCCGGCGCCAAGCCTCCTTACCGTGACGGCTGACCAGCTCGTCGTCGAGGTGGATCTCTGAAAACCCGCACTGGAAGGCCATGCGCGCCTGATCAGGCATCAGATTGCCGGTGGCAATGATGCGGAAGCCTTCGCCCCGCTCCCGCCGGGCGCGGCGGGCGTAGGAAAACCCCCGGCCATCGGCTGCGCTGGGGAAGTTTAAGGTCAGGCAGTCCTCACAGCCGTCGAAGGCCTGCTCCTGCAGGCCTGGCTCGCCGCCATCCACCCGCAGTCCGGCCTCGGACACCGGGCCTTCGTGGTGGTCGAAAGCCGCCCCCTGTTCTTTAAGCACCCACATAGACGGCCTCCTTGAAAGGGGCCTTGCCGACCCGGGCGTAGGTATCGGGGAAGCGCTCGTCGGCGCCGGAGCGCAGGCTCAGGTAAGTGTCGAGCACCCGCCCGATGGCGGCAGGCACCTGATCGCGGTCAAAGCCCGGACCCAGCACCTCACCCACGGTCGCGTTCTCGTCTGACCGGCCGCCGAGCGTGATCTGGTAGTTTTCCTTCTCGGCCTTGTTCAGACCCAGAATGCCGATGTTCGCGGCGTGGTGGTGACCACAGGCATTGATGCAGCCGGAGATATTGAGGCTGATCGGGCCCAGGGCGTCCGTCGCTTCCCGCGCGCGCAGCATGGTCGAGAGTTCCTGCGCTACCGGGATCGAGCGCGCGGTGGCGAGCCCGCAGTAGTCTAGCCCCGGGCAGGCAATGATATCGCTGGCTTCGCCAATGTTGTCTTCGGCAAGACCGATGTCCTGCAGACCCTTGAACAGCCCGGGCAGGTCCCCCGCTCGGACGTAGGGGAAGACCACGTTCTGGCGGTGGGTGATGCGCAGCTCACCGGCCGAGAAGGCGTCGGCAAGGTCAGCCAGCGCCAGCATCTGCGTGCCGGTGACATCACCCGGAATCCCGCCCTTGGGTTTGACCGAAATCTGCACCACGGCCCAGCCCGGTACGCGATGGGCGGCGACATTCTGGCCGACCCATGCCTGCAGGCTTGCCGAAGCGGTGCTCAGGTCGAGGCTCTCGCCCGGCTCCATCACCGGCTGTGCGGCCTCGAACTGCGCATGAATGCGCTCGTACTCGTCAACGGCGGACTGGAAGGGGGCCGTGTCCATGCCAGCCAGCTCCGCCCGGACCTCGTCGCGGTAGTTCTCCAGCCCCAGCTCTTCGACCAGAATCTTGATCCGGGCCTTGTACTTATTATCGCGGCGACCGTGCAGGTTGTAGACACGCAGCATGGCGTCGAGCAGTGGCAGCAGGTCGGGCAGGGCGACGGCCGGTTCGAACGGTTTGGCGACCCTCGGTGTCCGGCCCTGACCGCCACCGACATAGAGGTCGAAGACAGGGTGACCGCTGTCGTCGGTCTTGGCCCAGATGCCGATGTCGTGGAACTTCATCGCGGCGCGGTCTTCGGCGGCGCCGGTGACAGCAAACTTGAACTTCCGCGGCAGAAAGGCGAATTCCGGGTGCAGCATCGACCATTGGCGCAGCAGCTCGGAGACCGGACGCGGGTCGACAAATTCATCGGCTGCCACCCCGGCGAAGGGGTCGGACGTGACGTTGCGGATACAGTTGCCCGAGGTCTGGATCGCGTGCATCTGCACCGAAGCGAGATGGTCGAGAATGTCGGGGGTATCGACCAGCTTGGGCCAGTTGAACTGAATATTCTGTCGGGTGGTGAAATGCCCGTAGCCCTTGTCATAGGTATCGGCGATGTAGCCCAGCTTGCGCAGCTGGGTGCTGTTCAGCTCACCGTAGGGGATGGCGATCCGCAGCATGTAGGCATGGAGTTGCAGGTACAGCCCGTTCTGCAGGCGCAGCGGGCGGAATTCTTCTTCGCTGAGCTGGCCAGTGAGGCGTCGCTCGACCTGATCGCGGAACTCGCGCGCGCGGTCCTCCACGAAGGCCTGATCGTGGGTGTCGTAGGCGTACATGTGCGCTGATCCCTAGGCTGCGTGACGGGTCTCGGTGCCCGCCGCCGGTACCGGCACGCTCGGCCCCGCCAAGCGGCGGATTTCCCGCAGTTTTAGGGGCACTGGCTCGGCGCTGTCTTCGGGCCGCAAAGCGACCAGATAAGTGCCAACGACCCGATTGGCGGCTTCCTCGGCCTGACCCCTGGAAAGCAGGGTTTCGGCGGTCTCCGTTCCCTGACTGATCAGGGCGTTGTTGATATCTGTGGTCCAGCTTCCGTCGGCGGACCAGAAGACGATATCGCCGCTGCGGACATCATTGGCGGTCAGAACCGCACGGGTGGGGAGGGCATTGGCCATCTTCAAGCTGCCTTTCGTGCAGGGTTGGCGGTCCGGCGGGTGCCCTGGGAGGCGTCTGGGCGTTGGTTCAGGGTCTGAACGGTGTCGGACTGGCTGGGGGTTTCCAATTCGGCTTCGATCCCCGGAATCAGGCGCACGGCGAAGCCGGCGGCGCGCGCGGCGTGGAGTTCGGCGTAGGCCAGATGACCGCTGCCGCTGACCAGCCGCGTGACGCTTTGCCCGGCGCGCAGATGGTCGAGCAGGGCTGTGGTCGCGCCCAGACCATGGGTTTCAATGATGGCTTCCCGCCGCGCCAGTTCCAGCACCGCGCGGGACACCAGCGGTTCGGAGAGCACGACGTCAGCGCTGTCCAGCGCCTGATGCCCGGCCACGGCAAGCAGGTCGGCCTGCCCGGCCCCGGTGCCGACGATGGTCAGGCTCCCGGCCGCGGGCGCTGTGCCAGCTGCGTGGGTTGTCAGCAGGCTCCGACCCAGAGCCTCGATATCAGCGGCCTTGGTCAGACGTTGCTCGCGTGCGCCACTGAAGAAGCGCTGCCAGAAGTCGCGCCGCGCGCCGCCAGCGGGCAGGGCATGGGCCACGGCCTCGCGCAGCGAAGCTGCGATCCGGGCGATGAGACCAAGCCCCGGCTCCAGCATGAACTCGACCTGAGCTTTGATCCGCCGCGCGAGAACCGGCGCGGTGCCCTCGGTGCCAATCGCCACCACCACCGGGTCGCGATCGACCAGCGCTGGGGTCGAAAAATCGGAGACGGTGGGCTGATCGGCGGCACAGACGAGGATGCCGGCCGCGCGGACACGCGCAGCCAGCCGGGCATCCAGCGCTTCGTCGCCCGTGGCGGCGTAGGCGAAGGCAATATTTTCAGGCAGCTCGAAGGTCAGCGGGTTGGTGCGCACACGGATAACGCCATCAAGCGCCAGCAAAGGCGCCTTGAAGTGCGGCGCGATAGCGATCACCCTGGCCTCGGTTTTCAGCAGCAGGCGCAGCTTGGCGGCGGCCTCCTCGCCACCACCAAAGACGATAACGCTGCGGTCAGCAACGTTGATGAAAAGGGGAAAGGCTTTCATGGCTCACTCCGTGGAACGCCCACCAAATGTGCCAATTTCCCGAAGAATCACAATATAGGGGAAAAAATAAGCCTGAAATAACAAAAGACACGAGGATCACAGCACTGTGTGCTGCTTCGCGTCTTTGCGTAGGAATATGTTCTGCTAGATGGCGACCGAGCTGAATTCAGTTTCGGTCGCGATCAGCAGGCCCCGGCCTCAGGAAGCAGCCAGCGCGTTCTTCAGAGCGGTCGATGCCTTGAAGGAAGCAACGCGCTTCTCAGGGATCTGGATCGTTGCGCCCGTCGATGGGTTGCGGCCGGTGCGTGCTGCCCGTACTTCGGACTTGATGGTCGCGAAGGAGCCCATAGCGACATCGTTACCCGCTACCAGTTCTCCCTGAACGGAAGAAAGGTAAGCTTCGATGGTAGACTTGGCTTGAGCCTCGGACACGCCGGCACTCTTTGCTGCTGCGGAAACCAGAGCGGTATGTGCTGTTTTGGACATCGTTGTTACTCCCTTGTGTCATGGCGCCTTCGCACCATCCCGATTGAGCCTCTGGTTTACTCAATCTTGGCCAGCAACAAAAGAGATTATGCGCATTTTCGGCCCCAAACCGGCTGAATCGTGGGGAAAATGGGTGATTTGAACGGTCCCGAGCCGTCTTGAACGGCTCAAAGGGCAGGTGTTTGGCCCAAAATCGGCTAAGTGCGGCCAGCCCGAACCCCTACGGACGAGGGGTTTCGGGCCGGGCTTCAGGCCAGAACAGCCCTGTAGCAGGGGGTCAGGACCCCGGCGTGAAGGCTTCGTCGCCCATGATGGTGACGACGTTGGATTCCAGGATGGCGCCTGCAGCAGCACGCTTGGCCCGCAGTTCCTCATGGGTCGCAAAGGCCTTCATGGCTTCGGGAGAGTCGAACTCGATGATCACCATCATCTTGTTGTCGTCTTCCTTGGTGGCACCGGCAAACACCAGACGTGCGCCGAGGGCGTTCAGCTCGGCTTCGTTTTCGAAATACATTTCCTTCCATGGCTTGAAACCGCGTTCCAGATCCTGAGTCAGTTGGACAAACATGCTTTGGTCTCCCTTGAAGACGTTTGGTTCTCTAGTGAGGTAAGTGTGATCGCATTAGCTTTGTGTCGCAATCGCTTTGAATCGGTCCGGGATGAGCAATTTGGGCAGTTTTGACTTCCGCGTATCAGCGGTGACCGGTAGCCGGTGCACGGGCGGGTGGACCCTGCGGTTTTGCGCCCTACTATGGCGTCAGCCTTGACTGTGCAGCACAGGGGACGAACCATGACTGACGCCATCAACATTCGCCCACTCCGCCGCGAGGACCACGCCTATTGGGCGCGGCTGTGGACCGGCTATCTCGAGTTCTATGAAACCGAGCTGAGCCAAGAGATATACCGGGTCTCGTTCGAGCGCCTGCTGACCGATGATCCGCACGAGTACAGCGGATTGATCGCCGAGGTCGACGGCCAGCCTGTCGGGCTGGCTCATTTCCTGTTTCACCGGTCCATGTGGACCGTCGAGAACACCTGTTATCTCATGGATCTGTTCGTTGATCCAACCATCCGGGGCAAGGGCGTTGGCCGCGCGCTGATCGAGGCTGTGCACTCTGCGGCCAAGGCGGCCGGGGTCACCGAGACCTACTGGCAGACGCAGGAGTTCAATTACAAAGGCCGCATGCTCTATGATCAGGTGGCCAGTCGAACGCCCTTCATCATCTATTCCAAGGAAGACTGAGCCGGTGCGTCCCCGCCGGCGCTTGCCAAGGCCCTGGCCCTAGCGGTCGGCACACAGCATCCGGGTCGCCCGCTGGTCGAGGCCGGGCAGCGCACCGTGACCTCCGAAGCGGTATTCGAAATATTCGCTGGTGATCATGTCTGAGCGGCGCATCAGTGCCTGGTCCAAGGCCCGGGCATTGCCGACCGGAACGATGGTGTCGCGCGCGCCATGGTGGGTCTGCACCCGCTCGGGCAACAGGTCGGCAAAGTGCAGCGCCGAGCCACCCAGCAGCTGCATGCGCAGCTCTTCGAAGCGCGTCTGGCCGTCGTAGTAGGCCTCGACGAAGGTCCCGGGGAACCCGTAGTAGGGGCTGACTTCCTCGCCGCGCAGGTGCCCGATCACACCGTTGATCATGTCGGGATAGGTCAGCACGTCGGTCGGGCCAAAGACATTGACCACCCGATCAACCCGAGGATCACGGATTCCCAGCATCAGGGAGACGCCGCCCCCACGCGAATAGCCCCACGCGCTGACATCGTGGTCCTGCGCGCCGGGGTAGTTGTCCACGACGCCGGAGATCAGCGCCATCACATCGATGACGTCACGGTTGATCAGGCTCTTTTCGCCAGTGCTTTGGTAGGTGTCGTCGAAGATCCGCAGTTCTTCGCCGCGGAAGCTGGGGACAACCACGAAGAAGTCGGCGAGGCAGTCATCGACAAGTTCGAACGCCCAATCGCCTTCGATGCCGTCCCAACCGCCGTGGTTGAGCACCAGGATTGGCGCGGGCTGGCCGGGTCGATAGACCTGTGGGGTGCGGACGGCGGAGAAGTGGCGGTTGCCCTCCACCCGCTGGCTGACAATGTCGAGCCGGAAGCCGTCGTCTTCGAAGCTGTCTTCAACCGTCCACCGCGTGGCTGGTGCAACGGGTTCCGCCCAGACGTCGAGGACGGCTTTTCGTTCAGCGGCGGTTGGCGGTGCGAAAATCCGCTGCAGGGATTCAGCCTGAGAAGGGCCGGCGAGGCCAAGCGCCACCGATGTTGCGCAGATGACAGCCGCTCCGGCGGCCGACGCCGTGGGCTTCCAGTCGGACAGGGCGTCCGAAATCAGGGAGCATGCGGAGGCGAGAGGGGTGGGGGAGGCGTGGTGACGGGTCATGGTGCTGCTCGGTTCCGGGTTGTGGTGGATCGTGTCATTCCCCAACCTTACACAACGCGGAACCGAAAGCGTTTACAAGCCCTTGCCCAGATCTCACCTTTTTATTTCAAAGGCGAGCGTTTGTTCAGTCTACTTCGCGTTCAACTTGGAAAGGCAGGCGATCAAAGTGATCAGCGGGATCAGCATGAACAGGGCGGCGAAGATGTTGAAGCCGCTGAAACCATTGTACCCGTAGGTGCTTGCCATGCCCCCCGCAATGAACTGCGTGCCCATGACGGCGGCGACAGCGATGGCGCCGATGCGGGCCCGAGCCGGGTTCGCGGCCAACAAGCCGAGGAAGAGGAGGATCGCGCCCATGCCGAGCATGTGGGCAAACCACACCACTTCGACGACCACGGCGATGTTCAGCTCGCGCTCGGTCAGTTCGCCCGCCCAGAAGGTGCTGGCAGAGTTCGCTGCCTGCCCCGAGACCAGCGCGAACCCGGTGAACAGAACCAGAAAGGCGCCCATGGCCATGAGCCAGAACCGTGTATTCAGAATTGTGCTGAGAAGTTGCATCAGAGTTCCCCTTGAATGATGCCGTAAAGATCGCATACGCATTCACTAATTTAGTAAGTGTGTCCAACTAATTGCCGCGAGCGAGACCCATTTCTCACTTGCGACCCCGGCCCGTCTGCCGATCTTTCGTTGTCCGCGTTTGATTTTAGTGCACTTTGTTTGTGGAGTTTTGCCACCGATCCTTTCAGACCGGCGGGCCAACAGAATTGGATCTTTCGTCTATGCGTTCTTCGAAGCTGTTTTCGCCGATCACCCTGGGCGGGATCGAACTGAGCAACCGGATCGTGGTGGCGCCCATGTGCCAGTACAGCGCCGACGACGGCAGCGCCACCGACTGGCACCTGATGCACCTGGGTCAGTTCGCGGTCAGCGGTGTGGGCCTGATCCTCGTGGAAGCCACCGGCGTCAGCCCGGAGGCGCGGATTTCCCCCGGCTGTCTGGGGCTGTGGTCCGACGAGAATCAGGAGGCTTTGGCCCGCGTGGTCGGGTTCTGCCGCGACTACGGCAACGCGACCATGGGCATTCAGCTGGCCCACGCCGGACGCAAGGCCTCGACCGATCTGCCTTGGTACGGCGGTGCGCCGATCCCGGCAGCCGACCCTCGGGGCTGGCAGACCGTTGCCCCCTCTGCCGCGGCTTACAACGAGGCCTTCGAGACCCCGACCGCGCTGGACGATGACGGGCTGGCGAAGATCGTCGATGACTTTGTTGCAGCGGCTCGGCGGGCCGATGAAATCGGCTTTGACGTGGTCGAGGTGCACATGGCCCACGGCTACCTGATGCACCAGTTCCTGTCACCGCTGAGCAACCAGCGTAACGACGCATACGGCGGCGCGCTGGAAGGGCGGATGCGGTTCCCGCTGGAGGTTTTTGCCGCCGTTCGTGCGGTCTGGCCGAAGACCAAGGCGCTGGGCGTGCGGATCTCCGCCACCGACTGGGTCGAGGGGTCTAGCTGGACGGTCGAGGAAGCCAGCCGCTTTACCGCCGCACTCTATGCTGCCGGCGCCGACTTCATCGATGTATCGAGCGGCGGCAACTCACCGGCGCAGCAGATCGAGGCTGGCCCCGGCTATCAGACCGGCTTTGCTGCAACCATCCGGCGCGAGGTCGGGATTCCGACCATGGCGGTGGGGCAGATCACGGAGCCACGGCAGGCTGAAGCCATCCTGCGGTCCGGTCAGGCGGATATGGTCGCGCTGGCCCGTGGCATGCTGTTCAACCCGCGTTGGGCCTGGCACGCGGCGGAGGCGCTCGACGCCGAGGCGACCTTTGCCCCCCAATACATGCGATCGAGCCGGGCGCTGCGCGGTGAACCGGTGCCCGGGAACCCGCCGGTCAAGGCGCGCAAGGACTGAGGCGCTACTAGTCGTCTCGACCGGGCTCGTCTGGGTTACTGGAAAACAGGGCGATTTTGTTACCCTGCGGGTCGCGCAGATAACCGACATAGAACCGAGGGCCATAGGCGGCTCGGAACCCCGGCGCACCTTCATCACTGCCTCCAGCAGCCAGTGCGGCGGCGTGCAGCGCCCTGACCTGCGCCTGATTGCTGGCTTCGAAGGCCACCATGCTGCCGTTTCCTGCCGAGGCTGGGGCCCCGTCGAAGGGTGGATTGACGTAGAATTCGGGCAGGGCAGGACAGCCGGGAGATTTCCGGGTCAGGGCGAAACTGAGCCCCTCCTCACTCTCTTCGAGACCATAGCCCAGGGCGGGCAGGAACGCCGTGTAGAACCGCTCCGCACGGGCGATGTCGGACGCGCCGACAGACAGGTAGGCAATCACGCATCAATCCTCCGTTGCGATGGGGTTATCAAAGTATCCGGCGGCGGCGTGTGTCACGGAAAAACGGCCGGCAGGGACCATGAGGTGAATCTCGGTTGTTCCGGGCAGCACGATACCGGGTTCACCCATGGCTTACCACTGCGCCAGGTTCTCGGGCGGCAGGTCATCGCCAGTGATGGCCACCACGCCGCTAGCATGAGTCAGCAGCACGTCATCGGCGGTGTAAACGCCGTCCGTGCCCCCGGCCTGTGCTTACCGCCTGCGCCTAGAGGCGACTGGTTTTGCAGCATGTGTGCTTTGTCAGGGCGGGTACCGGGTGGGGTGATGGACCATACAGGATTCGAACCTGTGGCCTTCCGATTAGGAATCGGACGCTCTATCCTGCTGAGCTAATGGTCCTCTTCGGGTCTGCAGACCGGCGTGCATCATAGTCGGTAAATCGGCGCCGTCCACGATGGCCTTTCACAAAATCCCGGTTTGGCAGACCCGGACTGACTACCAGGCCTTTGCGGCCTCGACTGCTGCAGTCAGGGCTTCGGTGATCGCGGGCTCGGCCGCGGAATGCCCCGCTTGCTGCACCACCTTCAGGTCAAGGCTGGGCCAGCGCTGTTGCAGCTCAAAGGCCCCGGAGAGCGGACAGATCATGTCGAACCGACCGTGGACCAGCACACCGGGGAAGTCGAAGCCACCCTCGGGAACGTACGACAGCGCGCCGCGTTCAGCGTCGTCGAAAAAGCAGTCATGGGCGAGGTAATGCGCCTCGCAGCGGGCCATGCGCCAGGCCGCCTCCGACGCGCCGAAAGACCCGCCCCCGGCCAGCGAGGAACAGGCCGATTCATAGCGCGTCCACGCTTCCCCGGCCGACAGCCGTACCCGACGGTCTCGGTCGTCCAGCCGGTCGCGGTAACCCGCAAGCGGGTCGTCGCGCCGATCCTCGGGCAGGGCCTCCAGCCAGCGGTGGTGGGCGTCGGGGTAGAACCGGCTCAGTCCGTCGAGGAACCACTCCCGGTCTGCACGCCGACCGAGGAACAGCCCGCGCAGCACCAGCCCGCGCACGCTGTCCGGGTGCTGGCCCGCGTAGGCCAGTGCCAGCGTGGCGCCCCAGGACCCGCCGAACACCAGCCATTGATCAACCCCGAAATGGCGGCGCAGTGCCTCGGTGTCGGCGACGAGGTGCCAGGTGGTGTTGGCCCGCAACCCGCCCCCGGGGGTCGAGCGCCCCGCCCCGCGCTGGTCGAACTGGATCACCCGGTAGTGGCTGAGGTCGAAGAAGCGCCGGGTCCAGGCGTTGGCCCCCGCGCCGGGACCACCATGCAGGCAGACCACAGGCACGCCCTCCGGGTTGCCCGCCTGCTCGTAGTAAAGGCTGTGCCCGTCCGAGACCGGGAGATAACCGCGGTCGTAGGCCTGTTCGCCCTGTTCGCGTTTTGAGTGTTCGACCTTATCCATGCTGCACCCTATATCTGTTGCGTACAGCAAGTTCTCAAGGTGAAAGCGAACATGACCCAGGCAAATCCCGCAACCGCCCTCGACCTCGAAGACCGAGTTGGGGCCCTGATCGACCGTGCGCGGGCCGAAGGCGCCGACGCTGCCGACGCCTCAGTCTTTGGCAGCGACCAGATTTCGGTGGGGCGCCGCATGGGGCAGATCGAGACGCTGGAACGGGCTGATAGCGCCGGGGTCGACCTGAGGGTCTTCGTCGACGGCCAGATCGCGCAGGTCAGCGGCAGTGATCTGTCAGACCAGGGTCTGGCACGCCTTGCCGAGCGGGCTGTCGGCATGGCCCGCCACAGCCCGGCAGATCCCTTCGCCAGGCTGGCTGAGCCCGGGCAGGTGGTGACCCAATGGCCGACGCTGGAAACCGCCGACCCCGTTGAGCCGTCGACCGACGGCCTGCTGGATATGGCGGAGGCCATGGAAGACGCCATGTTGTCGGTCGAGGGTGTGACCAATTCCGGCGGCGTGTCGGCAGGCTGGACCAAATCTTCGCTGGTCATGGCCACGACCAACGGCTTCCTCGGCTCGGTGCAGGCGACCCGGTTCGGGATTTCCGGCAGCGCGATTGCCGGCAGCGGTGAGGCGCAGAAGCGTGACTTCGACTACGACCTCGCTGTCTTCGCCGAAGACCTTGGCGACCCGGCCGCCGTGGGGCGAGAGGCCGGGCGACGGGCGGTGAGCCAGCTCGGCGCACGCCCGGGTGCAACCGCCAAAGTGCCGGTGATTTTCGAGCCCCGGGTTGCCGTGCGCATGCTTGGGCTGCTGACCGGTGCCATCAACGGCGAGTCGGTGGTGCGCGGCACCAGCCTGCTCGCCGATCACGTTGGCGAGCTGGTGATTTCCCCCGGGCTGTCCGTGCACGAAGACCCGTTCAAGCCGCGCGGGCAGGGCAGCCGTCCCTTCGATGGAGAGGGCCTGCCGGTTCAGCCGCGCGCAATCTTCGAAGACGGCGTGCTGCAGACCCACCTGCACAACCTGGCGACTGCAGCTCAGGCCGGGGTCGAGCCCACGGGCCATGCCAGCCGCGCTGGCGCTTCGATCGGGGTCGGCCACGCCAACCTTTGGCTTAGCCCCGGTGCGGTGTCGGTCGAGGATATGCTGGCGGCAGCGGGTGAGGCCTTCTACGTCACCTCGCTGATGGGGCAGGGTGCGAATATGATTACCGGAGACTACAGCCAGGGTGCGACTGGCTTCTGGGTCCGCGATGGCCAGCTTGCCGAACCGGTGGAAAGCATGTCGCTGGGCGGACGGTTACAGGATATGTGGCGGTCGATGTCTGCGGCCGATGATCTGACGTTCTTCGGCGGCATGGGTACACCGACGGTGCAGATGGACGGTCTAACCGTGGCTGGCGCCTGAGGGTGCGTGTGTGTGTCGGGTGCTGTGGTTGAGGACCGGGCTTTGAGAGAGGCATTGTGGCCCACCTGCTGACCCTTCTGTCCTGGCTGTTGGCGCCGCTGCTGGCGGTGGGGCTGCGTTTGCGTGGGGAACCGGCAGCGCGGACCGCTGAGCGGCTCGCCCGGGGCTCTCTCGCAAAGATGGAGCAAGCGGAGAACACCAAAGCGACCGACGCCCCCGAAGTGCTGTGGTTTCATGGGGCTTCAGTCGGCGAAGTGCGGGCGCTGCTGCCGCTCGTGCTCCACTACGCGAACCGGTCTGAGGCCTGCGAAGGCGTGCTCTTGACGGTGCAGAGTGCACAGGGGTACGCGGTCGCCACACAGGCGCTCGATGGTCAGCCGCGCGTGGCTGTTGCCATGGCGCCCATGGATCATCCCGGGGTCATGGCGCGTTTCTGCGCGCACCATCGCCTGCGCGGGCTGGTGCTTTACGAAAATGAACTCTGGCCGGGCTGGCTGGCGGCATTGCGGGCGAGGGGCGTGCCGGTGGTCCTTCTCGATGCATCGCTGTCGGCGCGCAGTCTGCGATTCTGGCGACGGTGGCCGGGGCTGACGGCCTCGGTCGGGGCAGGGTTGTCACGGGTGACTGCGGCGGACTCCGGCCAGCGACAGGCTTTGGACGCGCTGGGCTGGGGGCCGGTACACCAGACGCCTCCGCTGAAGCTGGTTGGCTCGGCGCTGCCGGTTGACCCGGCGGAACTGGCGCGCTGGCGGCACTGGCGCCGGAAGGGTGCACCGCTGCTGGTCTTTGCCAACGTCCACCCCGGTGAGATCCGGGCCGTGGAGGGTATGATCGCTGGGTGGATGGCGCTGGTGGCAGGAACGGCGGGTTCGGTGCGCACAGACACGGACCGTGCTGACGTGCAGATCATCGTCGCGCCCCGACATCCGGAGAAGCTGGCGCGCTTCAGACAGGCCCTGGGTGGCGAAGGGCCGGGGTTCGCCTACTGGACCGGGTTCGGGACGCTGGGCACGCTCTACGCGCTGGGCGGCATAGTGGTGATCGGGGGCGGCTTTGACGCGAAGGTCGGCTCGCACAATCCGATGGAGGCACTGCGGGCGGGCTGTGTCACGGTCTGCGGGCCTCATTCGGGCAAGCAGGCGGCGTTGATTGCGCTTCTTGAAGCAGAAGGGCTGATTGCTCACTGGGCTGAACTGACTTCGGCCGGAGACGTGGGTGTGGAAGCACAGTTTACGGCTCCACAAATTCGGCTTAAGGCTCTGGCCCAGCATGCAGAAACATCGTCGCAGGCCACCATCGACGAGGCTATTTTCGGGTGTTCGCCAGAAGACTGATGGCCGCTGCCCTCACCCTTGGTCGAGCAGCTCACTCAGTCGTCTTGCTATCTGCCTGATTGGATCAGAACTTGTCCAAGGCTTCCAGGATCACCTCGGCTCCCGAGACCTCCAAGTTTCCAACCTCGAAGTATGTGATCTTGCTTTCCCGGACGATGGCGGCGTAGCGCGCGGCGCGCAGACCCAGCCCGGTCTTGGACATATCCGCTTCCACGCCCAGCGCTTTGGCCAGCGTCGCATCCCAGTCGGCTAGGGTCGCGATCCCCTCGTGCCCCTGATCCTTATTCCACATGTTCAGCACATAGGGGTCGTTGACCGAATGGACGGCGATCACGTCGACGCCCTTGGCTTTGATATCGTCATAGAGCTCAACGAAGCCCGGCAGATGGCGTATGCTGCAGGTCGGGGTAAAGGCCCCCGGCACGCCGAATATCACAGCTGTCTTTCCGGCAATCAACTCGCCGACAGCTAGATCCACAGGGGCATCGTCCCAGGTCTTCACGGTTACGCTTGGAAACGGATCGCCCACGCTGATAGTCATGCCAGTCTCGCTCTCTACTCGCTGCAATGCACTCGGAACAAAAGCGCGCCCCGAAATCAGCCCGCCTCATGGCACTGATGTGGATCAATCATCGGGCCCGGGCAAGCGCCCCGAGTACGTCGTTCGGCGATAGCAGCTCTGGCAGAACCTCGGCCGTGCCGGATTTTGGGTTGTAGACAGCGTTGAACGGGATTGCGCGGCGCCCTTGAGAAGCCAGATACCGCGTGATCGACGCGTCGTAGGCGGTCCAGTCCGCCTGCAGGGAAATCACGCTCTCCGACCCTAGCGCCGCCTGCACGCCCTCGTGGTTGATGGCCCGGATCTTGTTGGTCTTACAGGTCAGGCACCAGTCGGCCGTGACATCGACGAACACGGTCTTTCCCTCAGCCAAAGCCGCTTCCAACACAGCTTCGGAGAAGGGCTGGAAGGTTGCCTCCTCAGAGGCCGTCGCCTGCGGGCTGAAGCTGAGCACCAGCGCCAACGGGATCGCAGCGCCGACCGCGCCTAGCCCCGCGGTGCCCCAGCGCGCGAACAGCGCTCCGGCCGCAAAGGTCAGACCCGCCGCCAGCGCCGCCAACCAGCGCAGGTCCGAGGTGACACCCCACTGCTTGAGCAGCACACCGGTCAGCCAGATCGCCGTCGCCACCAGCGCCAGCCCCAGCACCTGCCGCAGGCGCAGCATCCACCGGCCAGGCTTGGGCATCACCGCTGCCAGCCGCGGGAAGGCAATCACAGCGAAGTAGGGTAGCGCCAGACCAACGCCAACGAACAGGAAGATCAGCAACAGCACCGGCACCGGCGCTGCCAGCGCAAACCCGATCGCCGTGCCCAGAAACGGCGCCGAACACGGCGTCGCCAGCAGGGTTGCCAGCACCCCGGAGGTAAAGTCACCGAGGAAGCCGCGCTGATTGGCGCCCAGCCCACCCAGGCCGGGAATATTCGGAATTTCGAACAGGCCGAACAGGTTGAGCGCGAAGCTCACCAGCACCGCCAGCAACACCAGAATGAAGGCCGGCTGTGTGAACTGCACGCCCCAGCCAAAGGATGCACCCGCCAGCTTCAGACCGGCAAAGGCCAGCGCCAGCGCCAGAAAGCTCACGAGAATTCCCAGCGCCGTCGCGGCAAAGGACAGCCGGATCCGGGCGTCGGCCTGCCCGCCATGGGAAACCACAGAGAACATCTTCAGCGACAGCACCGGCAGCACGCAGGGCATGAAATTCAGGATGAATCCACCGACCACCGCCAGCGCGAGAATGCCCAGCACCGAGGTCAGCGACAGGTCCAGCGGCGCCAACGGGCCTGCAACGGCAAAACCGCCGACTGCCAGACTGCCCATGGCCGCGCGGCCTTCACCGTCGGCAAGGCTGAACCCATCGAGCAGACGGAAGGATGGCAGCTCCACCCCCCGGATGCCATCGGCCACCGTGATCACCGCCGCTGCGGTGTCCAGCGTCGTCGGGGCCCAGCTCTCCCGGAACACAGGCGAGCGCACCTGAGCCGTCATCGCGTCGTCGGACAGCGCCACGACCGGTTGGCGCACGCTAAAGCCCTCCGGGACCTCGGCAAAGACATCGAGCGCAGTCATTTCAAAGACCGAGGCCACGCGGGTATCCAGAAACCCGACCAGCAGCGGGTTATCGGGGTCCGAAGCCGCCTCAAAAGCAATGTTTTCAACCTGCAGCCCGACTTCGCCGTTGTTATCGGCGGGAATGCGGGTTTCGTAGGTGTTCAGCAGCGCCGCTTCGCCCTCGGCAATCTCCGCCGCTCCGCCAGGCAGGCTGAAGTCAACCTCGACGCTGTCGGGAATGCAGACATCCGCGCAGATCAGGAAATCGACCTTGCCGCGCAGGTCCAGCGGTTCACCGGGGTTCTGAAGGCTGACTTCGAGCGGCAGGACAACGCGGTCCTTGTAGACGAAGGTCTCGATGCCGTAGGTGACGTCGCGGGTAGGCACGGGCCAGGAAATGGCGGTTTCAGCGACATTCAGGGACGGACCGTGGTCGAGCTCGGGCGGCAACCCCGCCTCACCCGGGGTGCGCCAGTAGATATGCCAGCCTTCGTTCATCTGGAATTCCAGCCCCAGCGGTACGGTCGTTTCGGTCTCACCGGTGGCGGTAAAAGCGGAAATCACCCGCACCTCGGCCTGCACGCCCTGCATCCAGAACGAGGCGTCGGCCTGCGCAGGCGCTGCCGGGAGCAAGGCCGCCCAGAGTATGGCCGTCGCAGCGCTGCACGCGCCAACAGTCGCGCTTGTGAACGCACCCAAGGCAGTGTCAAAGCGTCGGACTGCTGCCAAAACGGTGGCCGTCACAGCAGCCGAAACAGCGGCCAGATAGCGGCTTAACCCACTGGAGGTGAATGACATTCCTTGTCTGTATCCCTGCTCTCTGTCCGGCGCCGACCCTGCTCCTTTGTGCAGCGACGGCGGCGGCCAAAATTCTGTCTCGGGCACACCTATAGGCAACTTTGGCCCTGCTGTCGCTTCACGAGCCGCTGAGCAAAGGTGACGAATACATCACCCCAATGTTGATCACCCGTGAAGCGGAATGTCACAGCTTTGAGCCTTTACAGACGCCGTCAGCCGCTTACTCTATAAGACATGTCCGATAACATCGCGCCTAGCACAGAGTTTTCCGTGTCCAGCACCCCCTATGGGCTGCAGGGCAAGCTGCTGGTGGCAACCCCACACATCGGCGACCCTCTGTTCGAAAAGTCGGTGATCTACATGTGCCTGCACGGCGAAGACGGTGCCATGGGCGTGGTCGTCAATCACAGCCACCACGGTCTGACTTTCACCGAAGTGCTGGAAAACCTGTCGATCGACGCCAACGTGCCGCCCAGCGGCCGCGTCACGCGCGGCGGCCCGGTACAGGAGCAGCGCGGCTTCGTCCTGCACTCGCCCGATTACCAGCACGACACCACGATTAAAGTCACCGACGAGGTCTGCTTGACCACCGCCGTGGAAATCCTGCGCGACATCGCCGACGGCGATGGCCCGGCAGACTACCTGATCGCGCTGGGCTGTTCGCAGTGGTCCGCCGGGCAGCTGGAGCAGGAGCTGGAAGCGAACGCCTGGATCAGCATCGAGCCTGACCACGAGCTCATTTTCCTCTCCGAAAATGAACCGGCCTGGAAGCAGGCCATCGCTAAGCTTGGCATCGACCCGGGCCAGCTCGCTTCTGTGGGCGGGCACGCCTGACCCCTGCGCTTTGAGCGATGACAGCGACGCCCGGGGGCGTTAGGAGAACGCTGCACTCGGCGGTAATCCGCCACCACTACGAGCACCAGTAAGAGAAAGCGACACTCATGCGGCAGTTCTGGGTCGTGGGCGGCGTCTATGAATCGACCGCCTTCAATAATCTGGTTGATGGGGCCGAGGAAGTCCGTGAAGGCCCTTTTGACGACTACGACAAGGCGCTCAAAGTCTGGCAGCGCCTGGCCTGGGAAACCGTGGACGATGCCAACGCGCACTTCCATATCGAAGAAGACGACATGACCGCAGGCGGTAAGGGCGCCTTCTGGGTCATTGGCGGTAGCTTTAAGGACACTTCATTCCGAGAATGGGCAGGCGTGCCCGAGCGCCACGGTCCCTTCGAGACTTATGCCGAGGCCGAAGCCAAGTGGCAGGAACTCGCGTGGGCCACGGTCGACGACGCCACTGCGCAGTACCGCATCGAGTCCATCCAGCCGACCGACGGTGGCGATGGCAGCGCGGCGCCCGAGCGCCTTGCCTACCGCTTGCTGACCGGTCCTGACACCCGGGAATTCTGTGAAAAGATCTCAGCTGCGCTGGCGGATGGTTACGTCCTGTACGGCGACCCGACCATGATTGTGCAGGATGGAAAGGCCGTCTGTGGTCAGGCCGTGATCCTGCCAGCCGAAGCCAAGAAAACTGCAAAAACCGAAAGGGCAAAAACCGAAAGGGAAAGTGCGAGCGTCGACTAGGCCGCCGCGCGCAACCGCTCGCCCAGCTGATGCAGAGCGGCCGGGTCGTCCAGCGGCCCCACGGCGGCCAGCGTGACCGGGGTGGACAAGATCAGCTCCGCTTCCTGCCGCAGCGCCGTCGAGTCCACCGCATCGATCTGCCCGATAAGATCTCCGACCGAACGCGGGATGCCGTAGACCAGCATCTGCTGAGCCGCATCCTCAGCCCGGCTGGACGTGCTCTCCCGCGCCATCAGGAACGAGGTTCGGATCTGCGCCCGGGCACGCTCGACCTCTTCTTCCGGGATCGGTTCTTCCACCAATCGCCGGAGTTCGTCGATGACCACGCCGAGCAGCTCCATCTCGGCATCCTGCCCCGTGCCGGCGTAGACTGAAAACAGCCCGGTATCGGCGTAGCCCGAAGTATGGGCGCCGACGTGGTAGGCCAGCCCCCGGCGCTCGCGCACTTCCTGGAACAGGCGCGAGGACGCCCCACCGCCGAGCAGCGTTGCCAGCACCGCGCTGGCGAAGTAGCGGGCTTCGGTCACCGGCGCGCCTTCGAAACCCAGCACGGTATGGACCTGCTCCAGCGCGCGTTCACGCAAGCGGACACCGCCGGTATAGAGCGCAGCAGGGGGCATTTCACGCGGGTCGCGCTGCTCCCGGTCGGGCCAGAACAGGGCCTCGGCCTGCCGGGTGATATAGTCGTGGTCGACCCCACCGCTGGCGACCAGAATCGCCTTGTCCGGCCGGTAGTGGTAGCGCCAGAAGTCCAGCGCAGCCGCTCGATCGATCCGGCCCACGGTCTGCTGGCTGCCCAGCACCGACTGTCCCAGCCCCTGGCCGGCGAAAGCCTGTGCCTGAAAATCGGTGAACACCACGTCGTCGGGTGCGTCTTCGGCCTGGGCAATCTCCTGCAGGATCACAGCGCGCTCGCGCTCGATATCCGCATCGTTCAGCGCCGAGAACTGCAGAATATCGGCCAGCACGTCGAGACCCAGCGCCGTATCCTTGCTCAGCATGCGCGCATAAAAGGCTGTGCTTTCACGGCTGGTGTAGGCATTCAGATAGCCGCCCTTCGCCTCGATTTCCTCACTGATGGCAAAGGCGGAGCGGCGGGCGGTGCCCTTGAACAGCAGGTGTTCGAGAAAGTGCGCCATGCCGCTGTGTTCGGGCTTCTCGTAGCGGGCGCCAACCTTGAGCCACAGACCCAGCGCCACTGTTTCCACACCCGGCATGGTGTCGGTCACGATCTGCAGACCGTTGTTCAGTTGGCTGATGGTAACGCTCAAGACTTATCCCCCTCCCGCGCAGACCGGCGTATGGGTTTCAGCCCTGCCGGTTGCTCAGGACGTGCTTTTGCACGTCTTCGAGCGCGTTGGCCAGCACCGAGAAGCGCTCGGGCCGGTCGTAGAGGTCGGCGAGGTGTACCGGCAATGCCGGCACAGCGCCCAGCGCCTGCTCGACCGCGGCGGGGAACTTGGCCGGGTGGGCCGTGGCCAGCGCCACTGCCGGGCGCTCGCTGCTGCCGAATTCGGCGGCGTGCTGGACCCCGATTACCGTATGCGGATCGAGCACTTCACCCGTCGCCGCGTACCAGTGCTTCATCGCCGCCAGACAGTCGGGATCGCTGAGCGAAAACCCGTGGAACTCAGACCTGGCGCGCTCCCAGCCGCCCTGTCCCACCTGCATCCGACCGGTCTGGCGGAAGTCAGTCATGGTCTTGGCGGTCGCGTTGCCGTCCCGGTCGAGTAGGTCGAACAGGTAGCGTTCGAAGTTGGACGAAATCTGAATATCCATCGACGGGCTCAGGCTCGGCTCGACCCCGCGCACGCTCATATCATCGCTCTCTAAGAAGCGGGTCAGAATATCGTTGCGGTTGGAGCCGACCATGAGCCGCCCCATGGGCAGCCCCATCTGCTTGGCGGCATAGCCGGCAAACACGTTGCCGAAGTTACCGGTCGGCACACAGAAGTCGACCTCTCGCTCGGGCGCGCCCAGCCGCAGCGCCGCCCAGAAGTAATAGACGATCTGGGCCATGATCCGCGCCCAGTTGATCGAATTCACCGCCGACAGGTTCACGGTCTCGCGGAATTGCTTGTCGGCGAACATGGCCTTCACCAAATCCTGGCAGTCGTCGAAGGTGCCGTCGATGGCCAGTGCGTGGACATTCTCCGCCGTGACCGTGGTCATCTGCCGCTGCTGCACCGGGCTGACCCGGCCCTCAGGGAACAGGATGAAGATATCGGCGCGCGCACGGCCCTTGATTGCCTCGATCGCAGCCGAACCCGTATCGCCGGAGGTCGCGCCGACGATGGTGATGCGCCGGTCCTGCCGCTCCAGCACATAATCGAACAGATGCCCCAGCAGCTGCAGCGCGCAGTCCTTGAACGCCAGCGTAGGGCCGTGGAACAGCTCCAGCAGGTAAAGGTTGGAATCCAGCTGCTTCAGCGGGGTCACCGATGGATGCTGGAAGGTCGCGTAGGCCCGATCCACCAGCTCGGCAAAATCGGCGCGCGGGATGCTGCCTTCGACGAAGGGCAGCATGACCTCGACCGCCAGCTCCTGATAGCTCAGAGTTGCCCACTGGCGCAGCTGTTCGGCGCTGATCTGCGGCCACGACTTGGGCACGTACAGCCCGCCGTCGTTCGCCAGCCCGGCAAGCAGGACTTCGTCAAACCCGAGTTCGGGCGCCGATCCGCGTGTTGATATGTAATGCATCGTGCTTTCTTTCCCGCGTGCTTGCGCGCGCTCGCGCGTGCTGCCTTGGTTCTGTGGGCAGCTTAGCCGTCGAGGTAACGCCGCCGCAAATGCGCTTTGAACGCATCTGTGCGCAGGGGAGAGCCCGTCGCTTCGCTCAGGATCTCGTTGGTTGAGCCTGACGACGCCTTGCCGTGGATGTTGGTCCGCAGCCAGCCAAGCAGCGGGGCAAAGTCCCCGGCCTCGATCCGCGCGTCGACATCGCCCAGCTGGTCGCGGGCGGCTGCGAAAACCTGCGCTGCGCACATGGCGCCGAGGCTGTAGGTCGGGAAGTAGCCGAAGGCACCGCTGTACCAGTGGATGTCCTGCAGGCAGCCTTCCCGGTCCGACGGCGGCCGGATCCCCAGCAGCGCTTCCAGCCCGTCACCCCACGCCTGCGGCAGGTCGGCGAGGTCGAGGTCGCCCTTGAGCATCGCCTTTTCAAGCCGGTAACGCAGGATGACGTGCGCGGGGTAGGTCACTTCGTCGGCCTCCACCCGGATGAAGCTGCGCTCAACCCGCGCGGCGTGGCGGGAGAGGTTTTCTGCCGTCCACGCCGGACCGGACCGGCCGAAGGCCTGCGCCAGCCGGGGCGCGGCAAATTTCATGAAGGCCAGCGAGCGCACCACCTGCATTTCGATGGTCAGCGACTGGCTCTCGTGCAGCACCATGCCGCGCGACTGACCCACCGGCTGGCGCGCCCATTGGGCGGGCAGCCCTTGTTCGTACAGCGCGTGACCGGTTTCGTGCACCACCCCCATCATCGCATCGAGGAAGGCGCCGTCGCGGTAACGGGTGGTCATGCGCACGTCGGTCGGGGTGCCACCGCAGAAGGGATGCGCCGAGGTATCCAGCCGCCCGTGGGCAAAATCAAAGCCCAGCGCGCCCATGATGTCCTGAAACACTGCCTTCTGCTGCTCGACGTCAAAGGGCCCTTCCAGCGGCAGCGGCGCGTCACGGCGCCCCTGCGCAGCCAGAACATCATCGAGGAAGTCGGGCAGGAAGGCGGCGTAGTCGTCGAACACAGCGTCGATCTCGGCCACGCTCAGGTCCGGCTCGAAGCCCTCGATCATCGCTTCGTACAGCGGCTGCCCGGTGGCGTCGGCGATGGCCTGTCCCGCCTGCCGCGCGAGGTCGAAACAGGTGCGCAGCGACGGCAGCGCNGCGGCAAAGTCATCGGCGGGCCGTGCCTGCTGCCACACGGCGAAGGCCTGACTTTCNGCGCGGGCCTTGGCGGCCACCAGATCAGCGGGCAAGNCTGTAGCGCGCAGGTAGCGGCGCCGGGACTCGGCGATGTTGGCCCGCTGCCACGGGTCGAGGTCGTTCTGGGCCGAAGCTGCTTCGATCGCCTCTCCCATGGCGGGTCCGGCCGCGATTTCGTGGATCATGGTCTCCAGCAGGGCGGTCTGCTCCCCCCGGCTTTCATTGCCGCCGGTGGGCATCATCGCCTGCTGATCCCAATGCAGGATCGACAGCGCTTCGCCTAGGGTTCCGGCGCGGGCGTTGAGGGCTTCCAGCGTGGCGTAGTNNGTCATGGTGCGGGGTCCTTTTCCGTGCGGCGGGGAAAGCTGAGCAGGGCGANGAANAGCACCAGCAGCGCCGCGAAGCTGAACCATTGTACCGCATAGCTTAGATGGGGGTTGCGCAGTTCGCTGCCCGTGGGCGTGGGCACAAAGCCGCCGCCGGCGGTCAGCGCCTCGGTCAGCTCGACCAGTTGCGCCAGCGTCTGTTCCGGATCGAGGCCGACGTGGGCGGAGAGGGCAGCGGGACTGGCCACAGCCCAGAGGTTGCGCTCGGGCTGGTTGCCCGGGTCAAAGCGCGGGTTGCCGCGCCAGCCGCCCCGGTAGACCTGCCCGTCCGGCAGGGGGCCGGCGAGCAACCCCGCCTCTGTGTCAGCGTCGATTTCAGGATCGGTCTCGCGCCAGCCCAATTTGATCCAAACGATCTGCTGATCGGCGAGGGTCAGCGGGGCATAGTAATCCTGCCCCTGCCGCCCATTCGCCGTGCGGCCGAAGAAGCTGACGAACCGGGAGAGGTCGAGGTTGCCGCTCAGCTGTACACCGGTGAAATCAGCCAGACCGACCAGCGCGTAGCTGCTGTCGATATCCAGCGCCGGCGTGGCCGCCCGCGCAGCCTGGGCTGCCAGCAGGTCGTTCTTCCACGCCAATCGCTGCAGCTGCCACACGCCAAGGCCGCACAGCAGGGCGAAGCAGGGCAAAGCCAGCATGTAGAGAAAGGGTCGGGGTTGAAAGGCGCGGTTCATTTCAGAAACTCCACCGCGCCCTGCAAAGAGGACCGTCGGCCCGGGGCAGGACGACCGCCGGCCTTAGCCGCGGTCGAAAATGCCCCAGTAGATCGAGACGTAGAGGAACAGCCACACCACGTCGACGAAGTGCCAGTACCAGGCCGCCGCTTCGAAGCCAAAGTGCTTTTCCTTGGTGATGTTGTTGGCCAGACCCCGGAACCAGCACACGGCCAGGAAGGTCGTTCCGATGATCACGTGCGCGCCGTGGAAGCCGGTCGCGATCAGGAACACCGATGGGTAGGTGCGCACAACGCCCTCGGCATCCGGGCCGTAGCCGAAGACGGAGAAGGCTTCGATGTATTCCACGGCCTGCATGCCGGTGAACAGCACACCCAGAATGATCGTCAGGCCCAGCGAAATCATGTAGTCCGAGCGGTTGCCATGGCGGATGGCTTCGTGCGCCCAGGTCACCGTAACGCCGGAGAGCAGCAGGATCACGGTGTTGTAGAGCGGCATGTCGATCGGGTTGAAGGATTCGGTGCCCGTCGGCGGCCAGGATTCTTCGGTCACGCCGAAGTTGAAGTAGGCCCAGAAGAAGGCGAAGAAGAACATCACTTCCGAGGCGATGAAGAACAGCATGCCGTAGCGCAGGCCCAGCTGCACAATCGGCTTGTGGTCGCCCTGACGACTTTCCTTGATGACGTCACCCCACCAGCCGAAGACCGATGCGATCACGCCGGCCCCGGCGAGGCCGATGATGAACCAGCGCACGTCGATCAGATTCGCCATCAGACCGTCGTAGCTGGCGTTCGGATCAAAGTGGAACAGCAGCACCAGACCAAAGAGCAGCGCGCCGACACAAATCGACGTGGTCAGCGGCCAGATGGAGGGGTCAACAAGGTGGTAGTCGTGGTTCGGACCGTGATGTGCGTCTGCCATCGCTGGATGTCCTTGTGCTGAAGTTGGTATTCGAAACGTCTTTTAAGCGTCTGAGCGCTGAGGCGCAACGGGCTTCGGGCGCTTTCGACCCCTGCAATTTTGCGGAAGCTTAGGAGCGGTAATCAGTCGTTGGCGTTGAAGAAGGTGTAGGCGAGTGTGATCTGCCGCAGATCCTTCAGATCCGGGTCATCGCGGATCGACGGATCGACGTAAAACAGCACCGGCATATCGACCGACTGGCCGGGGTCGAGCTGCTGTTCCTCGAAGCAGAAACACTGGATTTTGGAGAAGTAGCGGCCGGCCTGCAGCGGGGTCACGTTGAACGTGGCGGTGCCCAGCGTGGTCTGGGTGCGGGAGCGGTTTTCAGCCTCGTAGGCGACTTCGCCCTGCTCACCGATCGGCAGGCGCACGGTGCGCTGCTTCGGCTGGAACTTCCACGGCAGGCTGGGGTCGACGCTGGCGGTGAACAGCACCTCGATCTCGCCCAGACCACCCGCAACGCTGGCGCGCTCAGCGGCAGCGACGGCGTCACCGGCTTCGGCGACCTGCGTGGTGCCGGAAATACCCGTGATTTCGCAGAACTTGCGGTAGGCGGCGGGTGCGCTTGCGACCAGCGCCAGCATGCCGGCGATCACCCCGAGGGTGAGCAGCAGCACGCGCGTGTTGCCCGCACCGGGACGGCGGATGGGGGGGGTCTGAGTGCTCATGGAATGGCGTTCCTGCCCTGCTCTCGCTGCGATCGCTGGTGCTACTGCTGCGCCCGCATCGCGGTGTTGATCAGGAAGTAGCCGTACCAACCCAGCACGAAGACGGCCAGTACCGCGAAGATGATCAGATTGCCGCGGGCCCGGCCCTTGACCCAGCTTGGGCGGCGATCCTGATTTTCAGAGTTTTTCTTGTCCGACATGGTGTCGCACTCCTTGCAGAAAACGGGCTGACCGATGGCGCTGGCTCAGAGCCAGGTCAGACTAACGTGGCTGCGGGCGTCGACGAGCAACAGCCCGAACAGCAGAAACAGATAAAAGATTGAGAAACCGAACATCCGCTTGGCCGGTGCGAGCGAGTCTCCGCGCAGCAGCTGCCACGCGTTGACCATGAACAGGCCGCCAAAGGCCAGCGACACCACAAAGTAGATGTAACCCGCCGCGCCCAGCACGAAGGGCACCAGCCCGATCAGCGACATGGCAGCGGTGTAGATGACGATCTGGCGCTTGGTTTCCTGCGCGCCGACCACGTTCGGCAGCATGGGCACTTTGACCGCGCCGTATTCGCTTTCCTTGACCAGCGCCAGCGCCCAAAAGTGCGGCGGGGTCCACAGGAAGATCAGGCCGAAGAGCACGAAGCCAACCCACGAAATATCGCCCGAGACCATGGCCCAGCCGATCATGGGCGGGAAAGAGCCGGCTGCACCGCCAATGACGATGTTCTGCGCGGTCCGTCGCTTGAGCCACATGGTGTAGATGACGACATAGAAGGCGTTGGTGAAGGCGAGGATGCCGGCGGCGACCCAGTTGGTCACCAGACCCAGGGCGATCACCGATCCGATGGACAGCGCAAGGCCGTAGACCAGCGCCGCATTGGGACTGACATCGCCGTTGGGGATCGGCCGCTTGGCCGTGCGCGACATGAGCGCATCGATGTCGCGATCGTACCACATGTTCAGGGCGCCCGAGGCCCCGGCTCCGACCGCGAGAATCAGCAGCCCCAGCGCGGCGCGCCAGGCCTCGATCTCGCCCGGTGCCAGCCACAGGCCAACCGCCGCGGTGAAGACCACGAGGGTCATGACCCGCGGTTTAAGCAGCTGGAAATAAGCGCGCGCCACGGACCCGGTCTGTGGCGCGCCTTTTTCGCTCAGCTCGGCGGCGGTGATGGCTGAGTCTTCAACCCTATCGGCCGCCGAGGTGCTTTGGTCGACGATGCTGGACATCGTGCTCCTTCTTAGTGCGCTGCCTCAGGTTCGATCTGTGGCAGGTCGTCGAAGGTGTGGAATGGCGGTGGCGAAGACACGGTCCATTCCAGCGTGGTTGCGCCGTCACCCCAGTAGTTGTCACCAACGCGACGGCCGGCAACCAGCGTGTAGATGGCGATGCACAGGAAGAACAACGTCGAGGCGAAGGAGAGGTAAGCACCCCACGACGAGATCGCGTTGTAGAACGCCTGCGTATCGAGGTAGTCGATGTAGCGGCGCGGCATGCCCTGCAGACCCAGGAAGTGCTGCGGGAAGAAGATCAGGTTCACGCCTGCGAAGAAGGTCCAGAAGTGCAGCTGACCCGCCCATTCAGGGTACTGACGGCCGGACATTTTGCCGATCCAGTAGTACCAGCCACAGAAGATCGCGAAGACCGCCCCCATCGACAGCACGTAGTGGAAGTGCGCGACCACGAAGTAGGTGTCGTGCAGCGTCTTGTCGAACTGGGCCATGGACAGCATGACGCCGGTCACGCCGCCCAGGGTGAACAGGAAGATGAAGCCGACAGCCCAGAGCATCGGGGTGGTGAAGCGGATCGAGCCGCCCCACATCGTCGCGATCCACGAGAAGATTTTGATCCCGGTCGGAACCGCAATGACCATGGTCGCCAGGGTGAAGTAGGCCTGCACGTTGGTCGGCATGCCGACGGTGTACATGTGGTGAGCCCAGACGACGAAGCCGATGAAGCCGATCGACACCATGGCGTAGGCCATGCCGAGGTAGCCGAAGATCGGCTTGCGGGAGAAGGTGCTGACCACGTGGCTGACGATGCCGAAAGCCGGCAGGATCATGATGTAAACTTCAGGGTGACCGAAGAACCAGAACAGGTGCTGGAACAGGACCGGGTCACCGCCTTCTGCACAGAAGAAACATGTGCCCAGCGCGTTGTCGGCCAGCAGCATGGTGATGGCACCGCCGAGAACCGGCACTGCCAGCAGCAGCAGGAACGCCGTGACCAGCATGGCCCAGGCGAACAGCGGCATGCGGTGCAGGGTCATGCCCGGTGCACGCATGTTCAGAATGGTGGTGATGAAGTTGATCGCGCCCATGATCGATGACGCCCCGGCCATGTGCAGGGCAAAGATCGCAAACGACACCGACATCTTGTCAGGTTGCATCACCGACAGCGGCGGATAGAAGGTCCAACCCGTACCAGCACCCCCGCCGACAANAGCCGACAGGATACCGAACGCCAGCGCCGGAACCAGCAGCCAGAAGGAGATGTTGTTCATGCGTGGGAAGGCCATGTCCGGCGCGCCGATCATCAGCGGCACGAACCAGTTACCAAAGCCACCGATCAGCGCGGGCATGACCACGAAGAAGATCATGATCACCCCGTGGGCGGTGATGATGGTGTTCCAGAAGTGACCGTTGGGATCGCCGTTTTCCTTCACCAGGAATTCGACGCCCGGNTCGGACAGCTCCATCCGCATGACAACGGACAGCGCTGCGCCGATGATCCCGGTGATAACCGAGAACACGAGGTACAGGGTACCGATGTCTTTGTGGTTGGTCGAACCGAACCAGCGCCAGAACGGGTTTGGCTTGTGGTCGTGGTGGTCAGCGGCGTGGTCTGCTGCGTAAGCCATCGTCTCTTCCTTGAATCCTTGGCCTTAAATCTTGGTCTTGGACGTCGTCGTTGTTGGTTCTAGACCAGCCCTGCTTCGAGGGCTGGTGCTTAATGCGCTGGGCGTTAATTCGCCGCAGCAACCTGGTTGTCGTAGCGCGCGGGCAGCGATGGGCCGATNGCCCCACTCTCCAGCTCACCCTTGGCGGTACCGACCCAAGCGAGGAACTCTTCCTTGGGCAGNGCGTCGATCGCGATCGGCATGAACGAATGCCGGTCACCGCAAATCTCGGAACACTGACCGATGTAGAGGCCTTCCTTGCCCGGGTTCACCAGCGCCCAGGTGTTGTTCATGTGACCCGGGATCGCGTCGACCTTCATGCCGAAGGCCGGCATGGCGAAGGCGTGCAGCACGTCCGAAGCGGTCACGTTGAAGCGCACCACGGTGTTGCTCGGAATTACGACGTGATAGTCGGTCTCGCCCTTGTACAGGCTGCCGTCGCGGCGAGTGTCGGCGAGCAGGGCGTCCTGTGGGAGCATGTTCGCCGTGAATTCAATACCGGAGACGTCGGTCTCAACGCCGTTTTCATCGCGGTACAGCAGGTATTCGTAGGTCCAGTTCCACTGGTTGCCCGTCACCTGCATCACCAGTTCGGCGTGCTTGTCGTTACCACGCTCACCGTTGATGAGCATGTCCGGACCGTTCTCGTTGTAGTACAGGAACCGCATCGCCGGGACGAACATCACCACGAGGATCAGGATCGGCACAACAGTCCAGATGATCTCTATCCGGGTGTTGTGGGTGAAGTTGCCGGGCTGGTGCCCGGCCCGCTCGCGGAACGCCCAGCACGTCCAGAGCAGCAGCACGAGGACAAAGACCGTAACGGCTGCCATCAGCGGCAGGATAAACACGTTAAACTGACCAACGGCGCGCTCCATGATCGGGGTCGCGGGCTCCTGGAAGCTCAGACCGTATTCGACCGGAACACCCTGGACGGTAACCTGGGCTTGGGCTGCTGTCGCTGCGACTGTCAGGAGAGACAACGCGAGCACGATTGATTTGAAAATCCGCACCATGGGACCTGCTTGCTTATCAGTGATATTCAGTGGCGAAAGCGGGGCTGACCGCTGAAGGGTTGTGCCCCATTGCTCTCGGCGTGTCCCTCTCTTAGACGACATGAATTCACAAGCAAAGTCATAGGTGGGCCGCAGGGCGGAATGACGCGGATTAATCTTGCCTTTCAGGCCTCGAAACCCTTTGACTAGGCA
>PAGB01000007.1 GCA_002711265.1 Rhodospirillaceae bacterium
CGCGCTTCGCGCGGCGGGGCCAAGCGTCGCGCATTTTCATAGAAAATGCGAAAAGACGTTAGGCCGCGTGCAGCGCGGCCTGTCCGTTTGATTGCGCGGGGGAGATTTGAAAGCCGCGAAGCGGCGTCAAATCGAGCGCGCAACCCTTAATCGATGTAAATTTCGCGCTTACCGGTCTTGTCCGGTGGGCCGACCATGCCCTCCTGCTCCATCCGTTCGATCAAACGGGCCGCACGGTTGTATCCGATGGACAGCTTGCGCTGAATGTAGGACGTGCTCGCACGCTTATCATTGGTCACGACTTGCACGGCCTGTTGATAGAGATCGCCATCAGCATCGGCTTCGTCACCACTGCCGAACATCTCAGCTTGATCTTCGTCGCCGATGAATCTGACCGGGTCGTTGGTTAGCGAGTCGACGAACTCGGGTTCGCCCTGGTTGCGCAGGTGCTGCACCACGGACTGAACCTCCTCGGTGCTGACAAAGGCTGAATGCACCCGCGTCGGGCGTCGGCCCTCCGAACTGAACAGCATATCGCCGACCCGCAGCAGCTGCTCTGCACCCGGTTCATCGAGAATGGTCCGCGAGTCGATCTTGGTGCGGACGTAGAGCGAGATCCGGCTGGGAATATTCGCCTTGATCGTCCCGGTAATCACGTCCACCGACGGACGCTGGGTGGCGGTGATCACGTGAATACCCGCCGCCCGGCCCATCTGGGTCAGCCGCTGCAGCGATGATTCGATATCCTTCTTGGCGAGCTCCATCAGATCTGCGAGCTCGTCCACGATCAGCACGATGTAGGGCATGGGCTTGAGCGGCAGCTCGCGTTCTTCGTATTCGGGCTGGCCGGTATCGGGGTCAAAGCCTGTCTGCACCCGCTGGATAATCGCCTCGCCGTCGGCAACCGCCCGATCGATGCGCTCGTTGTAGTCGAGGATACCCCGCACCTCGAGCTTCATCATGGTCTCGTAGCGGTCTTCCATCTCCCGCACCGCCCACTTCAGCGCTACGATCGCCCGGCGCGGATCCGTCACAACCGGTGACAGCAGATGGGGGATGCGGTCGTACAGCGACAGTTCCAGCATCTTCGGGTCGATCATGATCATCTTCAGCCGCTCAGGCGGCAAAGCGTAGAGCAACGACAGGATCATGCCGTTGATCGATACCGATTTACCCGAGCCAGTCGTCCCGGCGATCAGCAGATGCGGCGCCCGGGAAAGATCGGCCACGGTCGGATTGCCGGCAATATCGATGCCCAGTGCTAGTGGCAGCCGCGCCTTTGAGTCCACGAAAGTATCGCTATCGATGATCTGGCGCAGATTTACCGGCGTCCGGGTTTCGTTGGGCAGCTCGATGCCGATCACTGAAGTTCCTGGCACCACCGCAATCCGGGTGGAGTGCGCCGCCATAGCACGCTTGATGTCGTCAGCCAGCGAGACCACGCGGGCGATGCGCTGCCCCGGCGCCGGGGCAAATTCGAACAGCGTCACCACTGGGCCTGGGCGGGCGTTCACCACCTGACCCTTGATCTTGAATTCGTCCAGAGCTTGCTCGAGTTGCTCGATCCGTTCTTCGAGTTCGTGCGCCTGCACGCCCTTTTGCTCAACGTCTTCTGGGTAAACCAGCAAGTCGACCTTGGGCGCCTGAAACGGCCCGGCATAAGACGGCTGTGGCTTGGTCTCCGGGACACCGATGCGGGTGACGCGCCGTGGGGCCTCTGTCAACGCCGCCTGCACGTGACGCTCCGCCGACGAACCGGATTTGGAGCCAGCTGGAGCTCTGGCAGCCGGGGCCGCAGCTGAAGCAGGCCCCGGAGCACTCCCCATCGAAGGCTCGTCGGATTCATCATCCGTAACCCTGTCATAGAGGCCCATATCACCTTCGGCGAAGGGGTTATCGGCCGTGTCGGGCGCGAGGTTTTCCAGCCATGGGTCGGTGACTTCGGCGCGCGGTGACGTCTTGGGCTTGAGGAAAGACCAGGCAGCCGTCACCGTTTCCGCAGCGTCCAGCTCGACCCCGTAAGTGGTTTGGCCGTAGGGGCGTCCAGCGTGATCGATGCTGCATTCGGCGCCGTCCTCTTCTTCATCGTAGAGCGAAACCGACCCACGCGGGGGCGAACTCTCAATGGTGAAATCATCTCGCTCAGAATCGGGGATATAGACAGTATCACTTTCGGCGAGCCGAACCCGGACCGCGTCAGGGTCTGAATAGACCTCCTGCGCTTCTTCTTCTTCGCCGAAACCGGGCTCTTGTGGATCGGCCAGAGCAAACTGGCCAATGGGGCTTTGAGACTCGGTCGAGCCAAGCCCGGTTAAAGACCCGACCGCCGCCGATGCTTCAGGACCTGTGTCGGTCCAAGGCTGTGGCCCAAAACCAGAAACGCCATTCTCACTGGCCCAGGCCGGATCAGCGGACACATCACCCTCACGTCTCAGTCCAAAAGCCCCCTCACCATCCGGACCGATTGTGGCGTCACCCTTTGCGCGGTGACGGCTTGCGCTGTCACCCAACGTCGGCATCAAGTTGCGTTCGAGGCTAAGGGCGAAAATCATACCGATAGCGCCACCTACAAAGCACAGTACCGTGCTGACCGCCTTGGGCAGGTACAACCAGCGCTGCAGATTCTCCAGCACCAGCAAGCCACCGGCGCCACCGGCGCTGGAAGGCTTGGTCCAATCGGACTGAAACGGCAAAGATGACAGCACCGCAGCCAGCATAAGCAACGCTGGCAGAGCAATCAGTAAACGCAGGACCACCAGACCGCGCCGAAGCCTGAACAGGCAGACAACCGCCCAATTGAAGAGCAACAGCGGCACCAGATAAGCCGTCGCCCCAAAGCCCTGCAGCAGCAAGTCAGCCCAAAGGGCGCCCGGCCAGCCGACCCAGTTCTCCGCTGCGCGGGCCGTGGCGGTGTTCAGAGACGGGTCGTTGGCGTTAAAGGTCAGCAGCGCCAGCGTCGTCGCCAGCGCCAGTGCGCCCAGCGCCAGACCAGCGAGTTGGATCAGGCGGTCACGTGCCTGTACCCCGGTACCAGAGGGCAGCAGGCCCTGCGGCAGCAAACGGCGATAAAAGCGGAACAAGCCCCGGCGGCGGCGGTTGGGACGGTGATCGGACGACAGCGAAAAAGACATCGGGCCTCTGAAATACCTGCGAAAAATAGCCACGACGCAGGACAAGTCGGGTCAAAATCGCCCGACACCCACGACGCATAAAACGAATTATTGTTTTTTTACGCGACAGCTTCAACTTTTTCAATGCCTTGGCAGTATTTCCTCGACCAAATCCTGCGTTTTTAACCCTGGAGCACAAAAAAGCCGGCGACCCTCATGAGGCCACCGGCTTTGATTGCGGCTGATTTCAGCAACGGTAGGAGGCTCAGAGAGCCGCCGCGTCGGTCTCACCCGTGCGGATGCGCAGGGCCTGCTCGAGGTCAATGACAAAGACCTTGCCATCACCGATCGCACCAGTGTTGGCAGCGCTCTGGATGGCTTCGACAACGGCTTCGGCCTTGTCGCCGGGCACGGCCAGCTCGATCTTCACCTTGGGCAGGAAATTCACGGTGTACTCGGCGCCCCGGTAGATCTCCGTGTGTCCCTTCTGGCGACCGTAGCCCTTCACCTCCGTAGCGGTGAGGCCTTCAATCCCGAGCTCTGTCAGCTTATCGCGGACAGGTTCCAGCTTGGACGGTTTAATTACGGCGACAACCCATTTCATAAGCTTTCCCAATCGTTCTTTTCTGTTGGTTATTGGTTGTTTGTTTCGGATCCTCCGGCGGCGACCCGTTGCCCGGCGATGGCCGGTGTCGCGCGAAACTGGGGAGGATCGTCACCCACGACACCGGATCCAAAGCCAAATGCGCGTGCTGCTGCGGCCTGAGGAGGTGGCCAACAAGAACACGGCTTGCCACGACTCCCTTTCCAAATAGCGTGCCAGTTTTTCCGAGGGAATACTATTGTTTATTATCAACTGCTTAACGGGTATTCATCTGCGCTGATACCAGAGCCAGGCGCGCCCGCGCCGCCCAATTATTGTTCAATGCCCAAAGCCTGTGCACAGCTGTGTGACGCCATAGCCCGCTGATTTCCCAGCATTCGTGCCTATGTTAGGAGTGCCCCAGCTCCGACGTTCACACAGGATTACCGCCGTCCATGCCCCCACGTTCCCGCACCTCTGCCGGCAAGGCTGCCAAGGCTGGAAACGCCGCGAAGGGCTCAAGATCCCGCAAGCCTCAGGCGCCTGACATCCACGACATTGTCGTGGTCGGCGCAGGGCTGGCCGGGCTGGCACAGGCGCGCATGCTGCAGCGGCGGGGCTTTGTGACCCACCTGATCGACCCACGCGAGCGCGACAGCCTGCGGGCGCCGTCGGCCGACCGGCGCGCCACCGCCCTGACCCCGGCCTCTGTCCAGCTGCTCGACCTGCCCGCCGACTGGCTGGCGGCCAAGTGTCAGCGGATCGAGTCCATGGTGGTCGACGCGGGCCTTGCGCCAGNGCTCAGCGAGGACGAAGCCCTGCGCCTGAGCAGCGGCGCCTGGGTGGTCAGCAACGCCGACCTNTATGCCTTTCTGGTTGAACACACCGCTCTGGACGGCCGATTCGGGCAAGCGGTCACCGGATCAAAGGTCGAGGNGGGCCGGCGCCGTCTCACGATGACCAGTGGCNNCCCGGTGGAGGCCCGCGTGGTAATCGCCGCTGATGGCCGGAATTCGATCCTGCGCCGTGAAGACGGCATCCAGCGACAGCAGCAGGACTTCGGACAGATCGCCCTGACCGGGGTAATCCGGCACGAAGCTCCGCACGCGGGCCGCGCCTTCCAGCGCTTCCTGCGCGGCGGCACCTTTGCCCTGCTGCCACTCCCGGCTGATGACGAGGACGAGGGACACGCCAGCAGTTTCATCTGGGTCGAACCCAGCGCCAGCGCCAAGGGGCTGTTCGCACTAGAGCCTTCGATCCTGACCGAGCGCATGCAGTCCCGCTTCGGCAATGCGCTGGGTCGGCTGTCGAAGACCGACAATGAGGACTGGGGCCAGTTCCCGCTGCTCGCCCACAGCTGCGACCGCATCATCGGCGAGCGGCTGGCGCTGATCGGAGAGGCGGCGCACAGCATCCACCCGCTGGCCGGGCAGGGCCTTAACCTGAGCATCAAGGACGCCGCCGCGCTGACCGATACCCTAATGGAACAGCGCCGCTACGGGCTGGACCCTGGCGACGCGCAGGCGCTCGAGCGCTACCAGCGGGCACGCCGCGCTGAAACCGCCCGCATGACCGGCCTGACCACCGGCCTGAACAGCCTGTTCAGCCGCCCGGGCGGACCGCTGCGCGCAGCGGCGGCCGTCGGNCTGCGAGCGCTGGACCGGATGGGGCCNATCAAGGCCCTGTTGGAGCGCGAAGCCCNACGCTGAGGCCGGAAAGGAGCGGCTTCAGGCTCAGGTCTTGGGGAACATCTTTGACTCGGCAGCCAAAGCGCGCGGACGGATCCGAGCTTCGCGCCGGGCCATNTAGATCGCCGCCGCGGCAATCACCGCGCCACCGGCGAGGCTGGCCAGCTCGGGCACCACCCCCAGCACCGTCAGCTCCAGCAGCGCCACAAACGGCAGCCGCAGATAATCAAACGGCATGATCATCGACGCTTCGGCGTTCTTGGCCGCCAGCACCATGGCCCATTGGCCTGCCGTCGCGATGAAACCCGCCCCGATCAGAATCAACCACACCTGCAGGCTCGGCATCTGCCACACCAGCACCGCCGGCACGACCATGAAGGCCGACATCCACAGGCCCTGAAAGGTCACGATACGGATCGTGGTTTCGGTCCGGGTCAGATCCTTGATCAGCAGAAAGGCCGTGGCCATCAGCACCGCCGCCAGCAACGGCAACGCCTGCGCCCAGACCAGATCCTGCTTCCACGGCTCAGCGACGATCAGCACGCCGAGAAAGCCGACCACGGTCGCGGNGATGCGGCGGCCCCGGATGCGCTCACCCAAGAACAGCACCGCCCCAAGGGTGACAAAGAACGGCACGGTGAAACTGAGCGCCACCGTCTCNGTCATGTTCAACCGTGAAAAGCCGAAGAACAGCAGCGTCATGGCGCTGACCCCGACCACCGACCGGATCAAGTGGCGTCCATGACGTTCGGTCCTGAACACCGACGGACCAGCAATCACCGTAAAGGGCAGGATCGCCACCAGCCCGAAGAAAATCCGCGCAAACACGTACTGGAACGGGTGAATACCAGCATTCGACGCCTGTTTGACGAACAGGCTCATCCCGGCAAAGCAAAGGACAGCCAGCACCATCCACAGGATGGCGCGCAGGTTGTTGGTCTGCTGCGGGGACGCTTCTGTCATCGCCGGAGTGTGCGGCAGACACCGCGGTTTGGCTCGCCTGTTCTGGGCAGAACTGCCCTGCCCTCCGCCAGACTGNAGCCCTGCCTTTCAGGCANTGGAACCGTTAGCGCTTTGACAAGGTCGCTGCAGGGCGGCATGCAGGGGCGGGTTTGCATCGCAGGCAGGCAGACAAACCCGAGAGAAAGAGAGAAACAGAGGCGGGCAGGCACGGCCATGCGCGGATACTTCGCCGTTGGCGTTCTGGAGATTTCCAAATCACGCAACATGGGCGCGCTGATGCGCACGGCCCATGCCTTTGGTGCGGCCTATACGTTCAGCATCGGCTCNGAGGTCACACGGCAGCAGGTTCGGCAGGCGGACACGTCGAAGGCGGAACTGCACCTGCCCTACTTCGACTTCGCCAGCCTCGATGACATGACCCGGCCCCGCGGTATGGAGCTGGTCGGGGTCGAGCTGACCGACGACGCGATCGAGCTGCCGTCATTCCACCATCCGCTGCGTGCGGCCTATATCCTCGGGCCGGAGAAGGGGTCCCTGACCCCGGACGTGCTCGAAGTCTGCGATCACGTGCTGAAGATTCCGACCAGATTTTGTGTAAACGTGGCGCTGGCGGCCGGGATCGTGCTCTACGACCGCCACCTGCAGCACGGGGCCTACCCGCCGCGTCCGGTGCGTCCCGGCGGTCCATCCGAAGAGCGGGCGGCGCACGTCCACGGCGGCCGCTTCAGCCGCACAGGCAAGTTCAGCTGAGCCGCAAGCTGGGCTGCTCAGGCGAAATAGAGCTGCCAGAGCAGCGTCGTAGCGGCGATACAGCCGAACAGCGCAACGGTCTGTACAAAACCCTGTAAGAACTTCAGCCAGCCCGAAGGGCGTTCGATCGGTAAGTGGGAAAGATTGGGGGAGAAGGCTTCGCGCGCCGAGGGCCGGAGCGCGATCGTCGGTTGGTGCTGTGGCATGATCGAAACTCGTTTTTGTGCGTTGCCACAAACATGTATGATTTAAATCAATTTATATAGAATTACTGACATTATGGGGCGATTCGACTCTCGCGTCGTTTTGAGGGCCAAGGCTGGACATTTGGTGTATCGCGGGCTTCATAAGGCGACGTTTTACGGCTGATGCCCTCGGTGGGGCCGCGGACGCAGCCTCTTTGACTGGCGAACTTCAATGCTTTCACAGCTTCTGTTGTCCCTCTTGCCGCCTGTGATTTACCGGGCTCCCTTATGGCTGTTCCGCCGCCTCCGGCACGGTGGTTTGCCAACACTCCCGACCGAATTCCGTAAGGTCCGACGCGGCCATCACGGCCTTTACAAGCTGATCAAGGACTACAGCTTTGACACCGTGCTGGACGTCGGCGCTGGAGCCGGTGCGCACGCCGCCGTCCTGCACGCGAACCGGAAAGCCGTCACTGCGATTGATTTCGGGACGTCAGTCTACGCAGAGCACCGGTCATCGTCCGTGCCGTGGCAGCGGGTCGATATCGACTTTTTTGATTTCACCCCGGAGACAGCTTTCGACTGCGTCTGGGCCTGCCACGTGCTGGAGCATCAGACCGATCCAGGCGCCTTCATCAGGCGCTGCATCGCTCTGACCAAGCCAGATGGGATCATCGCGATTACCGTCCCCCCGCTCAAGCACCGGATTGTCGGTGGCCATCTGTCGCTCTGGAACGCCGGATTGCTGCTCTACCAACTGACCTTCAACGGCCTCGACACGCGTGACGCAGCAATTTGCAGCTATGGATATAACGTGACTGTCATCGTCAGAAACACAGCGCGGCCGCCGGTATCGCTGGATCATGACAAGGGCGATCTGCTCAGGCTCAAGCCCTTTATGCCGGCCTTCGTTGACGAGCCATTCGAGGGTCGCATCCACCGCTGGAACTGGTGACGGCTCACGCGTGAAAAGCCGCAGCATACGCGGCCAGTGCTCAGGGTGCCGGGGGCTGTCAGATCGCCGATATGAGAGAAAATGGAGCGGGCGATGAGATTCGAATTCACGACACCTAGCATGGCAAGCTAGTGCTCTACCCCTGAGCTAAATATCTGTGAAGGTGAATTTTTTTCTAGGATAGCCGAATTAACTCGGCTAGTGGGCCCAGGTGTGGCTCAATCAATTTTTGTACCTATTTGTCNACCCNTAAATTAAGGCTCAAGGGATCGCTTTTTGTGGAGAGCTATAATTGCGTGCAGCGGCGAGAAGCTCAGAGGCGTCCGGGTCAATAATCCCAATTTCACTCAACTGAACGACCGTGCTTTCTAGATATTCAAGGCTAGTCCCTAAGATACCAGTGCCTGTTGCAGCAAAGCGTATTTGCTCCAGCCGAGTGATATCTTGGCGAATGTGAGGCTGCTCGTGGTCAGCAACAAACGTCAGCGCTACCTGGCTCGTGCCATCGATTTCAATTGGTACAAATACCGCCAAGTAACCTGGCGCAATCAACTCACGACGGAACAGGATCTCGGTTTCTTTATCCACTTTTTCTGAGGTGATCTTGAAGGCTAATCCCTCGCAGCCTTGGCCTTGATCTAAAGCAGCCATTAATCCAGGTTTCTCACTAGTGCCTCTCCCACCTTTGTCGTCCACCAGAATAAATCGGCGTTGATGATTCGGGGCAAAGGCACGGCGCACTTCAGAAAAATCGATTGCCGGATCCCACATTAATGAGGCGTAGCCGAAAACATACAGATCACCAGTGTGTTGAGAGAGAGCCTCTGAGCGAAGTCGCTCACGAACATCGTCTTCGTAAAAGTCGATCTGCAGCTCTTGGCCGCTGTTTTCTATTTGGGCCCTAATCTTCTCGGTAGTGATTGACCGGTAGAATGAGTCCCTGAAGGGCTTGATCAGTTGGCGAAGCTCGGGATGGAAATGAAACGGATCTTTTATAGGGCTCGTCTTTGGCATCATGTATCCCATTGTGAGGTAAAATTTTAAAACGGGGCTCTTGTGGTCGTCACAAATACGAAGTCCTATCATCTCGACCAAATCATCAGCGGAGGAGTTCGATATGCACATTCAGGTCATTAACTTTGAGTTAAATATTCCCCACGAAGACTACATTGCAGGAGCAACAGAAGCAGCATCGGTATTTGCAGAAATGCCAGGACTTATCAGCAAGCACTGGCTTGGTGATAAGGAAAACCAAATCTACGGTGGAGTATACGTCTGGGAAAGCAAAGAAGCTTGTGAAGCCTACAAAGCAGGTCCCGTATTTGCTGACGTCATGAGCAACGAAATGTACAAGAATCAGTCCTCAAAAGACTATGGTGTGCTCGATGGACCCACGGCGATCACTGCTTGAGGCCCTTGTGCCGACCGACAAAAAAATGAACGGAACAAAAAAATGAAGATCATCTCGTCAGTTGAACTGACTAAAGGCTATCAGCACTGGAAGAGCCTTTTTGATGCCAACGAACAATTGCGCAATGAGCATGGCGTGNAGGTTTTGGCAGTGGGTCATGAGCCCGACAATGAAAACAAGGTCTGGACCTGCATCGAGGTAGAATCCATGGAAAAAATGATGGCAATGGCCAATTCGCCAGGGATGATCAAACTTCGTGAAGAAGCTGGTGCAAAGATTGAGACCCAAACTTGGACGCAGCTCGTAGAGTAGCCGCTTAGTGCGGCTCTCTCAGTAGTTAAAATCAAAAAGCAGAGGCAGATATGTCAATACTCGTTAAGGGTCAGATCACCATCACCAAAGGCTTCGAGACTTGGAAGCAAATGGTCTACGAACAAGACGGGAAGCTGGCAGAGCACGGCATCAAGTTTCTCTTTGCTGGAACTGAAAAAGATGACCCTGAAAAGCTTCATGTCGTGATGATNTTCCCGAATATGGAGGCCATTCAGGCATTCCAAGGTGACGAAGAGCTCACGGAGAAGCGTCGGCTAGCCGGTGCCGTGATTGAGAGTGGAGTGATGACACCTATCTCAGGTGATTTCTTCACCAATTACCCCGATGCCTTTATCAGCCACTGAACTGACGCCCAGTNTAGAGAGGTCGGAGGGGGTCTGAGATACCACAACGCTCGGAAGGGAATGTTCAGATGAACGTGGTTAAGTTCAGCGCCGCCTTTATCGGTGGTGCTTTATGCTTAGTCGTTAGCTTCTTCATTCTGACGTTTAATGCCTTGCCGGTATTGTCCCGTGNCGTCACTGGATCTGAGTGAGGCATACATCCGCTCTTTGTCCNTCTCTCACTCATTCTCAATGTTCTGGCAATCTGGATCGGAGCAGGTTTCGCCCCCAAAGTTTGGAAGCGAGGGATTAGGGCTGGTACCGTGATGCTGGCGCTACTCGCTGTTCTGGCAACATTGGGATACTTTTTTGTGATTTGGCTAGCAGTAGGCTAGCAAAGCCAAGGCTTATAGAACGGCTCAAAGGAGATGCGCACTTGGCCATATTTTCTTTATGTCGCTCGGCGAGGTGCATGCGCAAGAATACCCGTGAAGCTGTGCTGAAAGCGGGAAACCATCCCGCCAAACGGCTAGGACGGACCGTTTTCAGTGCCNCACACACATGACAATCACATGAAAGTTCGGGATTTTTTCCTCATCCAAAAACGCAAACAGGGACCACGCCAACCATNGTCCCTGTTACTGTGTGCGTCGTAGAGGTAGGCTTTTGAAGCCGCAGACTTAAAGAGCCTTCATCACGTGTGCGATCTTCTGGCTATCATCAAAAATATGGAATGTCTTGATCTTACCGTCTTCGATGACGTCGTAGTGGCCAGAGTAGCTGTCTAAACCTTCAGAGGTCAGGTGGACATGAACGAAAACGTGGCCGTTTTCCTCAACCATGTGCAGTGGAACCACACTCAGGCCTGGGTAGTGGCTGGGCAGGTGAGCAAGATGATTAGCCATCCAATCACCAACGCCATTATAGGTGCGTGAAAACTTGTGCATGCCATTCACAACAATGGTGGCATCTTCAGCGAATAGCGAGGCGAAGGTTTCCATATCGCCAGATGCGAAGCAATCATAAGCAGATTGGACAATCTCTTTCGGTGTCATTCTTGAATTCCTTTCAACGATAGGGGCTTCATACTAACGACAAGCCGCCTAGGATCTATTGATTAGCGAACCAGCATGCGCCGAAGTTCATTACTCTTTCGTGACGTTACGAACAGTATAGCAAGCAAACAGGGACCACGGCGTAACGCAGTCCCTGCTGATCTGTCGGAAGGCGAGGTAGGTGCTAGCGATGACACTTACTGGAATTAAGCCTTCAAGCTATCCGAATGCCTATGACCTCCAATTGGTCAATCGACGACGTGAATTTCCCACGACGCCACGCCGTCAGCGTCAACATCCCAGCTGTAGACGCAGGCTTTACCGTTCAATTCAGAGAAGGCTTCAGAGTGGCTTGCAAAGTAAACTGCACCACGAAACTTCGACCCACCATCTTCAGTAGGATGACCTGCGCCGGTAGCACGATAGGTTGCAGCGCCGGCTTGTGACAAAATCACACCAGAGTTGGGACACTCGCCGAAGAAGGAGCCATCAGGCTGCATCTCCGCCTGATAGGTGGCCATGAACTGGACTGGATGTCCTAGGAGAGTGCCTTCTCCTTCAGCCGAAGTTTCGAGCTTAGGCATCCCATATCCACTAGGTAGTGCTTTGACCTCAGTGGCACCCTGCATCGAGCCTACATGTTTTCCGAGCATCTGATTTTCCTTCGTAAGTTAATCGTTGAAGGAGTATGAGACAGGGTGAATGTTACCGTCTTATGCACTCGTATTCATTTCAGGGTGATGAAGCTGATAGGTGTCGTGTTTCAGAAGTAACCGACTGGTATGGTGGAGGCCTGAAGTCAGTACGCTAGCTGGTCAACATAACCCCAGTCCTCCTGAGCGTTGATCTTCTCCGCTGCCTCTTTCAGCACTGACAGGCTGTAGCCCGTACCATAGCCCTGAGCGACCACAGAGAACTGCTTGGTCTTGTGGCCCATCCGATAGTCCAACACCGCCAAGTCCACCCCTGCGGCCCNTCCGCGGTCCTTGAAGGCATGTCTGGCGCTGTAAGAGGTTAAATTCCGATCACTGTNGTCACNNCAAGTGGCAAAGAACCGCTTTTTGAGNGTAGCGCTGAGTGTCGAGTTGCCGCCCCCTAGCCAACNAGCAAACNGATCAAGTCGCCGTCGTTGTTCAGCTTCGGAATTTTTCTGGGTATTTGGCGTTCGACCGTGCTTAAGGCGGTTCTCACGCACTTAAAACTCAGCAGCATCTTTCAGGCTGTAATCCGAACGAAGATACGCTTTGCCAATCAGCTTCCCGCAATTTCGAGGCTCTCAGCTTACGCTTAAGTTCTCGTTGGCCTGCGATTCTCTGGACATCCGCAGGGTACATTCGACGGAAATAGTACGAATTGTTTCGTGTCGTTAAGTGCTTTGGTATCCGCAATTTGTACCTGATTTTGTACTCATCGCAAACGCACAAAACCCCCTGCGGGTCCTAAAGCATTGGCCCTACAGTGGATTTGAACCACTGATCTGAGAGAAAATGGAGCGGGTGATGAGATTCGAACTCACGACACCTAGCATGGCAAGCTAGTGCTCTACCCCTGAGCTACACCCGCGCCGTNGGTGANAGGCTGTCTATCGTCCCGCCGGGCATAGATCAAGCGCTTATTGCCAAATCCAGCGGCCTTTAGGCTATGGTGGGTTCTGGGTTGCGAAAGTTGCGGTCAGGAGTCGCCGTAATCAACCATCAGCGCCATCATTCAGGGGCGGTCGATCGAGAATACTGACGATATCGCGCAGGATCTTTTCGGCCCCNGGACCGCTGCAGCTGACATCGAGGTCCGCGCCGCGCCGCCAACCCAGCCGGGCGATGGAATCGGCGCTGTCACCACTGACTTCCACGTCTCCACTGCGCAATCGGATAGAGACGGCAGGATAGGCGGCGGCGATGCGGGCCACGCGGCGCGCTACTTCGCGCCGCAGGACGGGTCCGTTCTTCATGATAAATCGTGATTCAGCGAACTCTGCCACTGTTGTCATCCAGCCAGTGTATGGATCAGCACAAAACAACNGTNACCTTAGTACATTTTCACTGCGCGAAAACAGGACAGAAGATGAAAAGCCGGGATAAGTCGACCTTTCCGGTCTCCGGCTGGCATGTTATCGGACNCATCACTCAAGTGTTGGCGATGCTGGTATCCCGGTGCACGACTTTGGCAGAGTGNCCCGNTTCCGCTAACCACTGCCCCAGCCGTTCCGCNATGAAAACCGACCGGTGGCGGCCGCCAGTGCAGCCCATGGCAATCGTGAAGTAGGCCCGGCCTTCGTCGGCCTGGCGGCGCACAATCAGGGTCAGAAGCTGCTGCAGATCGCNGAAAAATACTGGAAAATCCGGATCAGCGGCCACGTAGGCCGCCACGCCCGCATCCATGCCGGTTTGCTCCCGCAGGGCCGGATCATAGTAGGGGTTGCGCAGCCAGCGCAGGTCGATCACCAGATCGGCCTCGGGCGGNAGGCCATTGCGGTAGCCGAACGACATGACGCGCAGGGTCGGCCCCCGGCCGCCCCCCTCGACCAGGTTCGCCATGCTCTCCCGGAGCTGAGGCAACCGAAGCGCAGTGGTATCGATCACCTCGTCCGCCATGCTTCGGCGTGCGTGCGCCTTGCTGCGCTCTTGCCGCAGGGCATCGGTCAGGCCCTCACCCCGGTCAAAGGGATGCACCCGGCGTGCCTCGCTGTAACGGCGGAGGAGCGTGGCTTCCTCAGCTTCAAGAAACACGTGCGTCAGGGTCCAATCCGCCGGCAGCTCTGGCAGGGTTTCTTCGCCCTCGACGGAGGATGTCGGCCAGCCGACAGCAACACGGGTCACGCCCTCAGCCTGCAGCAACAGGGGCCAGACCGAGGTCGGCACGGCATCGCTGGCCTGAAACCCCAGATCGGACAGGGCGGCGAGCGCGGCGTTGCGGCCTGCGCCAGAGAGGCCGGAGACGAGGATGAGGCGTTTTTGAGCCATGGGTTCAGAGCCTGTAGTCGGCGGGCATTTCCGGCAGTCTTACCACAAGCCGGGCGCCGGTGACTTTGCCGTCACGTTCTGCGTTTTCGGCGCGGATGACGCCACCNTGGGCGTCGATGATCTGTTGCGAGATCGACAGGCCCAGCCCGGAGTAGCGGCCAAAGCTGTCTTGCTCNGGGCGGTCGGTGTAGAAACGGCTGAAGATTTTGGTCAGGCGGTCCTCGNGGATGCCCGGCCCCTGATCCTCGACCACCAGCGTGATCCAGCCCCTCTCCCGCGTCAGGCCGACGCGAATGATCCCACCGTCGGGTGAGAATGACTGCGCGTTGGTGATCAAGTTGACCAGCACCTGCCCCAACCTGGTTTCGGCGCCGAGCACGGCAAAGCCGACCCTTGGCGCCTCCTTCGGCTCCAGCACGAATGTCGCAAGGGTGTCTTCGACCTGCTCCTGCAAAGCGATCACGTCAGCGGCGAGGCTGCGCAGGTCAAGCTCCTCCCAATGCGAGCGCGCCAGTTCGGCGTCGAGCCGCGAACTGTCAGAAATGTCGGTGATCAGTCGGTCCATGCGATCGACATCGTGGGTCAGAATGCCGAGCAGCACTTCCTGCTGCTTGGGATCCTTGACCATGGACAGGGTTTCAAAGGCCGAGCGCAGCGAAGTCAGCGGGTTCTTGAGTTCATGGGCAACGTCGGCGGCAAAACTCTCCATGGAATCGATGCGGTCCCACAGGGTTTCGGTCATATCGCGCAGGGACAGCGACAGGTCGCCGATTTCATCACCCCGGGTGGAAAGATCAGGGATGGCATGGCGTCGGTCTTTCTGCCGTCGCACCAGGTCGGCGGACTTGGCCAGTTGTCGCACCGGACGGGCGATGGTGCTGGCCAGATAGAGCGACAGCAGCACGGTGATGACCAGCGCGATCAGGAANAGCCACAGCACCAGCGCCTGCATCGAGGCGATGCTTTCGTCAACCACCGTGGTTTCGCGCGACAGCATCAGCGCACCCAGCACGCGTCGGTATTCCTGCACCGGAACGGCGGCGGACAGCACCAGTGCATTGCCCTCGCCGCCACGGACCCNGTCCGCAACCCGTCCCAGCAACGCCGTTGAAACCTCTTGATAGTGATCGGCCCGCTGCGGGCTGGTCTCGGCGTAGCGTTGGAACTGTCGGCCGCCACGGCGGATGACGCGCCATAGCTCCGGCGGCGACAGGCGGTCGAATACGGTCGGTTCGCCCATGGGCTGGGTGTAAACGGAAATCGTGCCGCCGTTGAAGGCTTCGGAATCCGCGATCAGGTCACCGTTGATGGANAACAGCCGCGCCCTCGACGGGCTCTCGATGGTCAGCAGTCGCAGAAACAGGTTGGCGCGGTCTTCATCAAGGTGCTTTTCGGGATCCTCGCTNGANACATCGGCCCAGCCCAGCGCGACGGCGATGATGCGGCCCTCGGAGCGCAGGGCTTCCAGTTCGCCCTCGATCAGCAGCTGGCGATAGCGGTCGGTGTAGAGGAAGCCGATGACGGGGATCAGCAGGGTGATCATGTTGATCGCAAGGATACGTCCGACCAGCGAGCGCGAGCCCGGCCNGCGAGGGCGCCAGCGGGCCCGCCGCGCGAACACGGCCGCGAGCAGGCGACGNAGCGCCCGAAGGCGGCTCATGCCAGCGCCGGCGCTCTCGCCGATCGTTTGGCCGGTGNCTCGGTTGGTGTTCGACNTATCCATCGTGGTCCAGGCGCAGCCTCAGAACGCAATTCAGGCACGGGGAGCTCCGGGGTGCGGGCGTTCAGACAGGCCCCGTACCAACACCCCGCGCCCAGACTTGGACCACCCGGGGGGCGAAATCAAGCAGCCAGACCGGTATCCTTGTAGCGGTAACCGACCCCGTAGAGGGTCTCGATCTGGTTGAAGTTATCGTCCACGGCTTTGAACTTCTTGCGCAGGCGCTTGATGTGCGAGTCAATGGTTCGGTCGTCGACGTAGATGTGCTCGCCGTAGGCGGCATCCATCAGCTGGTCGCGAGTCTTCACGTGTCCCGGGCGCTGGACCAGCGACTTGAGAATCAGAAACTCGGTTACGGTCAGCGTGATATCGTCGGACTTCCATAAGCATTGATGCTTGACCGGGTCGAGGCGCAGCTCTCCTCGTGTAAGGACGTCGTTGCCGCCTTCGCGTTCCGGGGTGGCNGTGGCCATTTCCTCCCGGCGCAGCAGCGCCCGGATCCGCTCGACCAGCAGTCGCTGGGAGAAGGGCTTCTTGATGTAGTCATCCGCGCCCATGCGCAGACCCAGAACTTCATCCACCTCGTCGTCCTTGGAGGTAAGGAAGATCACCGGCACCTGGCTCTGCGCGCGCAGACGGCTGAGGACTTCCATGCCATCCATGCGCGGCATCTTGATATCNAGAATGATCAGATCGGCGGGCTGGACGGTCAGGCTCTTGAGCGCGTCGGTGCCATCGGAGAAGGTCCGCGTCCGGAATCCCTCGGCTTCTAGGGCCATGGACACGGAAGTGAGGATGTTGCGGTCGTCGTCGACGAGGGCGATGGTCTGTTGCACGGTATTCTCCACGGCAGGGGTGGTGGTGTCTGGAGGNGAGTGAAGCCTAAGTGTGCTCTATTCGCAACAATTATAGGGCAGATTTGCGAATTCTCTCGACAAAAAGACGAACAAAGTAAGGCAAGACTCAAGACTTTAGGNTGAATTATAGGGAGTTTGCCATAGAATCAGGGCCTGATCGGGCGCCGATCGTGCAATTTTTTCGGCAAATTCCGNGCCGCAGCTTNGGCTACTTCCCCGNGAGCCGGGCAAGCACCAGTTCCAGCTGCTCCAGCGAAGCGTAACTGACCCGGACGTGGCCCCGGGTGGCGGATCCGCGGATTTCGACACCGAGGCCAATTTCGCGGGACGCCTGCTCTTCGGCTTCGCGGAGGTCGGGATCCTTGTCCACAGCACCCGATGCGCCCGATCGGTCGCCGTCACCCGTGGCGCCAGCGCCGGACGACAGGTCGCGCACGGCCTGCTCCAGGCGTCGGACCGACCAGTTTTCGGCCNCGGCCTGCCGCGCGAGTGGCAGCGGGTTATCCAGCGACAGCAGCGCGCGGGCGTGACCGGCCGACAGCTCACCCTTCTCGACCATAGTGCGCAGGCTGTCTGGCATGGCCAAAAGGCGCAGGGCGTTGGCGACGTGGGCGCGGGACTTGCCGACCCGCTCGGCGACGTCAGTCTGACTGTAGCCGAACTGAGCNATGAGGCCCCGGTAGCCCTCGGCCTCCTCAAAGGGGCTCAGGTCTTCACGCTGGACGTTTTCGAGCAGGGCGATTTCAGCCGCGTCGACGTTTGCTAGCNCGCGGATCACCACCGGAACATCGTGNACCCGGGCCTGCTGCGCGGCGCGCCAGCGGCGTTCCCCGGCAACGATTTCATAGGGCGTTTTCACGCCCGGACTNGCGGCCCGAACGAGGATGGGCTGGAGAATGCCTTGGGTTTTGATCGAGGAGGCCAGCTCGGCGAGTTTTTCCGGGTCAAAGTGCTGGCGGGGCTGGAACGGGCTGGGCGACAGGTCCGCCACCGGTAGCGTCTGAACCCCCGCGCCCGCTGGTCCCTCAGCTGTAGCACCATCGTCGAAGAGGGCGCTCAAGCCCCGTCCCAGACCCTTCTGTGCCATTGNATGCCCCCTGCTCCCCTAGAGTTTCAAAGCCGCGATAACCTCGTCGGACAGCGCGGCGTAGGCCTGCGCACCGGCGGATCGGGCATCATAGTCGAAAATCGGCAGCGCGTGTGACGGGGCTTCGGAAAGCCGCACGTTGCGCGGAATTTTGGCGTCAAAGACCCGGCCGTGCAGGTGGTGGCGAACGTCGTTCTCGACCTGCTGCGCGAGGTTGTTGCGACCGTCGTACATGGTCAGCACCACACCGAGCAGGCTCAGCCGGTCATTGGCGCTGCGCTTGACCCGGTCGAGGGTGCGCAGCAGAAACGCCAGCCCTTCGAGCGCGAAAAACTCGGCCTGCAGCGGCACCAGCACATAATCGGCCCACGACAGGCTGTTCAACGTCAGCAAACCCAGCGCAGGCGGACAATCGATCAGCACTACGTCGAAATCGGCGGCGGCCTCGCCCAGCTGCGCGCGGAAGCTGTACTGCCGCTGATCNGAGCCGGCGAGCTCGATCTCCATGGCAGCAAGATCCTGGTTGGCGGGCAGGATCGACAGCCCCTCCTGCGCCGTGGGGCGGATTGCGCGCTCCGCCGGGGTCCGCCCGGCGAGAACGGTGTAGAGGTTAGCGTCACGCTCGGCGACTGCCACGCCCAGTCCGGTGCTGGCATTGCCCTGAGGGTCGGCGTCGATGATCAAGGTGCGCTTGCCCGCGCGCGCCAGCGCCGCACCAAGATTGACGGCGGTGGTGGTCTTACCGACCCCGCCCTTCTGGTTGGCGATGGCAAGGATGACAGGCTGGGGCACGGCGGTCTCGTCGCTTGAGGGCTGAAACGGAAGTCACGCGGGACCGAAATCCCAGTCTCAGAGACCGCGCAGGCGCGCGCAAATCCTGAAACTACGTCCTAAGGCCGCCGACGCAGGTTGCGCAAGCGCAGAATCACCGAGTCGCTGTCGATAATTGAGGGAAAACTCTCAGCCTCGAAGCTGAAGGCCTGCGCGGCCTCGTCCAACTCGTCTTGTGCGCGGCGCCCCTTGTGCAGGATCAGGGTGGTTTCTGCATCGATCACTGGTTCGCACCAGTCCAGCAGCCGCGGCAGCGGTGCGAAGGCGCGGGCAAACAGCACATCCAGCGGCGCCGGCGGCAGGGATTCGATACGGCTGTTGACCACCGTCACCGGAGCGCCAGTCGCTGTCTTGACGGCGAGCAAGAAAGCGGCCTTGCGCTGGTCCGATTCAACCAGACGTACGGGAATCCCTGTCGCCAGCGCCAGCACCACCCCGGGGAATCCCGCTCCGGTGCCGATGTCAGCCCAGCCGCGGCCCTCATCGGCTGTACCGAGGTGATCAAGGCACTGGAGGCTGTCGACGACGTGGCGATCCCAGACATCAGCCCAGGTTTTGGGGCCGATCAGGTTGAGTCGGGGCTGCCACTTGCCCAGCGTCGCAACATAGGCCGCAACCTGCTCACGGGCCGCTGCAGACAGACCGAGTCGGTCGCAGGTCTCGTCGAACAAGGTTGAGCGCTTGGGCAGCTGCAAAGGGTGGGATGAACGGGCGGTCTGGCTCATGGATGATCAGCCTTAAAGGCCTCAGGCCGTTTCAGCCAGTTCAGCACGCGGCTTGGTTTCTGGGTCCACCCCGAGATCGGGGGCAGGACCACGGGTGGTGTCTGGCTCATTTGCGCCCGCATCTGCTCTCACTGCCGAGTCTGCGTGCTGAACCAGGTCATTGTCTGGCTTTGCCTGTGGTTGCTGGGTCGCCCTGTTGCCCTGCCGCCGGCGCACAAATTGCAGCAGCGCACCGAGTGCTGCCGGGGTCATGCCCTGGATCCGCGAAGCACGGTCCAGTGTTTCCGGGCGGGCGGCCTCGAGCTTTTCTCGGATCTCGTTGGACAGTGAGCCGATGGCAGCATAGTCGAGGTCCGACGGCAGATGGATTGCCTGCTCCGAGCGCAGAGCGGCGACTTCCTGCTCCTGTCGGTCGAGATAGCCGGCGTAGACGGCAGCGATCTCGATCTGTTCAGCCACGTCAGCGCGCAGACCTTGCAGCGCCGGGAAGGCAACTTCGAGCTGGCTCAGGTCCACAGTTTTCATCGACAGCATATCGAGTGCATTGCGGGGACGACCATCGAGCTTAACTGGAAAACCTTGCGCCGCCCAGGCGTTGGGACTCTGGCTCAGGCTCTGGAACCGCTCGAAACCATCTGCAATGGCGGCCTGTTTCACGTGAAACGCCTCGGCGCGGGACAGTCGGATCAGGCCCAGCTCCAAACCCAGCGGTGTCAGCCGTTGATCAGCATTATCGGCGCGCAGCCGCAAGCGGAATTCTGCCCGACTGGTGAACATTCGGTAGGGCTCTGCCGTACCGCGGGTCACCAGATCGTCAATCATCACCCCGATGTAGCCTTCGTGCCGCCCGATCCGGAGGCGTTCCTCTCCACCACCCGCCTGCAGCGCGGCGTTGGCACCCGCCACAAGGCCCTGCGCCGCCGCTTCTTCGTAGCCCGTGGTGCCGTTGATCTGCCCGGCGAGGAACAACCCTGGCACCCGCTTGGTCTGCAGCGTGTCCTGCAGCTCGCGCGCGTCGACGAAATCGTACTCCACGGCATAGCCGGGCCGGATGATCCGGGCGCGCTCCAACCCGGGGATTGTGGCCAGCATGGCGGCCTGAACCCTTGCTGGCAGCGACGTGGAAATGCCGTTCGGGTAGACTGTGTGATCGTCAAGGCCTTCCGGTTCCAGGAAAATCTGGTGCCGCGGCTTATCGGCAAAACGCACCACCTTGTCCTCGATTGAGGGACAATAGCGCGGGCCGTGCCCGTCTATTGCGCCCGAGTAGACCGCTGAAAGGTGGAGATTTTCCTCGATCAGGCTGTGGGTTGCGGGGGTGGTGAAGGTAACCCCGCAGTCCACCTGTGGCACGGTGATCTGATCGGTCATAGTCGAAAACGGCACCAGCACCGCATCCGGCGGCTGCATGTCCAGCCCGGCCCAGTCGATGGTGCGCCCATCCAGCCGTGCTGGCGTCCCGGTTTTGAGGCGACCCAGCGCGAACCCAAGACGGTCGATGGTCTCGGCCAGCGCCACGGCCGGCGCTTCCCCGGCCCGGCCCTCAAAGGCAATAGCATCGCCGACAAAGGTCTTGCCGCGCAGGAAGGTGCCGGTGGTGATCACCAGCGCCGGCGCCGCGATCTCCACCCCCCGATCGGTGGTCAGCCCGGCCATCGTACCACTTTCGTCAAGGATAATGTCGTCGGCCCCGGCCTCGATCACGGTCAGCCGGCTCTCTGCCTGCAACAGGGCCTGGATGGCCTCGCGGTACAAGCGCCGGTCGGCTTGCGATCGCGGTCCCCGGACCGCCGGGCCCTTGGAGGCATTAAGCATGCGGAACTGGATACCCGCCTGGTCGATGGCACGGCCCATCAGGCCATCGAGCGCATCAATTTCCCGGACCAGATGACCCTTACCCAGACCGCCGATCGCGGGGTTACAAGACATCTCACCCACCGTCTGCCACTGATGGGTCACCAGCCCGACCACTGCCCCCAGCCGCGCAGCGGCGGCGGCGGCCTCGGTGCCAGCGTGCCCACCGCCGACGACGATCACGTCGAAGCGCAGGCCCGAGGGCAAGGAGTGATCGCGGGCGTAGAGTTTCACGTGAAACAGCTCCTGAAGGGCTAAAAGTGGCTCATTTGCCGATGCAGAACCGACTGAAGATATGATCGAGCACGTCCTCAACATCAACCGCGCCAGTAATCCGCCCAAGCGCAGCAGAGGCCTCACGCATGCATTCAGCCAGCAGCGCCAGCTCATCCTCGGCCTGGGCCTGCTCCAGCGCAGCGACGGCCGCCCCGACGTGGAAGGCGTGCCGCTCGCGGCCCATGGGCAGCAGGACGTCGAGCGAAGCCCCGTCCCCCAATAGCGCCGCCTGCACCCCATCGAGCACAGCCTGTAGCCCTTCACCCGTTACCACCGACACACCCAGCGGCCCAGCCTGCCGACTGGTCGGGTCTGGGCTGACGCGCCAGAGATCCTGCTTGGTGGCCACACGCAGCAGGCGCGCCGCATCCAGCCGGTCAGCGATCTCGGGCGCTTCACCGCGCTCATCGATCAGCCACAGCACGAGATCCGCCTGCTCTGCGGCCTGGAGCGCGCGGTCGACGCCCATGGCCTCGATAGTGTCGCGGGTCTCGCGCAGGCCCGCTGTATCGATGAAATTCACCAGAAACCCGCCCAGATCCACCGGCACTGATATCGTGTCCCGGGTGGTTCCGGCAATGTCCGTCACGATGGCCACATCCCGCGCAGCAAGCGCGTTGAGCAGGGAAGATTTGCCGACATTGGGCCGGCCCACCAGCGCAACGCTGTAGCCGTCTCGCACCCGAGCCGCCAATCGGTGCGAGGCCTCGGTGCGGGACGACATCTCTGCAGCCAGCGCGCCGGCCCGCGCCCTGACGGTCGGAAAGAAGTCTTCCGGCAGGTCTTCATCCGGAAAGTCGATCCAGGCCTCCGTTTCCGCGCGCAAGGCGATGATATCCGCCCGCCAATCTTCCACCTGCTGCGAAAGGGCACCCCCCAGCTGCCGCAGCGACAGCCGCCGCTGGGCTTCCGTCTGGGCATCGATGAGGTCGCCTAAACCTTCGACAGCCGCAAGGTCGAGTTTGCCGCGCAGAAAGGCCCGCTGCGTGAACTCACCCGCTTCCGCGGGCCGCAAACCGGCGAGCTGCCCCAGCCGCGACAGAACCGCGCGCACCACGGCTGGAGACCCGTGAACATGCAGCTCGACCACGTCTTCGCCGGTAAAGGAGCGCGGGCCGGGAAACCAGGCCACCATGGCCTCGTCGAGCACCCCGCCTTCAGCGTCGAAGAGATCGGCGCGCCGCAAAACCCTTGGCGCCGGAAGGGATCGCTTTGGCCCACTCGAGGTCCCAGGCTTCGCGCTATCGACGTTGCCGCCGTCAGCGCTTCCACCACTGCTGGACAGGAGCGCCACGAGCGCAGCCCCCGCTGCGGGACCAGAGACGCGGACCACGGCCACACCCGCGCGGCCACCGCCGGACGAGAGGGCGAATATGGTATCCGAAGCACTCACGTTGCGATCAGCCTGCTACCCTCCGGTCACGGTTGAGGGGCCGGGGCCGCTACTGGTTCATGGAGAGGAAGAAATCCTCGTTCGACTTGGAGGTCCGCAGCTTGTCCAGCAGGAACTCCATGGCGTCGACCGGCCCCATCGGCATCAGGATCCGGCGCAGAACCCACATTTTGGCCAGCTCGCCGCGCTCGACCAGCTGCTCCTCTTTCCGGGTGCCGGATGCTCCGATATCGATCGCGGGATAGGTCCGCTTGTCGGCCAGCTTGCGGTCGAGAACGATTTCAGAGTTACCCGTGCCCTTGAATTCCTCGAAGATCACCTTGTCCATCATCGAGCCGGTATCAATCAGCGCCGTGCCGACGATGGTCAGCGAGCCGCCTTCCTCGATGTTCCGCGCCGCGCCGAAGAAGCGCTTGGGGCGCTGCATGGCGTTGGCGTCAACACCACCGGTCAGGACCTTGCCCGACGACGGCACCACGGTGTTGTATGCCCGCGCCAGTCGCGTGATCGAGTCCAGCAGGATCACCACGTCTTTCTTGTGTTCGACCAGGCGCTTGGCCCGCTCGATCACCATCTCGGAGACCTGCACGTGGCGGGTCGCCGGCTCGTCAAAGGTCGAGGAAATGACTTCGCCGTTCACCGAGCGCTGCATATCCGTCACTTCTTCCGGACGCTCATCGATCAGTAGAACGATCAGGTAAGCCTCTGGATTATTTCGAGAAATACTGTCTGCGATGGTTTGCAGCATCATGGTTTTACCGGTGCGCGGCGGCGCGACGACCAGCGCGCGCTGGCCCTTACCGATGGGGCTGACCAGGTCGATGACCCGGCCGGTCATGTTCTTGTTGGTCGGGTCTTCGAGCTCGAGCTTGAGCCGCTCATCGGGATAGAGCGGGGTCAGCGAGTCGAAGTTCACCCGGGTCCGGGTTGAACCGGGGTCCTCAAAGTTGATGGTGTTGACCTTGCTCAGCGCGAAGTAGCGTTCGTTGTCCCGCGGCGCGTGGATTTCGCCGTCGACGCTGTCGCCGGTACGCAGGCCAAATTTCCGGATCGTGGTCGGAGAAACGTAGATATCGTCAGCGCCGGCGAGATAGTTGGCTTCAGGCGAGCGCAGAAAGCCGAACCCGTCCTGCAAGACTTCGATCACCCCGCCGCCGAAAATGGCTTCATCGTTCTCCGCCACTGCTTTGAGGATAGCGAACATCAGCTCCTGCTTACGCATGGAGGCAACATTATCGATTTCCATATCCTCGGCCATGCCGATGAGCTGGACCGGGGTTTTCTGCTTCAAGTCTTCAAGATGCATGGGATTTGTTGGTTATCCGTTTGGGATGAACACGGCCCGCAGACAGACTGATCTCGCGAGCGCGCTCGGCCACAGTAAAGGGCCTGAAAGACAAAACCGAGACGCATGGACGCAAAAAAAGAAATCGCTGCGGACATCTCGGCGGGTATCTGGGAGAAGGGTCGCGCCACGAACGGGGGACCATCAGGCAGAACAGCGCGGACGGCCAATGGCCTGCGCACCCCCCGACATAGGCAGACCAGCGGCGACTGTCAACGCTGGTATAGCGGCGGTCGAGGCGGGCCGACCGTCCAACCGGGCGGGCAAGGGGGCTGAGTCAGCCCCCCCGATCGACGCCTTAGAACAGGCCTTGGAAGGGCTTGATGACCACCAGCGCCACGATCAGAATGATCAGCACAAACGGAATCTCGTTGAAGATGCGGTAGAAGCGCGACGGTCGCGTGTTGGCGTCCTCGGCAAACTGCCGGACGAAGCGCGACTGGGCCCCGGTCATCCCGCTGAGCACGAAAACCAGCACGAACTTGGCGATGAACCAGAATTCACGCGCGGAGGTAATGCCGTTCATCTCCCAATAGACCACCATACCCAACCCAGCGAGCCAGGTGACGGCCATGGCTGGATTGATGATGGTCCGCAGCAGCCGCCGTTCCATGACCTTGAAGGTCTCGGACTTGTCCGAACCGACCTCTGCATCGGCGTGGTAGACGAACAGGCGCGGCAGATAGAGCAACCCGGCCATCCACGCGATCACCGCGACAATATGGAGGGTCTTTAGGGATAGAAACAGCATTTCCATCGAGATTATTCCTTATATATCAATGATATAACTATATTCTGGCGCGCGGGTTCAGCCCCTGATTGTCTCCAGCACGGCGTGAACGGCGTCAGGATTGGTCTCCTTGAGGATGCCATGGCCGAGATTGAAAACGTGGCTGCGCGTGCGCGGCACCGCGTCGAGCACAGCCCGGGTCGCGTGCTGGATCTCCCCCCTGCCCGCCAGCAGCCGGCCCGGATCGAGGTTGCCCTGAACCGCGCTGAACGGCAGCGCAGCAGCCGACGCCAAATCGTCGGCAAAATCAACCTGCAGCGTGACCAGCGGGTGCTGACCGGCCAGCGCCTGAGCCGCATGGGGTGCGCGCCGGGGGAACAGAATCACCGGAACATCCGGGTGTATCTGGCGGATCCGCGCGGTGACTGCCGCAAGTGGGCCGGCAGACCAGTCGACCTGCGCCCGTGCATCAAGTGAGCCCGCCCAGCTGTCAAACACCATGACCGCATCAGCGCCGGCGGTAATCTGGGCGATGAGATGATCGGCGACCGAGCGGATCAACAAATCCATAAGTGCGCGAAACTGCTCGGGTGCGCCGTAAGCCATGGCTTTGGTCTGCGGATAACTCTTGCTGGCGCCGCCTTCGATCATATAGGTGGCGAGCGTCCAGGGTGCGCCAGCGAAGCCGATCAATGTGGTCTGGGTTGGCAGCGCGGCACGAATCAGCCCCAGCGCATCGTAGGCAGGGGCCAACCGGGCAGCGGCCTCACCGCCGTCGAGGTAGTCCATCATGGACGCCTGATCAGGCAGGCCGCCCAGAACCGGGCCTTCGCCAGCGCTGAAATGCAGGTCCTGCCCAAGCGCCCGGGGAATGGTCAGGATATCGGAGAACAGGATCGAACCATCAAAGCCGTAGCGGCGGATCGGCTGCAAAGTCACTTCCGTTGCCGCCGCCGGGTCGTCGCAAAGGTCCAGAAATCCGCCTTTGTCCGCGCGCAGCTGCCGGTACTCTGGCAGGTATCGCCCGGCCTGCCGCATCAGCCAGGCCGGACGCGGCCACTGCGGCTGACCACGCAGGGCGGCAAGGAGCGGTTTCTCAGCGGGGGTTTGNGAGGTCATGGTCATGAACTGCGCGGTTGGCNCGGAAAAGACAAGNCGGGCGNGCTCAAAGCTGGATCAGGCCAAATGCACGACCAACGCCGTGACATGCCGGATCAGTTGCAGGCTTAATCGCTCCGCCCAAACAAAACAAAGTTTAAAAAATAGGATGTTGATGTGGTTGTTCAGGGCCAAAACTGGGGATTATTGCTTTTCCCGGACTTTCCCACATTCGNACGACTCTGGCATTATGCGACGGACAGCGGAAGAAGATGGCCTTGAATCNGCTGGCAAACATCCGGATGAGACGTGTGGATTTGCGTNAGCAGATTGCCCTGATCAGATCACTTGTCCGNTGGATTCACAGGCACTCGAGAATTCTCATCCACGGTTGAAAACGGGACTGTGAACGGCAAACTGTCCCCGGTATAAGAAGACCACTCAGACCCATCCCCAACNTGAGGCATGGGTTAAGCACAGGCTGATCTGGATAAGTCGCATAATCTGAAGGACTCGAGTCGCGCCTGACGACGGTTTCTAACCCGGTCCGAAAGTCGGGCTGGGCGCTGAAACGACGACCGAACGGACCGGTGACCGAACCAGAATGACGATCGAAAGGGCGCCCGCCATGGACGACTACGAGGATTTCCCCCTACCGCCGCAGCTGGGCTGGATGGGCGATCAACCACTGTTGCTCGCTTCGGCTTCACAGACCCGGATGGCCATGCTGATCGATGCCGGCCTGCCGATCATGGTCGCGCCCTCCGATATCGATGAATCGGTGATCAAGCAGCGCGTGCGCAGCGAGGGCGGGGCGGCCAGCGAGGCTGCAGCGGAACTGGCCGAAGCCAAGGCTGCCACTGTCTCCCGCGCGCATCCCGGGCAGATCACCGTCGGTGCTGATCAGATCCTCGTGCTCGAAGATGAGCAGGGTCAGGAAATCTGGTTCGATAAGCCCGAAGACCGGGGCCAGGCGCACCAGACCCTGCAGACCCTCAGCGGCAAGACCCACCGGCTGATGACCGCAACGGCCGTCTGTCTGGATGGCGAGATCCGCTGGTCGTCGCTGACCTCGCCGAAGCTGAGCATGCGCGCACTCTCCGATACCTTCATCTGGGCCTATCTGGACACGCTGGGCGATGAGGCGCTGTGGTCGGTCGGCGCCTATCAGCTCGAAGGGCTGGGCAGCCAGCTGTTCGAGAGCGTCGAGGGCGACTTTTTCACCATTTTGGGGCTGGATCTGACCGGACTGCTGCAGCACTTCCGCGATAACCGGGCTCTGTTGGCCTGATCATGCGTGGACAGCCCCTTCGAGCGGCCGTAGTCGGCCATCCGATCAGCCACAGCCAGTCTCCATCGATCCACGGACATTGGCTGGAACAGTCCGGCATCGCCGGGCGCTATGGCATGCTGGACTTTGAGCCGGAGCTCTTCGAGCGCAAGATCAGAGCGCTGGTCGAGCAGGGCTATCAGGGCGTGAACGTGACCGTACCCTTCAAAGAAGCCGCGCTGGCGCTGGCCGATGATGCCGACGCCACCGCCCACCGGATCGGCGCGGCGAACACGCTGGTTTTCAGCGATGGTCGGATCACCGCCCGTAACACAGACGCCTACGGTTTCTGGGAAAACCTGCGCCCGGCCCTGAGTGACGGTGTGCCGGACCGCGCTGTCGTGCTGGGGGCAGGGGGCGCCGCACGCGCCGTGCTGGTGGCGCTGCAGGATCAGGGGGTGGGCCGCATCTGGTTGGCGAACCGGACCCTGAGCCGGGCGCAGGGCCTCGCCACAGAGCTGGCCCAGGGCGCCCAGATCGAAGCGTTGGACTGGGGCGCTGCCGAGGACCTGCTCGAACAGGAGGCCATGCCGCTGATCATCAACACCTCCTCGCGCGGGTTGAAGGGCGAAAACCCAATCACCTGTGGGCTGGCGGCGCAGGGGCCGGGCACCATCGTCAATGACATTGTCTATAACCCGCTACAGACCGCGCTGCTCGAAACTGCCGCAGAGCGGGGTTGCCGGATCGTCGATGGTCTGGGCATGCTCTTGCATCAGGCGCGCCCGGCGTTTCAGGCCTTCTTCGGCGCGCGGGTCGAGGTCGACGCCGGCCTGCGTCAGAAGGTCGAGCGCAACATGGGATTAGTCTGAATAATGAAGATTATCGGACTTACAGGCTCGATTGCCATGGGCAAATCCACCGCCGCAAAGATGCTGGCGCGCATGGGTTATGCTCACTTCGACGCCGATGCCGTGGTGCACGCGCTGACCGGCCCGCACGGACGGGCGCTGCCTGCCATCGCCGCCTTTGCGCCCGAGGCTGTATCCATGGAGGCTGGGATGGATCGCCGCCGGCTGGGCGATCTGGCCTTCCGCGATCAGAGCGTGCTGCGCAAGCTCGAGGCGGTGCTGCATCCCATGGTCTACGCCGAAAACCGACGGCTGCTCGCCCTGTGGCAGCGTCAGCGTCGCCGCAAGGTCCTGCTCGACGTGCCGCTCTTGCTCGAAGGCGCGGGCGAGCGCCGCTGTGATGCGGTCTGGGTGGTCTCGGCACCGACGGCGCTGCAGGCGCAGCGGGCCCTGTCACGCCCGGGGATGACACCGGAAAAGCTGCGCGGCATCCTCAGCCGACAGGTGCCGGATCGGGAAAAGCGCCGCCGTGCAGACGTGGTGATCGCCACCGGGCTGGGGCGCGCTATCACCTGGGCCGCGCTGGCGCAGGCTGACCGCCTGCTGGTCCGTGAACACACCTGGCCCCCACGCCACCGGCGTAACGCGCTGTTCAGGGGTCGGATCCACGACGCAAGGCCGCCTGCATCTAAGCCAAAGGGAGGGCTGAAATGACCCGTGAAATCGTCCTCGACACCGAAACAACCGGCATCGACCCCGCCGACGGCCATCGGGTGGTCGAAATCGGCTGCGTCGAGCTTGAAGGGCTGATGCCGACCGGAAACACCTTCCACGTCTATATCAACCCGCAGCGGGACATGCCCAACGGAGCCTACGAGGTGCACGGCCTTTCGGCCGAGTTCCTGTCCGGCTTTCCCGTGTTTTCGGAGCACGTGGAGGCCTTCATCGAATTTATCGGTGACACGCCNCTGGTAATCCACAACGCTTCTTTCGACATGAAGTTCCTCAACGCAGAGCTGGGCATGCTGGGCCGGCCGCTGTTGCTGCCCGGGCGGGCGATCGACACCCTCGCCATGGCGCGCAAGGCCTATCCCGGCGCGCAGAATTCGCTCGATGCGTTGTGCCGCCGGTTCGGCATCGACAACACCAGCCGCACGCTCCACGGCGCGCTGCTGGACAGCGAACTGCTGGCCGAGGTTTATCTGGAGCTGAAAGGCGGCCGCCAGCCGGGGCTGAGCCTCGACGTTGCCGCGCCGCGGGGTGGCTCGAAAGCCGTTGGCAGCGCGACCAAGGGTGGCGGCGCAGCGGCGGGGGATGACGGCGATGCTGCCAAGGCCTTCCCGCGCCGCGATTTCCCGCTGGAGGCCGCAGACAAGGGCCGTCACGAGGCATTTTTGCGCGACCTCAAAGAACCGATCTGGTCGAAGTATGGGGTTAAGGCAGCCGATACGGACTAGCGGCCGCCGCCCCTCACAGCCTGTCGATCAGGCGGCGGTGTCGTCCCCGCCCGCAGCGCCGACGCCTTCACCCCGATCCTTGGGGTTGTTGAGCAGGCTGAGGAAGTTGAAGGGGTTGAGCAACAGTGGCGGGTAGCCNCCCTTGACCGTCGCGCTGGAGACGATTTCCCGCGCAAAGGGGAACAGGTAGCGCGAGACTTCGACCACCAGCAGGCGCTCGATCGTCTCTTCGGGGATGTCTGCGCCGATCTGCACCAGACCCGCGTAGACGCACTCGACGATGAAGGCGGTCTGGNCTTCGACCGACGCATTCACNGAAACCTGCAGTTCGACCTCGTANCGGCTTTCGCCGAGGTTGCGGTTGTTGACGTTGACGTCGATTTTGACTTCGGGCTGCTTGCCCTGGGTCATCAGGCCCATGGCACCGTTCGGGTTCTCGAAGCTCAAGTCCTTGAGATACTGGTGCAGGAAGGCGAGGCCCCCCTGAGGCTGGGCAGCGGCTGCAGCCGGGGCCTGGGTCGAACCGTTTTCGGCCATGGTGTCTGATTTCTCCGGTTAACTCGGGGGCAGGGACGCCTGTTATCACGCAGGTCGGAGGGCGGCTAGTCGCGCGAAGGTGGAATCTGCTTCTCCGGGTCGGTTTCGACGACTTCAGCTTCACCGTCGATGATGTCGGGCGCGCTGCCGCTGGTCCGGCCATTGCCGCCGGCGTAGGAAAACCCAAAGCCGCCCGAACCGCCACCGCCCATGCCAGCGAAGGATAGGTTGCCCCGTCGCTGCGCCCAGGCCAGCAGCAGCGGGGCGATCAGCGCCCGCACCGGCGGCAGCAGCAGGGCGATCCCGATGGCGTCGGTGAAAAAGCCCGGCGTGAGCAGCAGCAGCGCCGCAACCAGCAGACACAGCCCGTCGAATAAAGCTCGCGCCGGCATCTCACCGGCAGCCAGCTGTTCGTTGATCCGGGCCAGAACGCTTGTCGATTGCGAGCGGACCAGCGCCGTGCCGACGATTGCCGTCAGCAGCACCGTGCCCAGCGTCCACCAGAGCCCGATCCAGCTGCCCACCGTTATGAAGCCCGCGATCTCGATTATCGGAATCCCAATGAAGGCAATCAGTAACAAGAGTGTCATTCCGGGCTCCTTTACGCTGTTTTTTAACGGATGCGACCCTGCAACCGATTCTGGTCCGTTGCCCTCGGCTGCATTCGTCCCTAACTGTCAGACATACAAGTAGGGTCTGCTGCCGATCGTTGAAGAGATCGCTGCGAAAAAACGGCAGACCGGGGCTCGCGCTCGGACAAAGGAGACCTGAAGGTGACNATTACGCTCGTTATTCTGNCTGTTGCTGTGGTGTTTGTGCTGTGGAGGCTCAGCTCCGTGCTCGGGCAGGATCAGGGCTTCATCCCCCAGTTCGACCGCAACCAGACTCAGCCGAAGCTCGACGAGGTTGATGAGGCGNACACCCCGGCTCCTGCGTCCGAACCGGTTGCGCTGGCCGCTGAGGATGTTGATCCGGCCGCCAATGCCGAAGAAATTCAGGCGGCGCTGGAAGAAATCGCNGGCAAGGACCGGCTGTTCGACGCCAAGTCCTTCCTCGGCGATGCAGGCAGCGCTTTCGAGATGATCCTCGGTGCCTTCGCCAGCGGCGATAAGGACACGCTGTCTTCTTTCGTCTCCAAAGATGTCTACGCAGGCTTTGCTGAGGCCATCGACGCCCGCTCGGCAGAGGGCCAGCANCTCGAGCTGACCTTGCTCAAAGCNCCNGAGACCCGCTATTTCCGGGCAGAGGTGAGCGGCAACATGGCCTTCATCACCCTGACCATCAATTCCGAGCAGATCCAGGTCACGCGCGACAAGGCCGGGGACGTGGTGTCCGGTGACCCTGCCCAGACCTCCCGCGTCGAAGACCACTGGAATTTNTCGCGTAAGCTCGGGTCGTCCGACCCGATCTGGACCCTGATNGCAACCCGCGCCTGATCAAGACCGGTGCCTGACCGGCTGGCGTCTGGCACCCCTTTNNGACTGCANTACCATGGTTATGCGCCGNATTAGATTTTATGCGGCATTCATTGGCGTACCTNAGCGCNNACGCTATTAAATCGAATTAAAAACATCNGATAAGGTNNTATTTTTATTAGACATCTTGTCGGTTCAATGTCAGAGTCGGAGCCATATTTCAAAGGGCCGTCCTTGGGGGTGGCTCAGCCTTATTTTCAGTGAGATTCGCCTTATGCTTCGGCGTGTAAGTTTTGCGGCCCCGGCGCTTGCCCTGACGATTGCTCTGGGTGGGTGCATGGCGACCGAGACCCTTTCGATCAATCCTTTCGCCAAGCGTAGCATCCTTCAGGATGCGGGTGCGGAAACCGCGTCGCTGGCCCCGGTGTCAGGATCTTCGCTGGGTAAGCGTTCGGTCGTGCGCCTTGCTCCCGACTTCACGGTCGCCGGGGTGCAGCTTTCGCCGGTCCACGCGGAAAGCCTGCCCGGATGGCGTACCGAGCGCCACGGTGACGCCCTTGCCGCCTTCCGGCAGTCCTGCGCCGTGATCGCGCAACGCAACGCGGATGCGCCGCTCTCTCCGTCGGCGCTGGGTGGCACTGTGGGCGACTGGGCCGAGGTCTGCGCCCTCGCCGTTCGGCTCAACCCCGAGGATCACCCCCGCGCCCGGCAGTTCTTCCTCGACCAGTTCAAAGCCTTCGAGGTTCGCGGTGAGGGAACCTTCACCGGGTACTATGAAGCCGAGCTCAACGGCGCGCGTCGCCCGGGCAGCGGCTACCGCTGGCCGCTCTATGCCCGGCCCGACGACCTTGTGAACGGGCAGGCCTACCTGACGCGGGCCGAAATCAACCGCGGTGCGCTACACGGCCGGGGGCTGGAGCTGTTTTACGTCGATGATCCGGTCGACGTCTTTATGNTGCAGATCCAGGGCTCGGGCGTCATCCGTTTNCCCGACGGCACGCGCACCCGTGTCGGGTACGCCGGCAACAATGGCCACGATTTTGTCAGTCTGCGCGCAGAGATGGAGCGCCGCGGCTTCGACAAGTCTGTCTACGGCGCATCAATCCAGTCNTACACCCGCTGGCTCAAGGAGCGGCCGCAGATCGCAGCGGCGGTGATGAACACCAACCCGCGCTTTATCTTTTTCACCGAAAACCCGGAGCAGGGCGCCGTTGGCGCGCAGGGCATCCGCCTGACGCCTGAGCGCTCGCTCGCCGTGGATCTGGACTTCATGCCCCTGCACGCGCCCATGTGGCTGGAAACCTCAGCGACAGCACCAAACGGCAGCACCCGCACCATCCGCCGCATGATGGTCGCGCAGGATACTGGCTCNGCNATCAATGGTGTGGTCCGGGGGGANTACTTCTGGGGCTCGGGCGAAGGGGCGCTGGCCATGGCCGGGCGGATGAAGTCGCAGGGCGTCTATACCATTTTACTGCCCAAAGGGCTGGCTGCGACCCTAGCCCGGGATTGATCCGGTCCTATTTTAACCGCTAAGGGGGACAGTGGCTGCCGAACGGTGGCCAGACCAGTCGACGCGAAGCACGGGAAACCCAAGACTTGAACCAGAAGACCCAGGATTTTCTTGCCACGCTGGCGCCGNTTGCCCTGTCCGGGATCGGCGAAGGCGTGGCTGCGATCGTAGGCTCTNACCTTGAGGCCGCTGTTGGTCAACTCCTGCCTGCGCTGCCGCCCGCTGCGCGCCTTGTCATCGTCGATCAGACCGCTGATGGGGCCGAGGCGTGCCGCCGTTTCGTGCAGACCGACCTCCGGCTGGGGGTCATCAACGAGACCCCGGCACAGTTCATCGAAGATATGACCGAACAGCGCTTCGATGCACTGCTGGTCATGCCGGGCTGCGAGGGCGACGAGCAGTCGCTGGTCAGCCTGCTCTGGCAGGGCGGATTTATGGCGCTACACCCCGATCTCACAGCCCCGGTCGTCGACCCCGACGAACTGCTGAGCTGGGACACGGGGCAAGGCATGGCTCTGCGCATGTTGCCGCCAAAGCCGCGCCGCCGGGGCGGCCGTCGGCGCAACCAGCCGCAGCAGGCGGCGGCCTGAGGCCGGAACCGTGGCCGCCAAACAGCGCCNGAACCGCACCAAGACGACCAAGGACCGAAAGTCCGGCGCCGCTGTGGTCAGCGAGGACGAACGCGCGGTCTGGGGTGCGGTTAAGGCCTCCGCCGACCCCNTGAAGCAGTCCCGCGCCAAAACCTTTCGCGGGGTTGAGAATGTGTCCCGGGGCCTGCCCCCGACGCCGAAGGCTGATCCCGACCGCGCCGAAGAGCGGCAGGCGGCGGCCTCGCGGCCCGTGGNCAAATCCATCGCCGATGATCTGGTTTCCGNAGCAAGGGCATCGCGCAGCCCCCTGACCGGGGCCAAAGACGCCAAAGCGCTGGAGCCCGGACAGCTTGCCGGGCTGGACCGCAAGCGTGGGGAGCGACTGCGCCGGGGCAAGCTCGACATCGAAGGCACGCTCGACCTGCACGGCATGACCCGCGACGCGGCTCAGGCGGCGGTGCGCCGTTTCCTTGATGCCAGCCAGAGCATGGGGCGACGCACGGTCCTGATCATCACNGGCAAAGGCTATGCCCACGGCAGTGAAGGCGTGCTGCGCTCGGCCCTGCCGCAGTGGCTGAACGCCCCGGAAAACCGGATCAGAGTTCTCGCCTATGACTACGCCCAGCCGCGCCACGGCGGGCAGGGCGCCTTCTACGTTTACCTGAAGAAACGCCGGGAAGCGGTGTCGTGACCCCCTTTGGCGAAAAACTCNTGTCCCTGCGCGAGCAGCGCGGATGGACGCAGAAGAAAATGGCGGAGAAGCTCGGGGTTTCGGCGGCCTTCCTCAGTGCGCTGGAAAACGGTCAGCGGGGCAAGCCTTCCCGCCGCCTGCTCCATGCCATCTGCCAGACCTTTGGCATCATCTGGGACGAGGCCGACGCGCTGGCCGATNTCGCCGCCGCATCGCACCCCGTGGTTAAGCTCAACACGCGTGGCCTGTCCGCGACCCACACGCGGTTCGCCCACACGCTGGCGGGGAAGATTGCCGAGCTGCCAGAGGAACAGGTGCAANACTGGCTGGAAACCCTCGAAGCCTCCTAGGCTGGTCAGAGCACAGCCTGGGACAATTCGCGCCAGAGGACTGGTCCTGCGCGAAAGCGATCTAGCTTGTTAGGGAAGTGTCAGACGATCGACGATGGCGGACCCAGGAAGATTCGAACTCCCGACCTCCTGATTCGTAGTCAGGCGCTCTATCCAGCTGAGCTATGGGTCCCCGTCGATGGCCGGACCCTAAGCAAAGCCGCGACGGAGAGCAAGGCCCTCTGACAACGCTTTGTTCGATCCAGCCATGCAAAGGAGTGACTTCGATGATGACTTTGTTCAGGGCCGCACCGGCCGGTTCTTCNCCGCGTCGGATGATCGCCCTGGCGCTGGGCCTCGTCCTCGCCCTGATGGCGGGCCGCGCACTTGCGGCAGGCAGCGAAGAGACGCTTGCGCCCGCAATCAGTCCGATCGAGGAAGTGCAGGCCGTGATCGAAAGCCAGCTGATCGCNTTCCAGAACCGCGACGGCGCAGGCGCCTTCTTCCACGCCGCGCCGGGGATCAAGGGCGCCTTCGGTGACGCCGATACCTTCATGGCCATGGTAGAACGTGGCTACAACGTCATTTACAGCAACAGCGGCTGGACCTTTGTCGAAGGTCAGGTACAGGGCGAGCAGGCCGCCCAGATGCTGGTTGTCGAAGACGGCGAGGGGCGGGAGCTCAAGGTGATCTACTTCCTGCGCCTGTTCGACGGACGCTGGCAGATCACGGGTGTACAGCCCATGGCCTGATCTGGCCTCGGCATAGCCGACAGGCACGGCTTACACATTGAAGCCGGCGGGTAATTGCCGCATAACGTTGTTATCCAACCTGCAGCCGGAGACTGACCACATGGATCGCAGCTTCTACGTTTCTTGGGATGAAATGCACCGGGACACCCGGGCGCTATCGTGGCGCCTGCTCGACATGCACAACGAACGCGCCTTTTCCGGCATTATTGCCGTGACCCGTGGCGGCATGGTCCCTGCCGCGATCATCGCGCGGGAGCTGGAAATCCGTGTGGTCGATACCATTTCCGTCGCGTCCTACGACGAGCAGGCGCAGGGCCAGCTCCAGATTCTGAAGTCCACCCTCGATGTCGGCGACGGCGACGGCTGGCTAATCGTCGACGACCTCGTTGACACCGGCAAAACCGCCCGCGCGATCCGGGACATGATGCCCGCTGCGCACTTCGCCACGGTCTACGCCAAGCCCGAAGGGCGGCCGCTGGTCGACACCTTCGTAACCGAAGTCAGCCAGGACACCTGGATCTACTTCCCGTGGGATCTGGCGCCGCACGCCAACCAGCCGCTGATCAAGTCGCGCTAGGCCGGGCGACTAGGCCTCGCCTGACTGCCCGCTGTTGCCGCTGCCACTGCCGCCGCCGCTGCGTCCGCGTCTGACCTCGGGCAGGCGGATTTCAAAGGTCGTTGGCTCGGTTCCGTCCTGACCGGTGTGAAGCAGCTCGATGCCGCCGCCGTGGGCCTGAATGATCTCGGCGGCGTTGTGCAGGCCAAGGCCGGTGCCGCTGCGCTTGGTCGAGCCCTTGAAGGCGTCGAACAGGTGCGGAACGGCTGCATCAGGCACGCCAGCGCCGTCATCCTGTACCCGGATCATCAGCCCGCCTTCGCGGGCTTCTGCGCGCAGATCGACCCTGTCGGCCCCCGCCTCGAAGCTGTTCTCGAGCAGGTTGATCAGCACCCGCTCGATCTGCAGCGGGTCAAAGGTGAAGCTGGACAGGTCAAAATCCTCGACCAGTGACACGACCTTGCCCTGCGGTCCCCAGCGCTGTCGGATACGGTCGATCACGCCCCCGAAAAACGGCTTCAGCACCACGGTCTCCACCGCCAGCACCGGCATGCCGTCGCGCACGTGCTGGACAATGGTGTGGGTCAGGGTGGCGGCGCGTTCGATCGATTCAGCCAGACGGGGCGCAGCCTTGACAACGCCTTCGTCTTTCGAAGCGCTCATGCGGTCGGTGATCAGCAGCGAGGTGGTCAGTAGGTTGCGCAGGTCGTGCGAGATTTTGGCCACCCCCGTGCCCAAGGACGCCAACCGCCGGTTTTGGGTCAGGGCGGCCCGAACGGTTTCCTGCATGGCCTGCAACTGGTTGAAGGCGTCGCCGATCTCGTCCGAGCGGCCGGACTCGCGCCGCGCTGTCTGCTCGATCTCAGGGTGGTCGGCGAAGGCGCGCATGGCTCGGGTCAGCCGCAGCACCGGTCGCACGATCAACCAGCCCAGCGCGAGATAGAGCAGCAGGCCGGTTGCCAGTGAAATGAACAGCGAAAGCGCCGCCACCCGAGCGGTATAGGACCTCAGCTCAAGACATATCCGGGTCTGGTCGAGCACCAACTCGATTTCTGCATTCGGGTCGGCCGGGCTCAGGCCGACAACCCGCAGCATGGCGCCGGGCTGATGCGAAATCATGATCTGAAAGGCAGTGTAGGAAAGGCCGAGCAGGCCGGCTTCTCGCATATCGATACTGCGCTCAACCTGCAGCCCAGGTTCTCGGAACAGCACAAGCTTGGGGCGGTCTGGGGCGCGGAAGGCGACCAGGCCGGCGTCGACGTGGTCCAACAGCTCTGTCGTCAGCCTATCATTTGGCATTGCCGACGGCAGCTCTTCCAGCGTCCGGATGGCCAGGTGACCGTCCGAAAGCCGGTCTTTGAGTTCCTGCTCCAGCCACCGCCCGGCAGACGGGACGAACAGCACGGCTTCGGCCAACAGGACGAACATCACGGCCAGCGCGAGCGCTCTTGCAGACAGACCGGTCAGAACCCGGGACGATGTGGCTCGTTCGAGGTTGCCTGTCACAGCTGGTTTCGAGTCGTTACTTTGAACCTGAGAGTCATAGCCTTTGCTCATGGTGACAGCTTAGACTATCCGGGCAATTTGAGCAGCCACGATATGAGTCGACGGGTACGGGGCGCGAACAAGGCCTTGGCGAGGTGCATCCCCGCCGCGCGCTTGGGAATTTCGGCGTGGGTGGGGTAGGGCAGAATCTGGCTGGCGATTGCGGAGAGCTTCAGCCGGCCTTCGATCACGTGGCCCAGCGGCCCGATCAGATCACCAGCGCCTGGTGCGAGGATCGCCGCCCCGATCAGCCTCCGCCGATAACCGTCGAAAACCAACTTGGCCAGCCCCGCCTCAGGCCCGCTGGCGATGTTTTCGGCGACGAAGCGGTCGTTGCCATCCACGCGCAGGGTTTCGGTGCGGGGTGCCAGCCCGGTGGCGCTGGCTTCGGCTTCGGTTAGGCCGATCTGGGCGAGTTCCGGCGCGGTGTAAGTCACGCGCGGCACCGCGCTGGTGGCGACCCGCGACGGCAGGCGGAACAGCATTTCGCGGACGATCACCGATGCGTGGTGCCCGGCAAGGTGGGTGAAGCCCTCACCGCCAATCACATCGCCCATAGCAAAGACATGGCGGCGGTTGGTGCGCAGGTTTGGCCCCACGGCGATCCCGGCCTCGCTGTGTCTGATACCGGCGGCGTCCAGCCCCAGCCCATCGGTGACAGGAAGCCGCCCGGCAGCGATCAGCAGGTGGCTGGCCTTTACCGGTTCCTGTGCCGGGTCCCGTGTCGTGCCGTCGCTGCTGTGCAGCTCGATCTGGATATCGCCGGCCTTGCCGCTAACGGCCGCAACCGAGGCGCCAAGGCGAAGTGTGACACCATCGGCCTGCAGCTGCGCGGCGAGCAAAGCTGACAGCTCGGCATCATCGCGCGGCAGAATGCGCGGCTGCGCTTCGATCAAGGTGACCTGACAGCCTAGCCGCTGGTGCGCCTGCGCCATTTCCACCCCGATCGGCCCGGCGCCGATGATGGCGAGGTGGCGCGGGGCCTCGGTCCGGGAAAACAGGGTTTCGTTGGTCAGGAACGGCACGGCGTCGAGGCCCGGAATGGCGGGGACGGCGGGAGCCGATCCCGTTGCTATCACGAAGTATTTGGCCCGGATGCGGGCGTCGCCAGCCTGCACCGTTCGCGCGTCGATGAACCGACCGGTGTCGCGGATCACGCGCACGCCGAGGCCCTCGAAGCGTTCCTGGCTGTCGTGGGGCTCGATCCGCTCGATGGCCCGCCGCACGTGTGCCATGGCGCCGGCGTAGTCGACCTCGGGCTCGGAGACAGAAATCCCAAGCGGCCCGGCGCGGCGGATCAGGCTTGCCGTATGGGCAACGTGCAGCAGAGCTTTGGATGGCACGCAGCCCACTTTGAGGCAGTCGCCCCCCATGGCGCCGCGCTCGATCAGTACGGTTTTCGCGCCCAGCTGGGCCGCGCCGGAAGCGACGCTGAGCCCGCCCGACCCGGCGCCGATGACACAGACGTCTGCGCGGATGTCTTCCATGGCTTGAACCATTCCTTTCGGGCTTACTGATCGGTGCCAGTGGCGCGACGGCCGCGCAGGAACAGGCGCTTCCAGACGATGGGCACCAGCGACAGCACTGCCAGAGCCAGCAACGGCCCCCAAAGGTTCCAGGTTGCGACCGTCAGCTCGCTCAGGTCGGCGACCCCGGCCCCCAGCGAGGTGTAGACATAGACCGCCGGGGCGATGCCCAGCAGCGTCGCCATCGCGTAGGTCGTCAGCGAAATCTTCAGCATGGCGGGCGCGATATTCACGGCGAAAAACGGGAAGAACGGGATCAGCCGCAGGCTGAGCAGGTAGAAAAAGGCGTCCTTTTCGATGCCCGCTGAAAACCGGTCGAGGAAGGGCGCGACCCGGCGGCGCAGCTGTTCGAGGCCGATGGTTTTGACCGCCGTGAACAGGATACAGGCGCCCAGCGTTGCCCCCAGCAGGGTGGCGCTACCGGCATAGAGCGTGCCGCCGAGCACGCCAAAGGCAGCCCCGCCGAAAATACCCCCGAGAATCGTCAGGAAGGAAGCTACTGGAAACAAGGTCGCCGTAGCGGTCGCATAAATCACAATCCACGCGATAAAAAACAGAATTGCATTGCCACGGATCCACGCTGCGACTTCGTCGCGGGCGCCCGCTAACCGCTCCAGCGTCAGCACCTCGCCCAGCCCCGCGAACCACGCGACGCCAAGCGCCACCATGGCCGCTGCCAGAGCGCCGGGAAGCAGCATGCGGCGCCCGGACCAGCGCGCACGGGGGCGCGAAGCCGGGCTGGCGGGGGCCGAAGAAGGCTGGGGGTCGGTTGACATCGTAGGTCTCCGGTTGGCTTCGGTCGGGCAGATGAGCGAGAACCTGAGGTCTCCGGCGCGGTTAAACAACCCACGAAAGGCCCTGCAACGCCCTCTACACGGTGGTTTGATGGATTGTGTGACCAGCAATGCAGGCTCAGGTCAGCCGTTGACCAACCAGAGGCCACAAGGCTATTCACCGCTGTCTGCCTACGGACCGCTCTGTTGGTTTCCGTGCGGCGTCCTATTTATATTTGGCTTCTGCGCCGGTCCCGCCTTTGCCCGACCCATCATCGTCATCTCGTTTGAGACTTTGGATGAGGCCCCGGGCTCAGGCATGTGACGGCAGCCCATGATAAAGGATAAAGCCGATGAAACGTCCATATCAGCCCTCCCGGATTGTCCGGAAGCGCCGTCATGGTTTCCGCTCTCGCAAGGCCACCGTTGGCGGCCGCAACATTCTTCGCGCGCGGCGGTCTAAGGGTCGCAGCAAGCTGTCTGCCTGATCCGAACTATCGGGACAGGGAGCGATGAAGGCGAGCCTGAAGACCCGCAAGGACTTCCTCGCCGCCGCTCGTGCCCAGAAATGGGTCGGTGCGGTGATGCTGGTTCAACAGCGTGACCGCGAAGATTCCGACGTCGCCATCCGCGTCGGCTTTACGGCAAGCAAGAAAGTCGGGAATGCAGCACAGCGCAGCCGGGCCAAGCGCCGGTTGCGGGCGCTTTCGGCTGAGCTGCTGTCTGACCATGGTCGCCCCGGACACGATTATGTCTGGATCGCCAAACGCGGCGCGGTGATCGCGCCGTTCGGCAAGCTGCGCCGCGACGGCGAACGCGCCCTCCGCGCCCTGACCGGAACCGAAGAACCCGAGGCCACCACCGGGGCGCAGAAGCCATGAGCGCGCCGCACCCCAAGCCGCGCCCGGGCTGGCTGACCACGTGGCTGGCCATGGGCTGGGGCACTCGCCTCGTCGCGCTTCCGGTCGTCGGCTACCGCCTCCTGATTTCGCCTTGGCTGCCGCCATCCTGTCGCTATGAGCCGTCGTGCAGCGTCTACGCGCTCGAGGCCCTGCAACGGCACGGACCCCTGCGCGGGAGCTGGCTGGCGGCACGGCGGATCGGCCGCTGTCACCCCTGCGGTGGTCAGGGGTACGACCCGGTCCCAGATACAGGGCAGACGATATCTCGGAAGGCGGCCACCACCGACTGCTGTGCGGACGCCTGCTGTCCGCCCGACTGCTGCAGCCCCATGGCCGCAGACACGACGAAGCAGAACCCGACCCCGACCTCTTAACCCCCGCGTCACAGGGCACCGATTATGAATGAAGACATGCGCAATATGTTCCTGGCCATCGGCGTTTCGCTGCTGCTGGTCTTTGCGGTGCAGACCTTCCTGCCGCAAATCTTTCCGTCGCTGGGACCGGAGCCTGAGCCACAGGTGACACCGGCGCAGGCGGGCGATGAGAGCGGCGAAGGCAGCGCGGGCGGGTTGACCGTCACTGGAACAGATGGGGAGTCGGTTTCGGCCATCGTCACGCGCGGCGCGGCGCTGGACGGTAACGAGCGGGTCAACATCGACACCGGCGTGCTGACCGGATCGCTGAACCTGACCGGCGCGGTTTTCGATGACCTGACCCTGACCGGCTACCGCCAGTCCGTGGACCCGACCTCGCCCTTCGTCGACTTGCTGCACCCGCAGAACAGCCGGGGTGGCTACAACGTCGCCCACAACTGGATGACGTCGGTCGGTGGCGCGCTGATCGACCCCAAGGCGCAGTGGACCGTGGTCGCGGGCAACGAACTGACGCCCGACTCGCCGCTGACCCTCGAAACCACCACGGCCGCTGGCATTCGTGTCGAGCGGCGGATCGAGGTGGTCGACGACTACCTGTTCCGGCTCATCGACCGGCTTGATCACAATGGCACGCAGGGCGTGACCCTTGCGCCGATCGGCACCGTCAACCGCTACGACGAGGTGATCGACGACCGCTACACCACCACCGGTTACATCTCGGTGCTCGAGCGCAAACTGCGCGAACACAAGTACGGCAAGATCGCCAAGCCTTCGACCAACCCCGAAGAGAGGCTGAACCCGACCTCCGGCGAGACCGGCGGGATCGTCAGCACCGGCGGCTGGGTCGGCTTTACCGACAAATACTGGATGGTGGCGCTGATCCCGAGCCAGAGCGACGAAATCCGCGCGGGCTACGGTTTGCAGAAGGCGGGCCTGGGACAGCGGCAGGCCGTGTCCTCGCAGTATATCTACGAGAGCGGTGTTCCGGTTCAGCCGGGTCAGTCGGTTGAGGTTTCGACCCTGCTGTTTGCTGGTGCCAAGGAAGTCGATCTGCTCGACCGCTACGCCAAGGATTTCTCGATCCCCAAGTTCGACCGGGGTGTGAACTTCTGGTTCATCTACCCGCTGACCAAGCCGCTCTACATCGCGCTGGCCTGGACTACGGACAAGTTGAAGCCGTCGCTGGGTACCTACGCCTTTGGTGCGGCGATCATCATCCTGACCCTGATCATCAAGACCATCCTGTTCCCGCTGCAACTGCGCGCCTACCGCTCGATGGCGAAGATGCGCACCCTGCAGCCGAAGATGAAGGAACTGCAGGAGAAGCACGCTGACGACCGTCAGGCGCTGAGCCAGGCGATGATGGGCCTGTATCGGGAGGAGGGCGTGAATCCGCTCGGGGGCTGTCTGCCCATGCTGTTGCAGTTACCGGTGTTCATTTCGCTCTATCGGGTGATGCTGGTGACGGTGGAGGCGCGCCACGCGCCCTTCCCTGGCTGGGTCTCGGATCTGTCGGCCAAAGACCCCACGGGCCTGCTCGAGCTGTTCGGGCTGATCCCGTGGAACCCCGAGGTTCTGCCGCTGATCGCCATCCTCAACATCGGGATCTGGCCGATCATCTACGGCCTTTCGATGCTGGCGCTGCAGCGCATGTCGCCTGCACCGTCGGACCCCATGCAGGCGCGTATCTTCCTGCTGATGCCGATCATCTTCACCTTCGTTCTCGCCGGGTTCCCGGTGGGCCTGGTGATCTACTGGACGGTGAACAACATCATCTCCATGGGTCAGCAGTTCATCATTGGTCGGATGACCAAGACCAAGACGCAGGAGAAGCAGGAAGCCGCAGCAGCCCGCGCGGAGGCAAAAGCCGCCGAGCGCGCCGCCAAGCAGGAAAAGAAGGCGAAAAAAGAAGGGGCCTGATCGCCCCTTCGCGTCTCCCCTGTGCGCCGCCCACTTCGCGCCCCCAAGGCGCCCATGCCCCGAGGCCAGCACCCGCTATGGATCAGGACCGCCAGACCCCGCCCGCCCATTTGTTCAAGCACCGCGCGGTGTTTTTCAAAGGCGTGCCGGCCATGCACTTCCTGCCCGAAGCCGACCGGCCCGAGGTTGCCTTTGCCGGGCGCTCAAACGTAGGCAAGTCGTCCCTGCTCAACGCCCTGACCGGCGTAAAGGGGCTGGCGCGAACGTCGAATACGCCCGGCCGGACCCAAGAGATGAACTTCTTCGACCTCGGCGGTGTCGGCTATATCGTCGACCTCCCCGGCTATGGCTATGCCAAGGCCTCAAAGCGCGATATTGCGCGCTGGAACGCGACGACGGAGCAGTATCTGGAGGGGCGCCCCAACCTGAAGCGGGTCTACGTGCTGATCGACTGCCGCCACGGCCTCAAGGACAACGACCGCGAGCTAATGAGCAGCCTCGACGTCGCGGCCGTGTCCTACCAGCTGATCCTGACCAAATCCGACAAGATCAAAGCCGGCGCCTTGGAGAAGGTGAAAAAAGCGGTAGAAGAAGAGGCGATGAAGCGCCCGGCTGCCTTTCCGCGCGTGCTGCCCACGTCGGCGGAAAAGCCGTTGGGGCCGCTAGGCGGGATGGAAGCCCTACGAGATGCGGTGGCACGGGTCCTGCTCGGCATGAGTGATGATTTTGGAGACATGTTCGCATGAATGAGATGAGCGATTCCCAGGCCCGGGCCTGGTTGGACAAGGCCGAGACTCTGCGCGAAGCCCTGCCGTTCATGCGCCGTTACACCGGCAAGACGATTGTGGTGAAGTTTGGCGGTCACGCCATGGTCGACCCTGCCCTGACCGAAAGCTTCGCCGCCGACATCGCCCTGCTGCGGCAGGTCGGCATGCGCCCGATCGTGGTCCACGGCGGTGGCCCTCAGATCGCGCAGATGCTGGAGCGACTGAACGTGAGCACAAAGGCGGTCGACGGCCTGCGCATCACCGACGAGCCGACCATGGAAATCGTCGAAATGGTGCTGGCGGGCAAGATCAACAAGGACGTGGTCACGGCTCTGAACAAGGCCGGCGGTACGGCCGTCGGCCTGTCGGGAAAGGACGGGCGGCTGTTGCTCGCCGAGAAGGTGCAGCGCGACGACGGGGTCGATCTTGGCTTCGTCGGCCAGCCTAAGCACGTCAACACGGCGGTGATCGAGGCCATCCGTGATGCTGGCCTGATCCCGGTAATCGCGCCCATCGGTGTCGATGAGAACGGGCAGGGCTACAACATCAACGCCGACACCGCCGCGGGGGCCATCGCGGCGGCACTCAAGGCCGAGCGCCTGATCATGCTCACCGACGTCGACGGGGTGAAGGACAAGGTGGGCGAGCTGGTCTCTGAGATCCGGCGCGCCGATATCGCCGGGCTGGTCGAAGACGGCACGGTTTCCGGCGGCATGATTCCAAAGCTGGAAATGTGCGCCGCAGCCGTGACCAGCGGCGTCGGGGCCGCGGTCATCCAGAACGGCACGGTCAAGCACGTGCTGCTGCTGGAACTGCTCACCGAATACGGTGCGGGAACGCTGGTCAGCTGATCGTCTCAATCGACGGCGCGGCGTTGCCGCTATGCCGGATTAGTTTTTGGTGACGTAGGTGAGGCTGTCGTCCTCGTCCTCGTCTTCGAGGACATCATCGCCACCAACTTCATTGCCGTCTTCGTCATAGACCACGAATTCGAGCGGCGGCGGGGTTTCGAGCACCAGCGGCATGATAAGGTCTTCTTCCGCCTCCATATGGCCCAGAAGCTTGTCGTTGAGAAGCAGCAGCGCTTCCATCATGCCCGCGCCGTCTTCGGCATTCTCGACCGCGTCGAGGCAGGCGTCGATGGCGTCATGGTCTTCGGACAGGGTGTCGAAGGCGGACTCGAACTCAGGGTGCAGCGCGACGACGACGGGGAAATAGACGCCGTCTTCGACCTGCTGGTGCTGGTCGAGCTGTTCGCGGAACAGCGACCACATCTCCATCAGCCGTTCTTCCTCGGCCACGTCCGGGCCGTCAGCGCCGAAATCTTCCAGCGCAGCCGACAGGTCGCTCAGCAGCGCCCGGAAGGTGCCGTGGCGCCGCAGCCAAAAGTCCAGCAGATCGTTGAAATTGTCGTGGAACCGCCAGACCGGACGGGTGATATCCGGCAGCGGCTTGTCAATGTTTTCCAGCAGATCTTCGAGCCTGATCGGGGTCGGATTCATGGTCATGAAACCGTACATGGCGAAGCTGCCAGCCAGTTGCAATGCTCGTTTGGCGTTCCCCGGCGTTGCAAAGCTGTCGAGTCCGGTTAGAACGGCGGGGATACGAGCCGTTCATTATGTCCCTCTGATGGAATTCCCCATGACCCAAGACATCAATCGCGTCGTCCTCGCCTACTCCGGCGGATTGGATACCAGCGTCATTCTTAAGTGGCTGCAGGTGACGTATAACTGCGAAGTCGTCACCTTTACCGCCGATCTGGGCCAGGGCGAGGAGCTGGAGCCAGCCCGGGAAAAGGCTTTGTTATTAGGCATTAAGCCTGAAAACATCTTCATCGAGGACCTGCGCGACGAGTTCTGCCGCGATTATGTGTTCCCGATGTTCCGCGCTAACGCGCTCTACGAAGGCGTGTATCTGCTGGGTACGTCGATCGCGCGGCCGCTGATCTCCAAGCGCCAGATCGAGATTGCGCGTAACGTCGGCGGGGACGCGGTTTCCCACGGCGCAACGGGCAAAGGAAATGATCAGGTCCGCTTCGAATTGTCCTATTACGCGCTGGAGCCGGACATAAAAGTGATCGCGCCGTGGCGGGAATGGGACCTCGCGTCGCGTACCAAGCTGCTCGCCTTCGCCGAAGAGCACCAGATTCCCATCGCCAAGGACAAGCGCGGCGAAGCGCCGTTTTCGGTCGACGCCAACCTGCTGCACACCTCGTCCGAGGGCAAAGTTCTCGAAGACCCGGCTGAAGAAGCCCCGAACATCGTCTACCAGCGCACGCTGTCGCCGCAGGAAGCGCCCGACAAAGACACGGTGATCGAAATCGGCTTCGAGAACGGCGATCCGGTGTCGATCAACGGCGAGAAGATGGGGCCGGCGGCGATCCTGACCACGCTCAACAAATATGGGCACGATAACGGCATCGGCCGGCTGGATCTGGTCGAGAACCGCTTCGTCGGTATGAAGTCGCGCGGCGTCTACGAGACCCCCGGCGGCACCATTCTGCTCGCCGCGCACCGGGCGCTTGAGTCGATCACGCTCGACCGCGGTGCCGCGCACCTCAAAGATGAGCTGATGCCGCGCTATGCGGAGCTGATCTACAACGGCTTCTGGTTCTCACCCGAGCGCGAGTTGCTGCAGGGCCTGATCGACCAGTCCCAGCAATGGGTCACGGGCGCGGTCCGCCTGCGCCTGTATAAGGGCAACGCCACGGTCGTCGGCCGGGAAAGCCCCTACAGCCTGTACCGTCAGGACTACGTGACCTTCGAGGAAGACAGCGTTTACGATCATCGCGACGCCGAGGGCTTCATCAAGCTCAACGCCCTGCGCCTGCGACTGGCCCGCGAGCGCGATCGCCGGTTCGAGGACTGAGGCGTGGCTGAGTCGCTCAAGCACGTCATCCTGCGCCTGGCCGAAGAGCGCGCCGGGGCGACGTTTTCACCGACCGAGGCCGCCATGGCTCTGCGCCCGCCCCGCCCCGATGAGGTCAAAGGCGAAGAAAAGTGGCGCGGCTTCCTGCGGCAGGTGCGCGCCGAGGCCAAGGGTCTGGCCCGACAGGGCCGCATCGATATCCTGCGCCGGGGCGAGCCTCAGGACCCGAGCAAGCCGATCAAGGGCCTGATCCAGTTGCGCAAAACGCCCGGATCGCCGCCTTTCGACCCCAACGAAGACTGAACGAACAATCAGCATTGACCGACCCCGATCCGGGGCAAGCAGGGGGGCCAGCAGGCCGTGACCCAGTCCGATACAGACGACAATCAGGGCTCAACCCGCAGTGGCGGCAGCCGTCTTGCCAAGATCATTGCGCACTCGGGCCTATGCTCCCGCCGCGATGCGGAGCGGATGATCGAGGCCGGCCGGGTCAAGGTCCACGGCGTCGTGGTCAGCGACCCCGCCGTCAATCTCGACGACTGGCAGGGGGTGTCCGTCGACGACCGGCCGCTGTCTGCGCCGCCCGACGTCAAGCTCTACCGCTTTTACAAGCCGCTGGGCGCGCTGGTCACCGACCGTGACCCCGAGGGGCGAACCACGGTCTACGACCTGCTGCCCGATATGGGCCCAGGCGCCCCGCGCCTGCTCGCTGTCGGCCGGCTCGATATCAACTCCGAAGGCCTGCTGCTGTTCACCACCAGCCCGGTGCTCAAGCGCAAGCTGGAGCTGCCCGATACCGGCCTCTCCCGCATTTACCGCGTTCGCGCGCACGGCATGGTCACCGACCGCCAGCTCGCAGCGCTGGCCGACGGGGTCACCATCGACGAGGTCCGCTACGGGCCAGTGATCGTCGAGCGGGAAACCCAGAAGGAAAGCGGGCTGAACCGCTGGTATCGCTTCACCCTGACCGAGGGCAAGAACCGCGAAATCCGCAAGCTGGCGCAGCATCTGGGCCTGCAAGTCAATCGACTGATCCGGGTTTCATACGGCGGGCTGACGCTGGGGTCACTGGCGCGCATGGAGCTCAAGGAAGTCTCGCGGGCGCGGATGTTCGAACTGTTCGGCGTCGGCACCGAGAAGAAGTCAACCTGGGCCAAAGCCAAGCCCAAGCCAAAGAAGCCGGGCCACCGCAAGCTCGCCGACAAGAAGCGCGCCGCCAAGGATGGCCGCCGCATGGGCGTGGGCCGCTCGCCGTCGAGCACCCGCAACAGCCGGACTCCGCGCCGTGGCGGCTAAGCCCCCCCCACCGGGCAGCCTGCGCCTGACCGGCGGCAGCCTGCGCGGGCGACGGCTGGCGGTGCCCTCGGGGCAGGGCGTGCGCCCGACCAGCGACCGCGCCCGAGAAACCCTGTTCAACGTGCTGACCAACCGCTTCAAGCGACCCGGCGGCCAGTCGGTGCTCAGCGAGGCCCGCGTGCTCGATGCCTTCGCCGGCACCGGGGCGCTGGGGCTGGAAGCGCTGTCGCGCGGGGCGGCCTTTGCCGCCTTTGCCGAGAACAGCCGCGCCCATGCTGCCGTGCTGCAGGCCAATATCGCCGCGCTGGGGCTGACCGACGGCCTGACGTCGGTTCGGACCACGGCTGCGGCTTTCTCCGTCGAGGGTGGCTTCGGGGTGATTCTCGCCGATCCGCCCTACGCCCAAGGACCGGTGGCGGTGGCGGCCCTGCTCACCGACGGCGGGCTGTGGCACGGGGAAACCCTGCTGGTCTGGGAAGGCGACAGCGAAACCGATCGCAGTCTCCCCGGCTGGTCGCTGCTGCACGAGAAGGCTGTGGGGCAGACGACCTTCAGCTTCCATGCGCCCGAGGGCAGCTGGGACTGGCCAGCGGGCGGCTGAGGCGGATAGGGCGAAGGCGCGGGTCTAGCGCCGCTCGAACAGCGCTTCGAGGTCTTCCAGAGACAGCTGCACGTAGGTGGGGCGGCCGTGGTTGCACTGCCCGGCCAGCGGTGTCGCTTCCATATCCCGCAGCAGCTGGTTCATCTCCGCCCCGCTCAGGCGGCGGCCCGAGCGTACCGAGCCGTGACAGGCTGCGGTTGCCAGCACGCGGTCCAGCCGCTCCTGCAGCGAAAATGCCTGCTCCCAGCCCGCCAGTTCCTCGGCGAGGTCGGTAACCAGTTTCTGGCAGTTTGGCTGACCGAGGACGGCGGGGGTTTCCTGCACCACCACCGTGCCGTCGCCGAAGGGCTCGATCACCAGCCCGGCTTCGGCAAGCACGTCTGCGGCTTCCTCCAGCCGTTCAGCGCTCGCGGGGTCGAGGTGGACGACTTCGGGGATCAGCAGAGCCTGCCGCTCCACTCCTTTGAGGTCACGTTGGGCTTTCATGCGCTCCAGCACCAGCCGTTCGTGGGCGGCGTGCTGGTCGACGATGACGAAGCCGCCTTCGGTTTCGGCGACGATGTAGTTGGCGTGCAGCTGGGCCTTGGCCGCGCCGAGCGGGAAGGCGCCGGGGTCGATCTCGTCTGCGCTGTTCTCCGGCGGCGCACCATTGGCGGCAGTGAAGGCAGCGCCGGGCTCAGCAACCCGGGCGGCGGGGGCAAAGGCCTGCGCCCAGCCGGCCTGCTGTGCCGCAGACGGGTGGTGCGCGCGATGGCTGTAGTCGCCCTGCAGCGCTGGGCGGCCCGTAGCAGGAGGTTGCGCGTCGGCGGACGGTTCCAGTCCGCTCTGCAGTCGGTCGAGTACCCCGCCGGTGAGGTGGCTTGAGGCGCTGAACCCGCCCTCGACGATGCCGCGCCGCAGCCCGTCGATGAGCAGGGCGCGGACTTCACCGGCCTGCCGGAAGCGAACCTCCGACTTGGCCGGGTGCACGTTGACGTCGACGGCGTCCGGCGGCACGTCCAACCACAGCACCACCACCGGGTGACGGTCGGGGGCGAGCACGGGGCGGTAGGCCGCACGGATCACCCCGCTCAGCTGGCGGTCACGGACCGGGCGGCCGTTGACGAACAGGAACTGGCTCAGGCTATTAGCGCGGTTATAGGTCGGCAGGCCCGCCCAGCCGCGCAGCACCAGACCGTCGCGTTCGCGGCGGATCTCCCGGCTGTTGGCGGCGAAGTCGGCACCCATAACGTCGCGCACGCGGTCACCGGCGTCGCTGCACCCGGGCAGGGCCAGGGTGCGCCGGGCGTTGTGTTGCACGTCGAAACTGACTGTCGGGTGCGCCAGCGCGAGCCGGCGGACGATGTCGAGGCAGGCGCTGGCCTCAGCCTGCTCGCCCTTTAGGAACTTGAGCCGGGCCGGGACAGCGTAGAACAGGTCGCTGACTTCGATCACCGTCCCGGGGTTGGCGGAGGTCGGGCCGTCGAACACGGTCTCGCCGCCTTCTACCCGCAGCGACCAGCCGTTTTCGCCCCCGGCGGTGCGGGAGGTCAGGCTGAGGCGTGCCACCGAGGCGATCGACGGCAGCGCTTCTCCGCGGAAGCCGAGCTTTTCGATGCGGACCAGATCGCCTTCGGGCAGCTTCGAGGTTGCATGCCGTTCCAGCGCCAGCCGCATGCCTTCGGCGTCCATGCCGTGGCCGTCGTCTTCGACCCGGATGAGCGCTTTGCCGCCCTCGCGCAGCATGATCGAAACCCGCTCGGCCCCGGCGTCGATGGCGTTTTCCACCAGCTCCTTGACCACACTCGCCGGGCGGTCCACGACCTCGCCCGCCGCGATCTGGTTGACCAGCGTGTCGGGTAGGCGGCGGATCGTCGGCAGGGCCGCTTCAGGGGCTGTCGGGTGGGTTTCTGGCTTCATGATCGGACCTTAGCATTATGAGCCGCGCTCGGGGAATTGACTATTCCACAGTCAGCAGCGTGGCCGGCAGCATATCGGCCTGCGCGCGCAGGATGCGGCGCGGCCAGGGCAGGGCCG
>PAGB01000008.1 GCA_002711265.1 Rhodospirillaceae bacterium
CATCAATATGGGTATGCACTTCTTCAGCGACTGCGGCGAGCAAGAGAGCACCACCCGTGCGAGCCGGCAGACAGCTCAGTGCCATCTGCTCGCTCTGTTCCAGTCCGAGGCCGACCAGATGCACGGGGATCTGATGCTGGCCCAATCGTGTCGCCAGCGCACAGACATCGCCGCCGCAGCTGTCCAGACCATCGGTTAGCACGACGATGGCGCCCCCCTGATCGCTGCTGGACCGCATGATTCGCGCAGCCGCGGTCTCGATGGCGTCGGCCAGCGGACGTTCACCGGCAGCCGGGCTGGGCGTCGCCTGCCAATCCTGCATCAGCTGGGCGTCGAGCGGGCGTTCGACCGGGTTGGTCAGCACCTGAATATCGGCGCAGTCACCCGCGCGCCGGTGGCCAAAGGTCACGACGCCGGTGCGGGCGCTGTCCGGCAGGGCCACGAGGGCGTCAGGCAAGGACCGCTGTACGCGTTGCAGCCGGCTTTCGGCACCGTCCCAGGGGTCGTACAGGCTCAGCGACTGGTCGAGCACCACCATGACATCGGACCGGGCCGTGAGTGCCTGATCCAGATACGCCGCCGCCGTGGTTCCGGGATCAGAGACTTCACTCAGGTCTTGGGCAAGGTCTTGAGCCTGCGCCTTGGGCAGGCAGCCGAGCAGGGCCGAAACCAGCACGAACAGCCCCACCAGCATTGCCAGCAGGCTTGATCGAACCCGCGCCAGAGCGCCGGCAAGAGGAGCTGAATTGATCCGACCTGAAACCACGGTCCGTCTCCGAAAATGCGGCGCCACAGCCCGCCTTTTGCAGAATGCAGCGCATAATATAAAGCCATCAAGGGTTATGCGTCTCTCCAGAAATACACGCAGCAAGGCCCGGGCCATGGGCTGCACTACGGGGTGGACGGCAGGTGGCCCGGCAAAGAAAAAGGCCGCCCGGTGAGGCGGCCTTTTGCGATGTATCGAAGGGCTCCGAAGCGCGGAACCACCCCCTACATGTTCGGATAGTTCGGCCCACCGCCACCCTCTGGCGTCACCCAGTTGATGTTCTGGGTCGGGTCTTTGATATCGCAGGTCTTACAGTGCACGCAGTTCTGCGCGTTGATCTGCAGCCGCGGGTTGGTGCCGTCGTCCTCGCGCACGATCTCGTAGACCCCGGCCGGACAGTAACGCTGCTCGGGCGCGTCGTAGGTGGCAAGGTTGATCTCGATCGGCGTGCTGTCGTTCTTGAGGGTCAGGTGGATCGGCTGATCCTCCTCGTGATTGACGTTGGCCAGATAGACCGACGAGGTCTTGTCGAAGCTGACCACACCGTCGGGCTTGGGGTAGTCAATCTTGCGGCACTTGTCGGCCGGCTTGAGCGCTTCGTGGTCCTTGTGGCGGTGCTTGAAGGTCCACGGCATGGCAAGGCCGAGGTTGGTCAGGTGCAGCTCCAGTGCGCCGACGCCGAACCCGGCGAGGCCCAGCTTGTGGAACCACGGGCCGAAGTTGCGGGCGCGGAACAGCTCCTTGAACACCCAGCTCTTTTCCATGTTGGACTGGTAGCCGGTCAGCTGCTTCGGGGCGTCTTCACCCTGCTGCAGCGCTTCGAACACCGCTTCGGCCGCGACCATGCCGGACTTCATCGCCGTGTGAGAGCCCTTGATCTTCGGCACGTTCAGGAAGCCGGCGGAACAGCCCACCAGCATGCCGCCGGGGAAGGTCAGCTCGGGGATCGACTGGAAGCCGCCCTCGTTGATCGCCCGCGCGCCGTAGGACAGGCGCTTTCCGCCCTCCAGCATCGGCCGCACCTTGGGGTGCTGCTTGAAGCGCTGGAATTCATCAAAGGGGCTGAGGTGCGGGTTCTTGTAGTCGAGCGCGACCACGTAGCCGACATAGGCCTGATTGTTGTCGAGATGATAGATGAAGGAACCGCCCCAGGTGTTCCAGTCCATCGGCCAGCCCGCGGTGTGAATCACGGTGCCCTGCTTGTGCTGCTCGGGGTCGAGTTCCCACAGCTCCTTGAAGCCGATGCCGTATTTCTGCGGGCTGGACTTCTCCGCCAGACCGAACTGCTCGATCAGCTGCTTGGACAGCGACCCACGCACGCCCTCGGCGAAGATGGTGTACTTGGCGTGCAACTCCATGCCTGGCTCGAAGCCCGGCTTCTGCTCGCCGTCGCGGCCGATGCCCATAACGCCGGTGGCGACGCCCTTGACCGAGCCGTCTTCGTGGTAAAGCACTTCGGAGGCCGGGAAGCCCGGAAAAATTTCGATGCCCATGCCCTCGGCTTGCTCGGCCAGCCAGCGGCAGATGTTACCCAGCGAAACGATATAGTTGCCGTGGTTGTGGACCTGGCTGGGCATGGCCCAGACCGGCAGCGACAGACCATTGACCTCGGTCAGCACCATGAACTTCTCGTCTTCAACCGGCACGTCCAGCGGCGCGCCCCGCTCTTTCCAGTCCGGGAACAGCTCGTTCATCGCACGCGGCTCCATGACCGCACCGGATAGGATGTGCGCACCCACCTCCGAGCCCTTTTCCAGCACGACGATAGCGAGTTCCTCGCCCTTTTCCTGTGCCAGTTGCTGCAGCCGGATCGCGGCGGACAGACCCGAAGGACCACCACCGACGATAACGACATCAACTTCCATCGCTTCGCGTTCCATGTCCCTGCTTTCCTCCGTCTCTTTCAGTCTTGCCGGAAGGCCGTCATCCGCTCAGGTCAGCCCCAGGCCGGTCACGTTTCCGGCGAACCGACCCCAGCGGGGCCGAAAAGGCTTGAGCGTGGATGCAATCCCTTCCAAGTTCACATAAAGCTCTGGTGCGGACCATAGCCAAGAAGTCCGTCCGTGCAACGCCAACCACCCTCAAACGGCCCTGATTCATGCCTGAAGCGCTCAATTCACTCCCCTTCGACCCTGCCCTCTGGGCCGAGGCTGTCGCTTGGCAGCAGGAATGCGGCGTTTTCGATACGTTGGCGGCTGCACCTGTCGACGCTATTGCGCTCCGGGCAGCGGCGAAAGCGCGGCCAGAAGTCGCAAAGGACACCGCGAGTCGGCCGGAAGCACAGCCCGCAACGCGGGCAGAAGCGCCATTGGAACTCCACGCAAAGCTACGAGTTGCTGCAGAAACCACATCGGTAGCCGCAGCGCCCGCGGCCAACGCAGCGCCGAAACCTGTCGCCAAGACCGCCCCCTCGGCTGCCAACCAGCATGGCCGCCGCGGGCTCGAAGCCGTCGCCGACATCGCCGAAGCCGAAAAGCTGGCCGCTGCGTGCGACAGCCTCGAAGCGCTGCAAGCCGCGGTCGAGGCCTTCGACGGCTGCCTGCTGAAAGACACAGCCAGCTCCACCGTTTTTGCAGACGGGCAGGACCAGACCGACATTCTGGTGATCGGCGAGGCCCCGGGTGCCGACGAGGACCGGCAGGGCAAGCCCTTCGTCGGCCGCAGCGGGCAGATGCTCGACGACATGATGGGTCACGTCGGCCTGAGCCGGGACACCAACTTCCGCATCACCAACATCGTGTTCTGGCGGCCGCCCGGGAACCGCAAGCCCAACGCCGGTGAAATCGCCCTGTGCTGGCCGTTTTCCAAGCGGCATATCGAGCTGGTGGCGCCCAAGGTCATCCTCGCGGTTGGGGGGCTGTCGGCGCAGACCCTGATCGACCCCAACCTGCGCATCACCCGCGAGCGGGGCAAGTGGCGGGAATTCAGCGTCGGTGCGCAGACCATTCCGGTGCTGCCGACCCTGCACCCGGCCTATCTGCTGCGCCAGCCGGTCAACAAGCGGCAGGCGTGGGAAGACCTGCTGATCCTCAAGGACTTTCTGCGGTCGGGAGAGACCCCATGACCACGATCCCGGCCTCGTTCGACGAAAACCGCCCCTTTCTGCCGGTACAGATCGCGGTGCTGACCGTCTCTGACACCCGCACCCCCGAGACCGATACCTCCGGCGACCGGCTCCAAGCGCTGATCGAAGCCGACGGCCACAGCGTGATCGCCCGCACCATCCTCAAGGACGACGCCGACGTGATCGCCGCCCGGCTGACGGCGTGGATCGACGACCCGGCGATCGACTGCGTGGTGACCACCGGCGGCACCGGCATCACCGGCCGGGATGTGACGCCCGAAGCCTTCGACCGCGTGCTGGAAAAGCAGATCGACGGCTTTGGCGAGATGTTCCGCTGGCTGAGTTTTCAGGTCATCGGCACCTCCGCGCTGCAATCGCGCGCGCTGGGCGGGGTGGCGCGCGGCACCTACCTGTTCGCCCTGCCCGGCTCGACCGGTGCAGTCAAAGACGGCTGGACCCAGATCCTGCGCTACCAGCTCGACAACCGGCACAGGCCCTGCAACCTGGTCGAGTTGATGCCGCGCCTGCGCGAAACCTAGGCAAAGGCACCGCATGGCGCTGACCGAGACCCAACTCGACCACATTTCCGGCGTGCTGCGCGGTCTGGGGCTGGCCGGCGACCCATTGCGGCCCATGCGGCTGCGCAATCTCAGCCACGAACACGTTCAGGTAGCCGAGTACGGGGTGCTGCGCATGCCCATCGCCCTGCCCTCGGACCTGCACTGGACCGCCTGGGCCGATTTTCAGGCTGAGGCCTATACCACGCTGTCGCGGCTGGGGTTGGCGCCCCGGTTTCTGGCGGCGCTGGAGTCCTCGCAGGCGCTGCCCAACGGCGGCGCGCTGATCGATCTGGTCAAAGGACGCCTGCCCGCGCTGCCAGCGGACTTTCGCCGCCTCGCCCACTTCCTCGCCGACATGCACCAGATGCCGGTGCCCATGCCCGAAATGCGCGGTCTGCCCAGCTTCGACAACGCGCTGCAGCGGGTGGCGCAGCTGATCAGCGATCAGGGCCGGTACGTCAAAGACGCCCCGGTGTCCGAGGGCGTTCGCACGGCGCTGGAAGACGAGCTTGGATGGCTTGCCAACTTTGCCAAGAGCGGCTGGGTCCGGCTTGGCTCGCCGCCCTTTGGTCTCTCGCTCGGGCGGATCCACCCGGGCGACTTCCTGATCGATCCCGAAGGAGCGGTGATGCTGATCGACGTTGAAAACTGCCACTACGGCCTGCCGACGCTCGATGTCGGGGCACTGTCGATCTATCCAGCCACGGTCTGGGACATGAGCCTGCAAGCCGAGCTGAGCGAAGACAACGTGCTGGGCTTTCACGTCGACTACCTCGATGCGCTCGATCCCCGCCTGCGGGCGCAAAGCCAGCCATGGCTGGCCCCGGCGCGGCGGATCGCGACGCTGCGGGTGCTGACCTGGTGCTGCATGTGGCTGGTCCGGCACCGGCGCCCGGGGGATCAGTGGGCAGCGGACCGACGCCCACCGGGTATCATCGCGCACCAGCGTGGGCTGTGCCAGCACCTGACCTCCGACAACGTCGTGCACGCGCTGCAGTCCGAATGGCAGAATGCGCAGGGCCTGTACGCGCGGATCGATGCACTGTGAGCGATCTGCTGGCCCGGATCGACGGTGGCGAGCGCATCGCCGGGGTGGATGAAGTCGGTCGCGGACCGCTGGCGGGGCCGGTGGTCGCGGCGGCGGTGATCCTGCCCCGACCCATTGAAGGACTGGCAGACTCCAAGGCGTTGAGCGCGGCAAAGCGCGAGCGCCTCTGCGCCCAGATCACGGCCGAGGCACTGGTCGGCATCGGCGCGGCATCGGTTCGGGAGATCGATAGCCTCAACATCCTGCAGGCGACGCTGCTCGCCATGCGCCGGGCCGTGGCACGCCTGCCTGAAACCCCGACGCTGGCGATGGTGGACGGCAACCAGAACCCGGGGCTGGGCCTGCGCACCGAACTGGTGATCAAGGGTGACGCGCTGGTGCCGGAAATATCGGCGGCGTCGATCGTCGCCAAGGTGGTGCGCGACCGGCTAATGAGCCGGCTGGCGCGGCGCTATCCGCACTACGGCTGGCACAGCAATGCCGGCTATGGCTCGGCGCTGCACCGCGACGCCATGGCCTCGGTCGGGGTTACGGCACACCACCGGCAGAGCTTCGCGCCGCTGCGAAACTGGCTGGAGGACCCGGAAAGGGCGCATAACGTTGCGCGCGCCATGAACGCCTGAAGAACATACAAATTTACTGCGCCTCTTTGGCCACATCATAGAAGAAGTTAGTTTAAGAAGATCAGTTAGATAACTGTTTTATATCGTTTTTTGTTGACAGAATCTGGGGCGAGAAACATTGTGCGCCCATGTTTTCAGTTCAAGATATTTCAAATCAGATTATTAGCGGAGACAGCCTCGATGTGCTGGCGCAATTGCCGTCAGAGAGCGTCGACATGGTGTTTGCAGACCCGCCCTATAACCTGCAGCTCAAATCCGACCTGCACCGCCCCGACAACAGCCGGGTCGACGGCGTTGACGACGAATGGGATCGGTTCGAGAGCTTCCGGGCTTACGACGCCTTTACCGCTGAGTGGCTGAGCCAGGCGCGGCGCGTGCTCAAGCCCAACGGCACGATCTGGGTGATCGGCACGTATCACAACGTCTTCCGCATGGGAGCGACCATCCAGGACCTCGGGTTCTGGATCCTCAACGACGTGGTCTGGCGCAAGACCAACCCGATGCCGAATTTCCGCGGCACCCGGTTCCAGAATGCGCACGAGACCCTGATCTGGGCCGCCCGCGACGAAGGCGCGAAGTACCAGTTCAACTACGAGGCACTCAAGGCCTCCAACGACGATCTTCAGATGCGCTCCGACTGGCTGTTTCCAATCTGCCAGGGCGGTGAGCGCCTCAAGGATACCGAAGGTAAGAAAGCGCATCCGACGCAGAAGCCGGAAGCCCTCCTTCACCGCGTAATTTCAGCTGCGACCAAAGCTGGCGATCTTATTCTGGATCCGTTCTTCGGGACTGGCACCACCGGTGCCGTTGCGAAGAAGCTCGGTCGCAATTTTGTCGGGATTGAACGGGATGAGGCCTATTTGGCCGTCGCTCACGATCGTATTTCAAAGATCACTGAGCCCGATTCAGTCGTTGTTTCCGACCTTCCCAGCAAGCGCGAAGCGCCTCGTATTCCTTTTGGTCAGCTCCTTGAGCTGGGCATGCTGGAACCGGGTGCCGAACTTCTGGGACCCGGGCGTAAATTTAAGGCACGGGTAGCCGCCGATGGAACCGTCATGGCCGACGTCCACCGGGGCAGCATTCATAAGGTGGGCGCGGCCTTACAAGAAGCGCCCTCCTGTAACGGCTGGACGTTCTGGCATGTGGAGGAAAACGGCAGGCTTCTGCCGATCGATACCTTGCGTCAGAAGGTTCGGAATACCTTGCAACCCAGTGTAGCAGCATGAGTTGACAAAGGATGCGCTGGCAATTTCGGCCAGCCGGAGCCCTGGACCGGCTCAGATATTTTTAAGAGCATGCCTGACGATCTTTTTCATGATCGTCGGCAAGGCATAACGGTCCAGGTCTTCAATGGGCGCCCACGTGGCACCCTTTTTTTTGAGCGCCAGCGCCACGATCGTGGCGTCGGGGTCGGCTTCGGGCACCACCACCCGCACCTGCAGGTGAAAGTGGGTGAAGGTGTGCTCGACCAGGCCGTCTTTCACGGTCCCGGTCACAGCAGGCTGCAGCGCGGGCTCCCCGGCGTCGATCCAGTCGCTGCCCGGCACCTCCATCATGCCGCCAAGCAGGCCGGTTTCCGGCCGCCGGGTCAGCAGCACCGCGCCATCGCGCTCGATCCAGTAGGCCAGCCCCTGCCGCGTGGGCCGCTGCTTCTTCGGCGCTTTGCGGGGGAAGTCGGTCTGCGTGCCGGCAGCGAAGGCCGCGCAGCCGGCCGACACCGGGCACAGCAGGCAGGTCGGCGAACGTGGGGTGCAGATGCCCGAACCGAGGTCCATCATCGCCTGCGGAAAGTCGCGGTTGCGGGCCTGCGGCGTCACCCGGTCGGTCAGGGCGCGGATTTGTGACTTGGCAGCCGGGAGCGGGCGTTCGAGCGCATACCAGCGGCTGATCACCCGCTCGATATTGCCGTCGACGACGACGGCGCGCTGATCGAAGGCGATGGCCGCGATGGCGGCGGCGGTGTAGGCNCCGACCCCGGGCANGGTCAGCAGGTCGGCTTCATCGCGCGGGAACTGCCCCTGCCGGCGCTCTGCGATCTCGACCGCGCATTTGTGCAGGTTGCGGGCGCGGGCGTAGTACCCCAGNCCGGCCCAGGCCGTGAGCACGTCGTCCAGCGAGGCAGCCGCAAGGTCGGAAACCGTCGGCCAGCGGGCAGTAAAGGCCTCGAAATAGCCCTTAACGGTTGCCACGGTGGTTTGCTGCAGCATAATTTCCGACAGCCAGACGTGATAGGGGTCNGCGGTCTCGCCCGGCCCCGCCCGCCACGGCAGGTCACGCCGGTTCTGATCGTACCAATCGAGCAGACGGTCGGAAAAGTCAGCCTCCANCCGGGCTTCAGGAGCGGTAAAGCGTGAGTCAGGATCGTTCATCAACCAAGGACTTAGGCGCTTCNTCCGCGAAGGGCAAAGAGTCTCGAGCCAAAACCCCGCGTCGCACCNATCGCGCGCAGGGTCTGTCGCGGCTGGTTCCCAAAATTCTGAAAGAAGGGCTAGGCCGCAAAGGCAGCCTCGAAGCCGACCTGCTGCTGCACTGGCGCGAGGTGGTGGGGGAGGAGCACGCCCAGTGGACCGTGCCGACCCGGATTGCCTACGCTGACCGCCGGATGCGCCGAAAGGGCACGCTGGAGCTGTCGGTCGCGCCGGCCTACGCCNCCTTTGCCCAGATGGCCGAAGCGGAGATCATTTCCGGCGTCAATCAGTTCCTCGGCCACGGCCGGATCGAGCGGCTGCANCTGCGCCAGAGCCACGCCGCNGCGGGGCAGGCTGCNCGNAGCNGGAGCNNCNGNGGCGGGCGTTCGCGGGGNGCATCTCGCGAAACTGTGACAAATCGTGGGCCGGATGAGCGCGAAAGCCGGGTGATGAACCGGCGGGAAAGGCGTAACAATGAAGACTTAGGCGACGCGCTTGAGTCCCTGCGCACCAGCATCGACGAGCGTGAACGCGACCACGGACAAGAACCCTAGAATCGCATAAGTTACCCACAAGAATCTACGCGACTCCGGTTGTGACCCACCGACTCGAGTGGATAAGAGCAAAGGATGAATTCGATGTTAAATTTTGTCGCACGTTCGGGCTTCGCCNTGGCGGCCNTTGTTACGGTTGCCGCAGCGAGCCAGGCACAGGACGCCACCACGCCTGAGGCCGAAGCGGCAAGCTACGTGCCGCTGGCCAGCGATGGCGGGCTGGGCACCGGTGTGTACGAAAACGAGACCTATGAGGGGTCGCCGGACGCGCCGATCGTGCTGATCGAATACGCCTCCCTCACCTGCCCGCACTGTGCGGCCTTCCACCGCGAGGGCTACCCGCTACTGAAGCCGTTTATCGAGGCTGGTCAGCTGGCTTACGTGCACCGCGATTTCCCGCTCGACGGGGTGGCTTACCGGGCTGCTCTGGCCGCGCGCTGCCTGCAGGGTGAGGCCTACTTCGCCGCTATNGAGGCGCTCTACGAGAACCAGCGCGACTGGCGCGGCGGTGGCAGCGAAGACGAGCTGGCGGTCGAGATTTCATCGCTCACCGGTCAGTCGGTCGAAGAGTACAAGGCCTGCGTTGGTGACCAGACCAACCAGCAGACGATCATTGAGCGTTACAACACCGCCGTCGANGATCTCGGCGTCGACGGAACCCCGCGTATCTTCATCAACGGCGATCCGTTCACCCCGCGTGGGGGCTGGACCGAGATCGAAGCTGAGATCGAGCGCCGGGTCAGCCGTCTCTGAGGCAAAGCGAGGAATAGTTTGGTTGCGTTTTCAAAACTCCGGCTGCAGGGCTTCAAGAGCTTTGTCGACGCGACCGACTTCCATATCGAACCCGGGGTCACCGGGATTGTCGGCCCCAACGGCTGCGGCAAATCCAACATCGTCGAGGCCCTGAAGTGGGTCATGGGCGAGTCCCGNTCCAAGCAGCTGCGCGGGGCGGANATGGAAGAGGTCATCTTCAACGGCTCCTCCGACCGCCCAGCCCGCAACGTGGCCGAGGTCGAGCTGGTGCTGTCCAACAAGGACGGTGACCTGCCGCCCCAGTACGCCGAGCATCCGCTGGTGAGCATTTCCCGCCGGATCGAGCGGGGCAAGGGCTCGGACTACCGCATCAACAAGACCCGAAAGACCGCCGGCGAGGTCAAGCTGCTGTTTTCCGACGCAGGTTCGGGCGCGTCTTCTTCCGCCATCGTTTCGCAGGGACGGGTCGCGGCGATCATCAACGCCAAGCCGGTCGACCGGCGCCAGATCCTCGAAGAAGCCGCAGGGATTGTCGGCCTGTCGGTGCGACGGCGCGAGGCAGAAAGCCGCCTGCGGGCTGCCGAGACCAACCTTGAGCGGCTCGATACCGTCATGAACGCGCTGCAGGAGCGGCTCAAGACGCTGGAAAGTCAGGCCAAGCAGGCGGAGAAATACCGTCGTCTGAGCGAGCGCATGACCCGGCTCAACGCGCAGCTGCACTATCTGCAGTGGGTCGCGCAGACCCGCTCGACCGAGCGTGCCAAAGAAGCGCTGGTCAAGGCCGAGCGTCGGGTTGCTGACGCCGAGGCAGGCGCCGCCAGGGCCAATGCCGCCGCGATCGAGCTGTCGACTGATCTACCCGATCTGCAGAAGAAAGAAGCCGAGGCGGGCGCTGCCCTGCAGGCGCTTCTGGTCGGCCGCGATGGCCTCGACCGTGATCTGGCCGAGATCGAGCGCCTGCTCGACGTCAACACCAATCAGCGACGCCAGCTCGAACAGGATCAGGTGCGCGAAGCCAATCTGGTCAGCGACGCGCAAAGCGCACTCGACCGGCTTGTGCAGGAAGAAGGCGAGTTGCAGGCAGCCGGCGAAGGCGCCGAGGCGGCCTTTGCCAAACTCGAAAGCGCCGTAGAAGCCGCCAGCGCTGAAGTGACCCGGCTGGATCAGGCCATGGCCGATGCCCGGGCTGAGATGGCGCAAGTCGGCGCGGAGATCAGCGCGCGGAAAACCGCACTGGATCAGGCAACCCAGCGGGTGGACGCCCTGCAGGCCCGGCGCGACCGCCTGCTGGGGCAGATCGGTGATATCGAAGGCCGCAACGGCAGCGGAGCCGATCCGGAAGAAGCCCGCAACCGGGTCGCCGGACTACAGGCGGAGCACGACAGCGTCGCCGCGGGGCTGGCAGCGGCCGAAGTTGCGCTGGCTCAGGCACAGGACGACGAGCAACAGGCAAGGAGCCTCGCCGACACCCAGGGGCGCGAAATGGCGCAGCTTCGCGTAGAATTTGACGGCCTGCAGCGTTTGCTCGCAGCCAGCGACAAAGGCGAAGCGGCCGGCGGGCGATCCGTCCTCTCCGACATTCGGGTTCAGGACGGCTACGAAATCGCGCTGGCGGCCCTGCTCGGCGATGCGCTGCAGGCGCCGGCGACCGAGCAGGACAGCGGTGATTTCTGGTCCGATGCAGCCGGAACCGGCCCGGCAGCCCTGCCCGCCGGCGTGCGGGCGATGACGGACCTGATCGATGACGCGCCTGCAGCGCTGCGGCTGCGGTTGGCGGCGTGCGGGGTCTCGGACAGTGCAGCTGAAGCGACGGCGCTGCAGAGCCGGTTGCAGGCCGGACAGTGGTTGACGACCCGAGCGGGCGGCCTCTGGCGCTGGGACGGCTACCGGGTCCTGCCCGGCGAAGCGCCTGCAGCCGCGCGACTGCTTGAGCAAAAGCGGCGGGCCGAGGAACTGACCAGCCTGATCAGTGCTGCGAGTGCGGGCAACGAAGCCGCGCAGGCCGCCGCACAGACCCAGAAAAACCGATTGGCCGAGGCCAAGAGTGCCGAAGCGCAGGGCCGGCAGGGCCTGCAGATGGCATATCGCGCCCTGACCGGCGCCCAGTCTGAACTGTCCCGCACCGAGGCCGAAGTTGCCCGCTTCGAGGCCGAAAGCGGCGCCCTGCGCGCAGCTTTGTCGACCCTTGACGCCGATTTGGCCGACGCAACGGCGACGATGGAACAGGCACAGGCTGCCTTCGACGACCGCCCGGACGCGCAAGCCCGGCAGGCCGAGGTCGACCAGCTCCGGCCCGGGGTTGATGCCGTCCGGCAATCGCTGGCCAAGGCTCAGGCCGAGCGCGAGCAGCACAAGCGCGATGCTCTGAGCCGGACCAACCGGCTCGGCGCCATCGTTACCGAGCGCTTTTCCTGGGAAGGCCGGCTCAAGAACGCCGAGCACCAGCACGCACAGCTGGACAACCGGGACAAGTCCCTGACCGAAGAACGCGCGGCCCTCGACGCCCGCCCTGCCGACATCGCCAACAAGCGGCAGGCGCTGGAACAGTCGATCCACGACGGCCGCGAAGCGGTCGAACGCGCCGTGGCGGCTGTATCAGACCGGCGCGCTGCCGCTTCGACTGCCGACGCGGAAGCCCGGCAGGCAGAGAAGGAAGCGAGCATCGCCCGCGAGACCCTCGCCACCGCGCGTCTCACCGCCGAGACCGAGACCGAGCGCAAGNACGAGCTGTCGGCGCTGATCCACGAAACTTTCTCGACCGGTCCTGAGGCCCTGCCCGNCATCGCTGAGCTCGACCCGGCGGGCGACCTGCCGCTGCGCGGGGATACGGACCGGGCCTACAAGGCCGCTGTCCNCGACCGCGACGCCCTGGGCGCGGTCAACCTGCGCGCCGAGGACGAAAGCCGCGAGCTGGCGGACGAACTGGCGACCTACGANGAAGAGCGCGGCGACCTGAACAAGGCGATCGACAAGCTNCGCCGCGCCATTTCCAGCCTAAACAAGGAAGGTCGGACTCGGCTCGCCGACGCCTTCAATAAGGTCAACAAGGCCTTTGAAGAGACCTTTTCCCGGCTGTTCAACGGCGGTTCCGCNCACCTCGAGCTGATCGACGCCGAAGACCCCNTGAATGCCGGGCTGGAAATCTACGCCCAGCCCCCGGGGAAGAAGCTGACATCGCTGGCGCTCATGTCCGGGGGTGAGCAGTCGATGACGGCGACGGCGCTGATTTTCGCGCTGCTGCAGACCAACCCNGCGCCGATCTGTGTCCTCGACGAGGTCGATGCCCCGCTGGACGACCACAACGTCGCTCGATTCTGCGATCTGGTGGGCGAATGGGCCCGGAAATCGCAAACCCGGATTGTGATTGTGACCCACCACCCGGTCACGATGTCGCGGGTCGACCGCCTGTTCGGCGTCACCATGGCCGAGCGCGGCGTCTCCAGCCTGCTTTCCATCGACCTCAATGAAGCGCTCTTGCATGCTTCTACGGCAGAGGCGGGTTGAAGCAGCTATCTGGCTGCTCTGCTTGACCTAGCTGGCCCAAGGTCCTACACCGGCGGCAAGTTTTAGCCCGTTTTTGTGCGCCTAGTTGTGCGGTTTCGAGGACTGCCATGAAACCTGACGAAAAGCCGAGCGGAGATGGGCTGGACGACTTGAAATCCCGCATTGATGTGGCTCGACCCAAGCTCACTGAAGAAAGGATCAGCACCGCGAAACAGATCGCTAACCGAACAGCCTCAGAAGCATTCGGTGTCGCGTTTTCTTTCGTGATCTGCATCCTGATCGGAACGGTGGGCGGCTTTGTCTTAGACAGGGCCGTGGGTACGAAGCCGCTGTTCTTCTTGGTGGGGTTCTTCGCCGGGTTTGCTCTCGGTGTCTGGTACATGATCTTCAAAGCGCGCCAGGTGGCTCAGCGCGAGGAAGAATAAGGAATTGGACTGTGGCTGAAAAATCCGGCGATGGCGAAAAGTCTGCATTTGACCTGATGCACCAGTTTGACATCACGCCGCTGGCGGGACTGGAAAACACACCGCTGGCTTTCGTAACCAACTCGGCGTTTTTCATGATCCTGACCGTGGCTGTGATCGCGGTGCTGATGGTGGTTCTGACGCTGAGCGCCAAGGTGGTGCCGGGGCGCGGACAGACGATATCGGAAATGATCTTCGACTTCGGCTTTGGCATGGTCGACGATATTCTAGGCAAGAAGGGCCGGAGCTTCGTCACCTTCCTGCTGTCGATCTTCCTGTTTGTGTTCGTCGCCAACATTCTGGGCATGATGCCCTACTCGTTCACGGTCTTCTCTCACATCAGCCTCACCGCGTTCATGGCGGTAATCATCTTCCTGATGGTGATCTACGTCGGCGTCAGCCGCCACGGCCTNAAGTGGTTCGGCATTTTCGCGCCCGCGGGTGTACCCGGCTGGCTGCTGCCGCTGATCGTGGTGATCGAGATCATCTCTTTCTTCATGCGTCCGCTGACCCACTCGCTGCGACTGTTCGCGAACCTGACCGCCGGACACATCGTCCTGAAGGTGATCGGGACCTTCGCGGCAGGCGCGGGCGCGACCAGCCTGCTGACCATCCTCGGCGGCCTGTTCCTNACCCCGGTATTGTTTGCGCTGAGCGCGCTGGAATACCTCGTGGCCTACCTGCAGGCCTACATCTTCACCTTGCTTGCGGCAGTTTACCTGGCGGAAGCGATCGAACCTCATCACTAATCTCGAGACCGCGGCCGGTCCGGCTTTGAAATCCGGGCTGCCCGCACCCCAGAAAAGGAATCATCATGACACCTGAAATGTTCAAGTACATCGGCGCTGGTCTGGCTACCTTCGGTTTTGTCGGCTCCGGTATCGGCCTTGGTACCATTTTCGGTAACTACTTCCTGGCAGTATCCCGCAACCCGGCGTCTGC
>PAGB01000009.1:0-12748 GCA_002711265.1 Rhodospirillaceae bacterium
GGGCGGCGGTTCTGGTAGTCGAGGTAGTAGGCGTGCTCCCAGACATCGATGCCGCACAGCGGGGTCGCGCCGTGGGCCAGCGGGTTCTCACCACCGGGGACACCCTGGGTCACCAGCTTGCCATCGCTTAGCGCGAGCCAGGACCAGCCAGAGCCGAAGACGCCGGCGCCGGTGTTGACGATCGCGTCCATCATGCCATCCACGGAGCCGAAATCGCGCTCGGCCATTTCCTTGAGCTTGCCGGAGACACCCGAAGCGCCGCCTGCGAACTGGTTCCAGTAGAAGATGTGGTTCCAGGCCTGACCAGCGTTGTTGAACACGCCCTTGAGGTCGGCCTTGCCGAAGGAAACGCGCACGACTTCTTCAAGCGACATGTCGGCCATATCGGTGCCTTCGACCAGCGGGTTCAGCTTGGCGAAGTAAGTCGCGTGGTGCTTGCCGTGGTGCAGCTGCACGGTCCGCTGACCGATGACTGGCGCGAGGTAGGTGTCGTCGTAGGGAAGGGCCGGAAGCTCAAAAGGGGCTGCCATTGTCTGTCTCTCCAGTTTCTGCGTGCCGAATGCCGGCGTTCTAAGGTCTAGATGTAAGGTTTCAGGCGCGGATCGCCAACCCGTGTATCATCGCTGATGAGCAGGGTTGAAGCGCGGCGGCGGCGCAGCGCCTCAGCGCAGGTCAAAATCAACCAGCCGCGAGACGCTGTCGGCGGTGCCGGTCTTTGGGTCGATGTCGAAAGACTGCGTCACTGGCATGCCCAGTTCCAGCGACCACGTTTCACTGTAGCTGTAGACATCCTCAGGGTCGGTCGACGCCACCCCGTCGGCGTACACCTGCACGTCTTCGCAGGCCATGACCATGGTGTGGGTTTCGCCGAAGTCGGTCGGGTAGGGCTCGGCCGGGAAGCTGTAGTCGCAGGTCGTCTTGACCTCGTCGAAGGTGCCGCTCCAGTCCGCGAAGCCGTCGGAGGCGAACTGGGAAAACTGGCCAACGAAGCGGTCGCCGTCATTGATCTCGATGGGCATGCTGTCGCCTGCGACCGGGGCATAAACGATGGCATACTCAGGATTGAGCGACGACAGCCACAGCCGCCCGCCGAGCTGGTAGTACTGGATCGACCANTCGTCGAACTCACCATCGCCCTCGTAGTCGGAATCGAGGCGGTAACGCAGCCGGTCNCCTTTGACCGACAGCACGGTNAAGCGATCGATCTGGCCGTAGTCCCAGGCGTAGTCGAAGGTTGAGCCGGGGGTCGGGGTGGTCAGCGCGTTGTCGCTCTGCGCAGCAGCGCTGGCCGCGGTCAGGATCAGGGCGCTNAGCCCGAGGCTGGCGGTGGTGGTGCTGGTGTTGATCAGGGTCTTGAGCGGTTGGATCTGGATCGNGTGCATCAGGCAGCCTCCTGCGTCATCAGGCTCGTCTGGTAGCCTTGCTCGTAGTCGGGATAGGCCTGCAAGGCGCCCCGCGCGAGCAGGTTTTTCCGGTCCCGGCCCTTGATCTTCCGCTTCTTGCCGTTGGCGGTGATCTCGAAGGGAGGCGGGGGCGGAAACAGCCCGAAGTTCACATTCATGGGCTGAAAGGTGTCGGGGTTGGCGTTGTTGGTCAGGTGCCCGAGTAGAGCGCCCATGGCGGTCTCCGGCGGGGGCAGGGGGCAGGTCCGACCGGCCATTTCGGCGGCGGCCAGCCGTCCGGCNAGCAGGCCGATGGCCGCGCTCTCGATGTAGCCCTCGACTCCGGTGATCTGGCCTGCGAAGCGCACGCGCGGGTCCGCGCGCAGACGCAATTGCTCATCCAGCAGCACCGGCGAGCGGATGAAGCTGTTGCGGTGAATCCCGCCCAGGCGCGCGAATTCAGCCGCCTCCAGCCCTGGTATCATACGCAGGACATCGGCCTGCGCGCCGTATCTCAGTTTGGTCTGGAACCCGACGATGTTCCAAAGCGTTCCCAGCCGGTTGTCCTGGCGCAGTTGCACCACTGCGTGGGCGGCCTTGCCGGTGCGCGGGTCCGTCAGGCCCACGGGCTTCATCGGCCCGAAGCGCAGCGTNTCTCGCCCNCGNGCGGCCATGATNTCGATNGGCANGCAGGCTTCNAAGTANGGGGTGTTGGCCTCCCACTCCTTGAAGTCGGTCTTCTCGCCTTCGAGGATGGCGTCGATGAAGGCGTTGTACTGTTCCTCGTCCATGGGACAGTTGAGGTAGTCGGTGGCGCTGCCCTTATCATAGCGCGACTGCGCCCAGACGATNTCNCGGTTGATNGANTGCGCGTGCACGATNGGGGCGATGGCGTCGAAGAAGGCNAGGTGCTCTTCNCCNGTNTTNTCNAGAATCGCCTNTGACAGCCCATCTGAAGTCAGCGGACCGGTGGCGATAATGACCTGCTTCCATTCCGCAGGAGGCCAGCCATCGATTTCTTCGCGGCTCAACTCGATCAAGGGGTGTGCCTCGATGGCTTCTGTGACTGCGCCGCTGAAGCCATGACGATCGACAGCCAGCGCGCCGCCGGCCGGGACCGCGTGTTCGTCCCCTTTGGCCATGATAAGGGAACCCGACAGGCGCAGCTCGGCGTGGATCACACCGACCGCATTGGCCTCGGCGTCATCCGAGCGGAAGGAGTTGGAGCAGACCAGCTCGGCGAGCTGGTCGGTCTGGTGGGCGTCGGTGGTGCGCACGCCTTCGCGCCGCATCTCGTGAAGAACCACGCGCTGACCGGCCTGTGCGGCCTGCCAGGCAGCTTCGGAGCCAGCGAGCCCGCCGCCGATGATGTGCAAAGCGTCTGAAATCGTCATGAGCAACACTTTAGGCGCAAATCTGCAGCCGGTCACGTGCGGCCTACCGGCAGTTTGCTCAGGACCGCTATTCGAGGGACGCGTGCGCAGAGGAGCTTTCACCGGTTTCTTCTGAAGCGCAGGCTTGGATACGATCCCTGCGCAGCTGCTGTGCGTGGGTCAGGAGAAGCGCTTGGTCTATTGATTTAGGTATGGACATCGCGCGTTTGCGAGGCTACTTACCCCTCACAAATCGCGCGGGTGTAGCTCAGTTGGTTAGAGTACCGGCCTGTCACGCCGGGGGTCGCGGGTTCGAGCCCCGTCACTCGCGCCATTNGTAAAACGAACGCTCAAAGGGCCTCGGCATCGCCGGGGCCTTTTGCGTTTCTGGGTGCTGTTGGCGAGGGCTTCAAATTGANGAAGACCCCGTCTCTGAGACGTTTGNTCTTCATTTTAGCCAAAAAAGTAGCACCCGCGGAAGGGGAAAAACAGCAATTTCAATCCCTTATGTCGTGGCACCGCGTTTGCGTAGTTCAGGACTTAATCGGCGATCAACCGCTGTCGCCCATCCTGAATCTTCAAGACCCGGAGCCAAGGCCTTTATGCTAACCCTCGTTTCTTCGCCCGATACCCCTGTGCTGTCTATTGCCCTCGGCCCCGACCCGACCGGTGGAGCGACGGCGCAGGGCGGCGACGCGCTCCAGGCCCATTTGCGTGACGAGGGCTATGGCGCGGTGCGGGTACTGCCTGCGGAATCGGNGAAGCGGCCTCGGCTGGTCCCAGCGGTCAACGCTGCGCTGTGCGCACANGCGCTGTCCCGCGACGCCGTGGTTCTGATGCTGGATAACGCCCGCTGCGCTGTGCCGACGCTGTCGTGGCGCCGCGCGGTTCGCAGCGCCGTGGCGCTGGCCCGGACCGGCCGCAATACGGAAGTTGTCAGTCTCGGGGCCGACTGTCCCGGTGTCGATCATGCGATCCCGGGGTTGGAGAACGCCTTCAGTGAGACGCGCGGGCTGCCCATTTCCCTGCGCCGGCGTCCAGCCTCAGCTCAGGGCGGGCGCCGTCCCGGTGGGGTCTGGGCCTTCCGCGCAGACGCCTTCCTGACCGAGGTGGAAATTCTGTGCGCCGGGGTCCACCAGCNNTGNCAGGATATCCTCGCAACCGGGCTTCACCACAGCCCGGACCCGGCACCGCAGCTTCAGGCCGTGGCCGGTCTGGGGCTGATNGAAGGCTTCTGGGAGAAGAGCGATAACTGCGGCACGGTGGTGATGGATGCGCCGTGGCAGCCCGATGCAGAGCCGTCGATTACCCTGCAGGCCGCTGCCGCCGATTCAGCACAGTTGAAGCGCCGGGTGCAGACCCTTTAGACCGCTCAGCATCTGCTGGTCGAGGCTGCGGACTTCCTCGGCCGGATCGAGCAGCAGCTGACCGCCGCCCGCGCGTGCGCCGTTATGTTCGTGGTGGGCNAGGGCTTCGAAATTGCCACCGTCATCCAGGCTGACCCAGAAGGCCCCGGCCTTGTCGGCATTACCGGTCCTGCCCTGCGCATCGGGCAGCAGGCACCCGGCCACGATCACGTCGAGGTCGAGGCTGTAGTCTGCCCGCACCCCCGGCCGGCCCCAGCGGTTCAGCTGCTGCTGCACCAGCTGGTATCGCCCGTGGTCGTCTTCGGCGATCTGATANAGCCACAGGCTCTCGCCGGTTTCCTGCTTCAGGCCGCGCAGCTCGGACTCGCTGAGGTCGATGCGCTCAAGGTTGAAGCTGTGCTCCATCGACGCCCCGCTGGCATGGTGGCTCGCGGCCAGCCGCAGGCGCTGNTCGTCGGGGACGAAGGCCAGCGACGGCCCGCTGAGCATCAGCACCTGCACCTGATCCGGCGCGGTGTTGAGCAGGTCGGGGGCGCGGAANACCGTGACGGCGGCAATGGCCAGAGAACTGCTCGCAGCGACGGCCAGCAGNAGCAGGGGGGCAAGNAGGAAACGCATATCAAAATCGCCGTTGTATGAAACCGACCCTTAGTTGGGGGCGATTTAAGGCGAAATCTGGTCAGAGACGCTGGCGTTCTGTGACATCTTGGGGCGAATTGACGGATTGGGCGGCCTTTTNGCCTGGATCGGTCATCCGCGCCCGCTTCACAGGAAGGAATAGGGGTCGATATCGACCCGCATGCGCAGCGCGCCCGGTGTCTTCAAGCCCCCCAGCCAGCGGGCGAGGTAGGGTTGCAGCCGCACTCCCGGTGCACCGCGCACGAGGAACCGCCGCCGGTGCCTACCTCGGACCACGGCGATCGGGGCGGCCGCAGGGCCCAGCACCTTCACGCCATCGGCATCGTCGGGCTCACGCGGCTGGCGCTGGACCAGTTCCCGGCAGAAGGCATCGAGGCGGTCTTCGTCCGGATCACTGACCACCACCGCTGCCAGCCGGCCGAAGGGGGGCAGGGCCATCATCTCCCGCTGATCCAGCTCAGTGTCATAGAAGGCGTCGCGCTCGTCGGCGATCAGCGCCTGCATCACCGGATGGTCTGGCTCGTGGGTCTGCAGCATGACTTCGCCCGGGATCTCGGCCCGTCCGGCGCGACCCGCGACCTGGTGGAGCAGCTGGAAGGTCTTTTCACTCGCCCGAATATCGCTGCCGTAGAGCGAGAGGTCGGCATCGACCACGCCCACCAGCGTCAGGTTNGGGAAGTGGTAGCCCTTGGCGAGGATCTGGGTGCCGACGAGAATATCGATCTCGCCGCGCTCGACCGCCTGGATCAGCTCGCGGATCGAGTGGCGCTGCATGGTGTCCGAGGAGCCGATGGCGACCCGGGCGTCGGGGAAGCGGCGCACGACTTCCTCGCCCACGCGCTCGACCCCGGGACCGCAGGCGACCAGCGAATCTTCCTCACCGCAGGCCGTGCAGGTGTTGCTGGATTTGGACTGGAAGCCGCAATGGTGGCAGACGAGCCGCCGCGCAAGCCGGTGCTCGGTCAGCCAGGCATCGCAGGAGGGGCATTTGTAGCGGTGGCCGCAGGCATTGCACAACGTCAGTGGGGCATAGCCCCGGCGGTTGAGGAACAGCAGGCTCTGTTCACCNGCCGCCAACCGCTTCTCAACGGCCTCGACCAGCNCCGNNGCCAGCCATGTGCCGCGCTCGGGCCGGTCTTCGCGCAGATTAATCACCGACACCGTTGGCATGGTCGCCCCGCCGTGGCGGCTGGGCAGGATCAGGCGCTGGTAGCGGCCTTCGTTGGCATTGAGCACGGTTTCCAGCGAGGGCGTGGCGCTGGCCAGAACGATGGGACAGTCGGCGATGTTGGCCCGGACCACGGCCATGTCCCGGGCCTGATAGACCACGCCGTCTTCCTGCTTGAAGCTGCCGTCGTGCTCCTCGTCGAGGATGATCATCTCCAGCTCACGGAANGGNAGGAACAGNGCCGAACGCGCGCCGACCACGACCCGGGCCTCGCCTTCGGCAACTGCGCGCCAGGTCTCAGCGCGCTGCTTGCCGGTCAGTTCCGAGTGCCACAGCGCCGGGGCGCAGCCGAAGCGCTGCTTGAAGCGGCTGAGCCACTGCCCGGTCAGCGCAATCTCCGGCAGCATGACCAGAATCTGCCCCGTGTTGGCCGGGTTGGCGAGGAGACGGTCGAGCACGTCGAAGTAAACCTCGGTCTTACCCGAGCCGGTAACCCCGTCGATGAGGGAGACGCCGAAGCCCTGCGCGTGATCGGNGACCAGACGGTCGGCGGCCTCCTGCTGTCCCTGACTGAGCGCGAAGGTCTCGCGGCGCAGCTTTGGCAACGGCCAGCGCCCGCGATGTCGGCGCTCGAAGGCTTCGATGAGGCCGATCTTGATCAGGCCGTCGAGCACCGTGGGTGAAACGCCGCTGCGCTGGATTGCCGCCTGTCGGCGCAGGGCGCTTTCCGGACTGTCGCCAAGCAGGGCCAGCACCTTGGCGCGCGCGGGTGTGGCGCGGTAGCCCTGCGGCGGGCTCTGGTCGGGGGCGAGCCGGACCCAGCGCTCCGCGGTGGGCGGGAGCAGGCCGTCGGGCGCTGACAGGGTCATGCGCAGCACGGCCCCTGGCGCGCTCAGGGTGTAGCGCGCCACCCAGTCGACAAATTTGCGGTGAAAGTCGGGGATGGGCTGGGCCGAAAGAACCTGCGTAATGGATTTTAACTTGGATTCATCGACCTCCGAGGCGGTTTCGTCCCGGTCCCAGACCACGCCCAGTGCCGTTCGCGGCCCGAGGGGGACTCGAACCACATTTCCGGGTTCCACATCTGTTCCCTCCGGGACCGCATAATCGAAGGGTCCGGGGAAGGGAAGTGGCAATAAAACGGAGATTCGTGTTGTAGTCATGCAACGGAACTGTTAGATTGCAGCTGGTTATGGGGTGAAGTTCAAGTTATATGATTTCATTACCGGGCCGATTTGTTATGTAGGCACGCATATTTGAGTCGCGCAATTTCAGCGCATATTTGATTATCATATTTTGAGGCAGCTAATGCGCTTTTTCGTGGATACGGCCGACGTGACCGAGTTGGAGAAACTCGTTGTCACCGGAATGGTCGATGGAGTCACCACAAATCCTTCGCTGATCGCCAAGTCCGGGCGCAACATCCTTGAAGTCACTAAGGAGATTGCGAACCTCGTTCCCGGTCCGGTTTCGGCTGAAGTGACGGCGACCGACTACGACACCATGATCGAAGAAGGCCAGAAGCTCGCCAAGATCGCGGACAACATCGCCGTGAAGGTGCCGCTGACCGTCGACGGCCTACGCACCTGCAAGACCCTGTCCTCGCAGGGCACCATGGTGAACGTCACCCTCTGCTTCTCTGCGGCTCAGGCCCTGCTCGCTGCCAAGGCTGGCGCGACCTTCATCTCACCCTTCGTCGGGCGCCTCGATGACATGGGCATGGACGGGATGGAACTGATCGAGAGCATCAAGGACATCTACGACGCCTATCCGCAGTACAGCACCGAAATTCTCGTCGCCTCAATCCGCACGCCGCGCCACGTCGAGCGCGCTGCCGAAATGGGCGCAGACGTAGGCACTCTGCCGCCGCGGGTTCTCTGGGATATGTACCAGCACCCGCTGACTTCGAAAGGTCTGGACGACTTTTTGTCAGACTGGGGCAAGACAGGACAATCTATCCTTTAATAACAGAGGATTAGATCATGAAATCCTCGGGGGAGGATCGTGCGAAAGCAGCATAATTGTGTTGTATTGCGCATGGATTACGCGGGTTCGGCACGGCAGTTGCAAAAGGTCAGTTTCATGACAGCAATTTCCAGGCTGAAACTCAAAGTGGTAACGGTCCGCATTTCAAACCGGAGCCACGGCTTATTTTGAACAGGCAGGCGCTAGCGTCTGTCGCATTTTATGGTGTGATGGGAAATTTTGCCCATGATGAATAACCAGGGGAACATAACCGGTGGTGCGACTGCCGGACTGTCCTCAGCGACCCAAGCAGCTTCGGCGCTTTCGCCGGGCGCTGTTCGGACCTTCCTGCAGGAAAACCCGACGTTTCTCACCGACCATCCGGAGCTTCTGGAGAGCGCTTCGCTTGAGATGTCGAACGAGAACAACGTCGTGGACTTTTCTGCCGCTCAGGCGACGCATTTCCGCCGTCGCTATGAATCACTCAAGACCAACCACCTCAGCCTGATCAGGGCAGGGCGCGAAAATCAGTCTCATTTAGACGAACTGCGCTCGGTTTTCCTGCAGCTGATCCGGGTTTCTTCGATCCCGGCGGTGGTGGCCACGATTCTGGACACCTTCAGGCACCGTTTTGAAGTGCCCTTCGTTGTCCTTGGTATCGAGGCCAACCGGAACGAGACCGGCGAATTTCATGTCGAGCAGTTCCGACGGCTGACCCCCGGGTCGGTCGAGCGCCTGATGGGCGATCAAGACTGCCTCCTGTCCCCGATTGCCGGACAGGAAGCCATTATTTTTGTCGATCATGCGGACGAGGTGCAATCCTGCGCGCTCTACCGCTTGAGCATCGGCATGCAACGCCGGCCTGCTGTCCTCGCCTTTGGCACACGGGAAACGGGAGCATTCTCTCCCGAACAGGCCGACGACCTTATTTCAATCTTGTGTGGCGCCGCTGGCGCTGCTCTCAGCCGGGAATTTGACAGACTATGAGCACCCCAGAACAGCGGCGTTTGGCCGACACTCTCTCGCGCGTGGACAACGATACAGCGTCCAAAGTCATGGAATGGGTCGGCTGGCTCGAAACCGAGCGCCGCGCATCGCGTCACACCATGGACGCTTACCAGCGCGACATGCGCGCCTTTGTAGAATTCCTCAGCGATCACGTCGGCGCCACGCTGACCCGTGATCACCTGGAGAGCCTGTCGTCGCGCGATATGCGCGCCTGGCTCAGCCACGAAAGCGAAGACGGCAAGTCGCCGGCTTCGATCGCCCGTGCGCTGTCGGTTGTGCGGTCTTACTTCCGCTGGACCGCGCGTCAGGGCTACATGGAAAACGATGCAGTTCTGTCGATCCGCAACCCCAAGCAGCCAACGGTTGTGCCCAAGGCGCTGACCATTTCCGAGGTCACCGACCTGTTCAAGGCCTTTGACAGCCTCGCCGACGACAAGACCCGTCGCCCCGGTGACCGCTGGATCGACCTGCGCGACCGCGCGATCCTGATGCTGCTCTACGGCTGTGGTCTGCGGATTTCCGAAGCGCTCGAGCTGAACACCGATGACGTGACCCGTGCCCAGGAAACCGGCGCGCTGACCATCCTCGGTAAGGGCAACAAGGCGCGGCAGGTTCCGTTCTTGAACACCGTTGCGGACGCCATCCGGCAGTACCGCGAAGCCTGTCCTTTCGCTGAGGATCCGACCATGCAGCTGTTCCGCGGTGCCCGCGGCGGTCGCCTGTCCCCACGGATGATCCAGAAGCGCCTGCAGGAGCTGCGGGTTCGCCTGAACCTGCCCGAAGGCACCACGCCGCACGCGCTGCGCCACTCCTACGCCACGCACCTGCTGGGCAATGGCGCCGACCTGCGCGCCATTCAGGAGCTGCTGGGCCACTCGGCACTGTCGACCACGCAGCGTTACACCGATGTCGATACCGAGCGTCTGCTGCAGACCTATCGCGATGCCCACCCGCGTGCGGCCAGCACGCAGTAGGGCCTCCGGCTCGAAGGCTTTCAGAACAGTGGCTCGATCAGAGCCCCCTCTTCTCTGACACTATGCGGCGTTCTCACCCGGGAACGCCGCTTTTTTATGCTCCGCCCTTGCTTGCCCGGCCGGATCGTCTAAGGCTGCTCGCAAAAGGGGGCGGGGACATAAGCCGTGATTAAGGCATTGATTCGCATAATTTTTTTGGGTTCTGCTCTGGTCCTTGCCAGCTGTAACCAGACCTCGCTGCCTGAGGTGAGCATGCTGCCCTCCGCAGCCACCAATCCCCGCTCGTCCAGCGCCAGCCAGACTAAAGAAGCGGACGAGTTTGCTGCTACCGGCGCTGAATGCGGCATCGACCGCCGCGAAGTGGCGACTATGGTCTACCTGCCAATGGGCTCAGATCTGGGTGAGGGTATCCTTGGCTGTGTCCTGCTGCGGGCGCCGGCCCGGGTGCGAAACGCCGGACTCCACGAGCGGCTCTGGACCATTTCCCGCGCGCTGATCCCCGATGCCGACGAATTCAGGATCGAGCGTTTCATCCTCGCACAGGATGGCCGCACCGACACGCTGGCCTTTGTCGCCACCCTCGACGATCAGGGGCGCAGCTGGGAATACGGCATCAACCTGCAAGATCTGAATCTGCTGGACCGTTCCGTGTTCGAGGAGCTGCTGAGCACCATCATCCACGAATACGCCCATATCCTGACCCTCAACGAGACCCAGGTCTCTTACGACAGCGCGCTGCTCGCCTCCTACACCGACATGGAGATATCCGACGCCGAATACGAAGCCCTACTGATGGAGGTTGAAGCGGATTGCAGCGCTGCCTCGGGCGTATTCGACGGGGAAGCCTGCTTCATGCCGGGCAGTTACCTGTTCGACTTCTATCGCGGGTTCTGGGACTGGTACGGAGCAGACGCGCTGGAGCTGGCCTTCGAAGGCACGCTGTTCGAGGATTACGGCACCGATTTCGTCAATGACTATGCCGCGACTTCGCCGACCGAAGATTTTGCCGAGAGTTTTGCGGCCTGGCTGATGCCGGAGCACGAGGCGTTTCTGATCACGGAGATGGTCGAAGACAAGTTTGCGTTCTTTGAAAGTCAGCCGGAGCTGATGACGCTGCGTGCCCAGATCGAGGCTGGACTTGATGAGGTCCGGGCTGGGCGCATCTTCTGATCAAACTCAGAAAATCAAGATAATACAATATCTTAGCGCAACGCTACATCGCGTCATCGTGGCCGCGTCGCCGGTCCATCTGCCGCAGAACCCCGCGCTGGATCTTGCCGGTAATGGTCATGGGCAAATCGTCGATGAAGCAGATTTCGCGCGGGTAGGCGTGCCCGGACAGGCGTGAGCGCACGTGGTCCTGCAGCTTGTCCTTCAGCGCCTTGTCGGCGGTGATGCCCTTGGCAACGACGACGTAGGCGACGACGATTTCACCACGATCAGCGTCATCACGGCCGATGACGCCGGAGAGCTGCACGGCGCTATGGGTCTGCAGACATTCCTCGATCTCAGACGGGCCGATGCGGTAGCCCGCCGAGGAGATGACATCGTCATTCCGGCCCTCGAACCAGAAGTAGCCCTCGCGGTCGCGGTAGCCCCGGTCGCCGAGGATGCACCAGTCACCGACAAACTTCTCTGCGGTCTTGTCGGGCAGGCGGAAGTATTCAAGGAACAGCACCGGGTCGGGCCGCCGGACGGCAAAATTACCGACTTCGCCAGCTGGCAGGACCACCCCTTCGTCGTCGACAATCGCGACGTAGTGCCCGGGCACGGCTCGGCCCATGAAGCCGGGTTTGATGTCCATGATTTCATGGCAGTTGGAAATGATCAGGTTGACTTCGGTCTGGCCGTAGAACTCGTTCACGGGGCGGCCGAAGACCGTCTGTGACCATTCCTGCAGCGGTGCGCCGAGCCGCTCGCCGCCGCTGCCAATCGAGCGCAATTCGACACCTGCCACCGGGCTTTCGATGGATTTCGCCATGAATTTCAGAGCGGTAGGCGGCAGGAAGGCGTTTCTGACCCGGTGCCGCGCCATGAGGTCAAAGGCGGCTTCGGGGTCGAACTTGGCGAAGCGCCGGGCGATCACCGGCACCCCGAAATAGAGCGCAGGCATGAGCACGTCGAGCAGGCCGCCGATCCACGACCAGTCCGCCGGGGTCCAGAAGCGGTCGCCGGGCCGGGGCATGAAGTTTTGTGGCATCTCGACCCCGGGCAGGTGGCCGAGAAGCACCCGATGCGCGTGCACCGCGCCCTTGGGCGGGCCTTCGGTGCCGCTGGTGAAGATGATGAAGGCGCGGTCGTCGGCGCGGGTGGCCAGCGCCTCGAACTGATCCCGGGCCGGGTAGACAAAATCGGTCCAGCTCAGGGCGTGGTCCGAGGTCCTGTCGACGGAAATCACCGCTGTGAGCGAGGGCAGGTTATCGCGGTCGACCAAAGCCGCCCCGGTCGCACTGGTCACCAGAAACCGGGCCTCGGCGGTGCGCAGGCGGAAATTGAGCGCGTCTTCGCCGAACAGTTCGAACAACGGCACGGTGATCAGGCCGGCTTTGAGCGCGCCGAGGTGAGCGGCAGCGGTTTCCACCCGCTGGGGNAGATGCACGCCGATGCGGTCTCCCACCCGCGCGCCAGCAGCGGTCAGCGCATTGGCGAAGCGGTTGGCCAGNCGGTCGAGGGCNAGAAAGCTCCACTCGCGGATGCNGCCGTCTTCCTGCTCGTCGATNATCGCNATCCGGTCCGGGTCGGCCTTGGCCCANAACCCGGTTNTCGCCGCNCCGATNTTGAAGGTCTCNGGGATCTGCCACTGAAAACCGCGCACCAGCTCNNTGTANGGCTGGGNGGTCAGCAGGGCTCGGTTNGGCGCNTNNATCNTCAT
>PAGB01000009.1:12753-20959 GCA_002711265.1 Rhodospirillaceae bacterium
CACTCTANGTGAGTTTNNGNCANNGGGGTAGGTNNGCNTTTCNCNGCNGNNCNCACCACNNGNTGNGGCNNTTCGTCTGATNNCAGCCCAANTTTTGTGCNATGCNTCNNGCCTCTGATTGAAGGTCACGATTCGGTATCAATCTCACACACATACCTCTTGAGGTGCTGAGCGCACCTGTGCTCTAAGGGGCCGCAGTCCGGTGGTAAGGGCCTTTTCACAGCGATTGGGAGGTTGCGTTCGGTGGAACTTTTTTCCGCGGTTTCAGAATGGTTTTTTCAGGATCTCATCGGCGGAAACTGGACGTTCTACCTGCAAAATCTGCCCCGGCTTCTGGTCGCAGGCCTGCTTGAGGGCATGATCCTTGCGGTCATCGCGCTCGCCTTCGTGCTCATCTACCGCACCACGGAAATCGTCAACTTCGCGCAGGGCGATTTCATGGCCCTGTCGATTTTCATCATGCTGGTGCTGACCCAGTGGATCGGCCCCGAAATGGTCTACGGCGTCTATCCCGACGGACCTTGGTCGATGCTGGTGCCCTGGCTGATATCGGCGGTTCTGACCATCGTGCTGATGATCGGCTTTTCGATCGGTGCGGACCTGCTGATTTTCCGCAACCTCGCCGGGCAGTCGCCGCTGGCCATCGTCATTATTACCATCGCGCTGGGCTTCATCATCCGCAACGGGCTGGACGTGATCGTCAAGCCGGACGCGGCTGCAAGCGTGCCCTTCCCGCTGGCCAAGCGCTATAACTTCGACCTCGGCTTTTTCAACATCGACATCTCCGAGCTGATCACCCTGATCGCCGTGCCATTGCTGCTGGTGGCCGTGGTGCTGTTCCTCAACCGCACCAAGGTCGGCGTCGCCGTGCAGGCGAGCAGCCAGAACCAGATGGCCGCTTACTACATGGGCATCCCGGTGCCGCGGCTGAACACGCTGGTCTGGGGGATCGCGGGCGCGCTGACGGCCTGCGCCGGGATCCTGTTCGCGCTCAACGATACCGCCCGGGTGAACAGCGCTGTGGGCCTGACACTGCAGGGCGGTATCCTCGCCTATGCCGCGGCGATTGCCGGCGGTTTTGGTTCGATCACCGGCGCGATCCTCGCTGCTATTCTGCTCGGCATCACCCACCAGATGCTGCAGGGCGCGCCGGGTGTGCCGTCCTTCGTTGGCGTCAACGCGCCGATCCTGTTCCTGTTGGCAATCCTGTTCCTGCGGCCCGGTGGTCTGGTCTCGCAGATTCAGGTCAAGAAAGTCTGAGGGCGGGGAGCGGATCATGCGGTTTCAGTTCAAGCAAAGCTACAACGCCGATATCAACCTGTTCCGGGACGGCCTCGCGGTCCGCGACTATCTGATCGTGCTGGCCGTGTTCATGCTCGCGCCGATGGTGATGCTGAGCTCGGGTGGCGGGTCGACCCTGCTCGATTTCGGCACCAAGATACTGATCTTCTCGATCGCCGGGCTGGGGATGATGATCCTGACGGGTTTCACCGGCGTGGTCAGCCTCGGACACGCGGCCTTCATGCTGCTGGGGGCCTATCTCTATCACTACCTGCTCAACCTCGTCGGCGCGGATACCTTCGGCATCTGGGCGATCATCAGCGGCCTGATCACCGCGATCATCGTCGCCGGCATCGGCTATCTCGTCGCCCGACCCGCGCTGCGGATGACCGGCATTTTTCTGTCCATCGCCTCGCTGCTGTTCTTCGAACTGGTTAACGGCATGCTGACCAATGTCGGCGGCTTCGCGGTCGACAAGCTGGTGGTCAGCGATACCTGGGTGCATACCTTCTGGCTCGGGGTCATGGACCTGCTGCGGGTCGAAATCAGCCTGTTTGAGCGGGTCATCTGGTGGAACCCGCTGAGCTGGCTGCAGGGGCTGTATAACGCCCTGATCCAGTTCGACGTGGTGATCGCCGGTCGGGCCGAAGCGCCGCAGCTGCGCGTCGCGGCCCACGGNCTGCACCTCTACTACGTCAGCCTCGTCCTGCTGATGGTCGGCATCTGGGTCACCCGCAACATCACCCGCAGCCCGCTGGGCCGGGGGCTGGTCGCCATCCGCGACAGTGAGGTCTCGGCGCGCTGCATGGGCATTGACGTCAATCACGGCAAGTGTCTGGCCATGGCGATCAGCGCCGGGTTCACGGCGATTGCCGGCATCCTGTTCGCCTATTCGATCGACGGCGAGTTCCAGGCCGGCAAGGTCGGCGACGGCTCGATCACGTTGGTGGAAAGCATCGTGCTGCTGCTGATCGTCGTGGTTGGCGGACTGGGCTCGATCCACGGCGCCATTCTGGGGGCCATAGCCTACATCGGCCTGCGCTTCATTTTGTTTGAATACATCATCAACTTCGAAGACATCGCCCACGCCCTGCACGCCGGCATGCCGTTTACCGAAGACTTCCTGTCGGGCAAGAAAACGTACGTGGCAGAAGGCTTCGGCGACCAGATCCGGCTGTTTTTCGGCGGTGTCGCTGACTATCTCGCCGGGGTCGCGGTGCTGGGTGATATTCTGTTCGGCCTGCTGCTGATCGTGATCCTGTCTTACGAGCCGCTGGGCCTGTTCGCGCGGTATCGCAAGTCGTCGGCCTACTTCGACTTTTTCCCCTTCTACCGGCGCAACACCTTCCGTCGCCAGCGCGCCTATTCCAAGACCGACCGGTTGCATTGAGGCGGGAAGGGGACAGCTGACATGAGCACTGACAACATCTTCGAGGCCGACGACCTCGCCATCCACTTCGGCGGCATCAAGGCGGTCGATGGTCTGACCTTCGCGGTCGAGCGTGGCTCGATCTTTACCATCATCGGGCCGAACGGCGCGGGTAAGACCACGATCTTCAACGCCATCTCCCGCCTCTACGCCATGACCCGCGGCCGGCTGAGCTTCGACGGGCAGGACATCACCACGCTGCCCGCTGAGCAAATCGCATCGCTGGGCATTGCCCGCACGTTCCAGAACATTGAGCTGTTCGAGAACGCCAGCGTGCTGCAGAACCTGCTGATCGGCCGCGCGACCCACGCCGGTTCGCGCTTCTGGCAGGACATGCTGTTCCTGCCCGGGGTCAAGCAGGCTGAGCGGGAGCACCGGCACAAGGTCGAAGAGGTCATCGATTTCCTCGATCTCCAACCCTACCGCGACAGCCTGATCAACGGTCTGCCCTACGGCGTGCGCAAGGTGGTCGAAATTGCCCGTGCGCTGTGCACCGAACCCAAGCTGCTGCTGCTCGACGAGCCCGCCTCGGGCCTGTCGGTCGAGGAGACGCAGGATCTGGTCTACTGGATCAAGGATATCCGCAAGCTGCTCGGCATCACCGTGATCATGGTCGAACACGACATGAGCCTGGTGAACAAGGTCAGCGACCACGTGCTCGCGATCAACCAGGGTCGGTTCCTCGCCAGCGGAACGGTGCAGGAGGTTCAATCCGATCCGGCGGTGATCGAAGCCTACCTCGGCGCAGACGCCAACCGGCGCGCAGCGGGAGGGGCATGATGGCCAAAACGGCAACCAACAAGAGGGCGAGCAAGGCGACCGAAGCCTCGGCCACAGCGGTGCTGCGCGTCGAGAACATCGAGACCTACTACGGCCCGATTCAGGCGGTAAAGGGCCTGTCGATCGAGGTTAAGGAGGGCGCGCTGGTGACGTTGCTCGGGGCCAATGGCGCGGGCAAGTCGAGCACGCTCAAGACCATTTCCGGTATTCTGGAGCCCGACAAGGGCCGGGTGCTGCTCAAGGGGCAGGATATCACCGGTTTCCGGCCCGACCGCGTGGCCGCGCAGGGCATCGCCCACGTCCCCGAGGGTCGGGAAGTTTTCCCCTTCCTCTCGGTGCGGGAAAACCTGCTCATGGGCGCCTACCTGCGCTCGGACAAGGATGCGGTCGAGCGCGATATCGAAGCGGTTTACGACTACTTCCCGATCCTGCGCGAACGCGCGGATCAGCGCGCCGTCCTGCTCTCAGGCGGGCAGCAGCAGATGCTGGCGATCGGCCGGGCGTTGCTGTCGTCGCCGAGCATAATGCTGCTCGACGAGCCTTCGCTGGGGCTCTCGCCCTTGCTGGTGCAGGAAATCTTCGCCATCATCACCCGCTTGAACCGGGAGCGTGGCGTGACCATGCTGCTGGTCGAGCAGAACGCCAGCGTTGCGCTGGAACATGCAGACTTCGGCTACGTGCTCGAACTGGGCCGGATTGTGATGGATGGCCCCTGTACCGAGCTGGTGAAGAGCAAGGATGTGCAGGAATTCTATCTCGGCATGGGCGAAAGCAGTGCTGAAACCGCAGAGAGCGGGCGTGAAGACAAGCGCTGGAAGCGGAAAAAGACCTGGCGCTAACCGCTGGTGTGCGCCCTTGGCGCGCGTCCGGTAAGTGCTACGACAGACGCGACGAACACGATGGGAGAAAGACAGACCATGGACGGCTCAGCCCCCATTTCCCCCGAGCCCCTGCGGCTCCGCTCGCCGGGCGCAAGCTCGGACGGCCCGCTTGAGTTCGACGGCTGCGACACGCTGAGCAAGCTTTTCCTCGCGCGGACCCGCGCGTTGGGTGAAAAGACCGCGCACATGGAAAAGCATCTGGGCATCTGGCACCGCTACAGCTGGAACCACTACCGCGAGACGGTCGCGACGGTGGCCGGCGGGCTTGCCGCCCGGGGGCTGGGCCGGGGCTGCCGGGTCGGCATTCTGTCCGAGAACCGCAAGGAGTGGGTCTACGCCGACATGGCCGGCCAGTGTCTGGGCGGGACTGTCGCCGGCATCTACCAGACCGATGCGCCGACCCAGTGTGAGCACATTATCACCGACGCCGGTCTGCAAGCGCTGTTCGTCGAGAACGACGAGCAACTCGACAAGTTCCTCGAAATCGAAGCGCGGGTCCCGGATCTGGGTCTGGTCATAGTGTTCGACATGGACGGGCTGGAAGGGCTCGATCACCCCAAAATCATCAGCTGGGACCAGCTGCTGGACGAGGGCCGGGAATTCGTCGCGCGAAACCCCGACCATCTCGCTGAGGCCGTCGCGGGCTCGCAGGCCGATGACGTCTGCCTGCTGGTCTACACCAGCGGCACGACCGGCAAGCCCAAGGGCACAATGATCACCTCGCGCAACATTATCGCGGCCATGCAATATGCCGATGCAGTGTTTGAGCCGACCCCGGGCGCGTCGATGATTTCCTACCTGCCGTTGGCGCACATCTACGAGCGCAGCCTCGGCGCCTACCTGCAGATTGCGCACGGGCTCAACGTCTGCTTCGCCGAGAGCGTGCAGACCGTGTTCGACAACATCCGCGAAGTCTCCCCCGAAATCATGAACGGCGTGCCGCGGGTGTGGGAGAAGATTTACAGCTCGGTCAATCTGCGGATGAAGGATGCAACCCGTCCGGCGCAGGTCATGTTCAGCTGGGCGCTGCGCGCGGGTGAGCGCTGGGCTAATTATGCGCAGGTTAACCAGCCGGTGCCGCCGCTGATCGCCGCCGAGCGCTGGCTTGCGAACCGGCTCGTGCTGTCTAACGTGCGCACCATGATCGGGCTGAACAGCGTCACCCGCTGTGTCTCCGGTGCTGCGCCGATTTCGCCGGAGCTGCTGCGCTGGTACTGGGCGCTGGGCGTGCGCATCTACGAAGGCTGGGGCATGAGCGAAACCGTCGCCGCCGGCATCGTAAACACGCCCACGGGCACCAAGGTCGGCACAATCGGCCGTGCCATCCCCGGCACCAACGTGCGCACCGATCCCGATAGTGGTGAAATCCAGGTGCAGTCCGACCTGGTCTTTGCCGGGTACATCAACTTGCCCGAAAAGACGGCGGCCGAGTTCACCGGCGATGGCTACTTCCGCACCGGTGACGTTGGCGAGATCGACGATGAGGGCTACGTCCGCATCACCGGCCGGATCAAGGACATCATCATCACCGAGGGCGGCAAGAACGTTGCCCCGGCCGAGACCGAGAACGAGCTGAAGTTCTCACCCTACATCACCGACGCCATCGTCATCGGCGACCGGCGCAAGTACCTGACCGCGCTGGTCATGATCGATCAGGAAAACGTGGAGAAATACGCGACCGATGCAAAGGTCAGCTTCTCCAACTTTGCCAGCCTCTGCGCCGCCCCCGAAGTGGTGGCGCTGATCGAAGCCGAAGTGGAGAAGGTCAACGGCAAGTTCGCGCGGGTTGAACAGATCAAGAAGATCCGGCTCATCGATCAGCTGCTCACGGCAGAAGATGAAGAACTCACGCCGACGCTGAAGCTNAAGCGGCAGACGGTGGAAAAGAAGTACGCTGCGCTGATCGAAGACATGTACTAAATCGGCGGAATGTCGTAATTGAAACNTATGGCCGCGATCTGGGACGTATGTGGTCCGCGGCACTCACGCGTTGCAGGATTTGGGAGGAATAATCATGAAGCGCATTTTGACGGCAGCTACGGCTGCACTCGCCGGCCTGGCCTTTGCGGCCTCGGCTCACGCTCAGCAGGGGGTCACCGACGACACCATTCTGCTGGGTTCNCACACANCCACTGTCCGGTCCGCTGCAGCCTTGGGGCGCAGGTTCGACCGGTGCGGCGAAGATCTACTTCGCTGGCGTGAATGCTCAGGGCGGTATCCATGGCCGTCAGATCGAGCTGCTGGTTGAAGACAGCTCCTACCTCGTGCCAAAGGCGACGGAAGCCGGTCGTAAGCTGGTCGTTGACGACGGTATCTTCGCGATGCTGCTCGCGCTGGGTACCCCGCACAACAACGCGGTGCTGCCGATTCAGGGCGAATTCAACGTTCCGAACCTGCTGCCCATGACCGCTGCACGCTCCATGTCCGGCACCGCCGGTGACGGCATGCCAGAGCGTTTCGGCGCCCTTTCCAGCTACTACGATCAGGTTGAAGCGGCAGTTGGTCACTTCGCTGCCGGTGGTGCGAACATGCCTTGTGTCCTCTACCTCGACACCGACTTCGGTTACGAGATCCTTGAGGGCGTTGAGTCCGGTGCCGCTATNGCCGGCGTTGAAGTTGCCGCAACCGCAGCGCACCAGCCTGGCGATTCCGACTACGTCGGTACTCTGACCAAGCTCGCTGGCGCAGGCTGTAACGCCGTTTTTCTCGGCGTGAACTTCCCTGAAGCCATCAGCATCAAAGCGACCTCAGCTGCCATGGGCCTGCCCATGCCGATCGTCGGTTCGACCGCGATCTTCGAAGAAGCGGTCATCCTGCTCGGTGCACAGGCTGGCGTACTTGAGGCACTCGAAGGCCTGTACGCTGCTGGTTCGTGGATCGGCATGAACGATGCCAAGAACCCTGACCTCAACCCACTGCACGCAGAGGCTGCCAAGTTCGAGGCAACCTTCCTGCAGGTGACCGGCGCGCCGCTGGTGACCGGTGCTGCGCTGCTGGGTCACAACGCTGCGATGATCACTGCTGCTGCGCTGCAGGCCGCTGGCCCGGATCTCACCCCTGAGAGCCTGACCGCTGCCATGGAGAGCATCGAAGTGCCAAACATCTTCACCGGTGACACCATGAGCTTCGGTGAAGGCGGTCGTACCGGTTCCTCTGCCGTTTACCTGAGCCAGATTCAGGGCGGTCAGTGGAGCTTCGTCGAGAAGCTGCGCGACTAAGATTTGTCCGTGCCCCGGCCGGCCCTGCTCCTGACGGCAGGCCGGATCGGGTGCCCGGGACAAACCAAAGCGTTTGAAGTGCGTGGGACCATGCCGGTTCCACGCATTTTTTTTGNGCTGAAAGAGGGCGAGGGTTGGTGGGGTGAGGTGCGCCTCAGGCGACCTGCGCGCGCAGCAGGCGCTGCAGGTGCAGGATGGTCGGCCCATGCTCTCGCTCGGATCCGGACTCCGGCTTGCCGTGACCGGTGATCACCAGCTGGGAAATCTGCCGCTGCTCCATCAGCGCNAGTGCCGCGGCGGCGCTCTGCCCGGCATCCAGGGTCAGCGGGTCGCGGGTCATGATGTCTCGCGCCGNCACAGCGGCCTCGCCTGCGCGCGGCGGATCGCGCAGCAGCGCGCGGCGCAGGTCGCCGTCGGTGATCAGCCCAGTGACAGCGGCGGCTCCGGTGTCGGGGCCGGTGTCAGGATCAGTCACCAACGCACAGCCCAGACCGCCCCGCGTGATCGCTTCGGCAATCTCGCGCAGGCTGGCCTCAAGGGCCACCGGCGGCGCCGGGGGCAGGCCGTCGAGCAGGTCGCCGACCCGGGCCAGCGCTGCGCCAAGGCGACCTGAAGGG
>PAGB01000010.1 GCA_002711265.1 Rhodospirillaceae bacterium
TAATCCGATTGGTCTGCGCGTTGGCGTCAACCGCACCTGGGACAGCCGTTGGTACGCCGACGGCGCCGAGTACGTAAAGCTGCTGCACGAAGACTTCGCGATCCGTGAATTCCTCGAGAAGCGCCTGAGCCAGGCTGGCATTTCCAAGATCGTGATCGAGCGTCCTGCCAAGCGTGCGCGCGTCACCATCCACTCTGCCCGTCCCGGTGTGATCATCGGCAAGAAGGGCGCGGACATCGAAAAGCTGCGCGGCGAGCTGGCCAAGCTTACCGGCGGCGAAGTCGCTCTCAACATCCACGAAATCCGCAAGCCTGAGATGGACGCTCAGCTGGTCGCCGACAACGTCGCACAGCAGCTCGAGCGCCGGGGTTCCTTCCGTCGCGCCATGAAGCGCGCGGTGCAGAACACCATGCGTCTGGGCGCCCTCGGCATCCGGATCAACTGCGCAGGCCGTCTTGGCGGCGCGGAGATCGCACGGACCGAGTGGTACCGCGAAGGCCGCGTGCCCTTGCACACCCTGCGCGCAGACATCGACTACGCCACTGCAGAAGCCCTGACCACCTACGGCATCATTGGTGTGAAGGTCTGGATCTACAAGGGCGACATCCTCGAGCACGATCCGATGGCCAGCGAGCGCCGCGCCACCGGTGGGGCTCAGGCACAGAGCACAGCAGCAGGCGCCGGCAACGCGCCCGCCCGCAACTAAGAGGTTAAGCAGAAGCCATGCTACAGCCAAAACGTACCAAATTCCGCAAAGCCCATAAGGGCCGTCTGCGCGGCAAGGCCAAGGGGGGCTATACCGTCTCCTTCGGCAAGTTCGGCCTGAAGGCACAGACCTCTGAGCGTGTGACGGCGCGTCAGATCGAAGCCGCCCGCCGGACCATTAACCGCCGCATGCGTCGTGCCGGTAAGCTCTGGATCCGCGTATTCCCGGACCTGCCAGTATCCTCGAAGCCTGCCGAAGTGCGTCAGGGTAAGGGTAAGGGCTCGCCAGACTACTGGGCGATGCGCGTTGCACCGGGCCGGATTCTCTTTGAGATCGACGGTGTGCCACGGGATGTTGCCGAGGAAGCCTTCGCCCTTGCATCGGCCAAGCTGCCGATCAAGACGAAGTTCGTCGNGCGTATCCCCGGCCTGATGTAAACCCGAACGGATAGAAAGGACGCAAAGCGATGAAAGCCACCGATATGCGCAGCATGTCCGTTGAGGGTCTGCGACAGTACATTCTCGATGGTCGTCAGGAACTAATGAACCTTCGCTTTCAGCAAGCCAACCTGGTGCTGAACGGCACCTCGCGGGTGCGCGAGCTGAAGAAGGACATCGCCCGGGCGAAGACCATCATCAACGAAAAGAAGCTCTCTGGGGAGGCCGCATAAATGCCTATCCGTGTCATGCGGGGGACCGTGGTCTCCAACAAAGCCGATCAGACCGCAACGGTGCTGGTCGAGCGCCGGGTTATGCACCCGATCTACAAGAAGTTCCTGAAGAAGTCGAAGAAGTACGCGGCCCACGACCCGCAGAACCGGTGTGAAGTCGGCCAGACTGTCTCCATCCGGGAATGCCCACCGGTCTCCAAGTCCAAGCGCTTCGAAGTCGTATACGAAGACTAGTCGTCGGAACCGACAACAATCGACCGACCGCCGACACAGCTACTTCGCTGCGCGGCTCAGGTAAAAGAATAAAGGCGCGGGCCGGCTGGCTCAGCGCCTTTTTCATTGCCGACTGCTTGCGCAAACGGCCTGGACCGCCTGCCGAGGCCGTCTGCGCGCTCAGGATCAGTTGTTGAAGATGTCCTGGAACCACTGGCGGTAGACGCCCGGGGTCAGCACCTGGAACGGGTTTACCGTGACCTCTGGCGCCTCGAAGGTGCCATCGATCCGGTAGCCAGCAGAGAATACGCCGCCGCCGTCCGTGCCGGTTAGCACGCCGCCGATGATCGGCAGCGATCCGGCGAACTCGCTGAACAGGTTGAAGGGCGTCACGTTGCCCTCTACCCCGAAGCGCCTTCCCCCAAAGTCGACTGACCCTTCGGCCGTCAGTCCAACCGATGGCCCGACCATCCGCAGGTCATCGAGGTAGAGCGCGCTGTTGCCGTAGGTGAAGTTGCTGTCGAGGCTGACGAACTGCAGGCCGCTGCCAGAGGCCAGCTCGAGTATCCCAGTCAGCGACGCTACNGACAGCAATTGCACCATGACTGGCGCCTGTAGGATCGAGAAGTTGNTTAGCTCCATTCGGCCCAGCCAGCCGCCCTTTGGCAGGGGCAGGGCGCTCTCGGCAACAACGGCAATTTCTCCACCGCGGATATCGCTTGTCAGCCCGAGGGTTGAGAACAGCGAGCCGGCATCGTCCGACTGGAACGCAAGGCGATAGAAGCCACTGGCCCGCGGCGTCATCGAGGCGCGCAGGTTGCCCACACCCGGTGCCCGACCAGGCAGGTGTGGTGGAGCCGTCGCCGCGAGGTCAAACTGCAGAACGGCGCCCTTATCAACAGTTGCCTGAAGGGTAATATCGGTGAAGGCCTTGCCCCCGGGGACGACGAAGCGGCGGATGCCTGATACGCCGATGATCCAGGGCTTGTCGTTGAGCCCGCCAGCACGGGCCTCGGTCTCGCCGGTGATGATGTTGGCGTTGCGCTTGCCCTGGCCCCGCAGGATGGCTTCGATCAATGGGCGTCCGTCGAGCTGCCCATCTTCAAGCGTGATGGTCATGAATTCCGGCTGATTCACCACCGACATGCGGCCAATGCCACTTTCGCCGACGATCAGGTTCTGCAGCTCGGCGCGGGCAAATTCCTCCCCATTGTCTTTCATGGTTATCTCGCCGGTGAGACTGAGAGCAGGACCGTCTAGGCTGAAGCGTTTGATACTCTCCAGCCCGCGATCATTGAGCAGCAGCACAGCTTCGGCCCTCGCCGGCTGCCCCACGGGTTTGAAGTAGGGCAACGGCGCAAGGTTGATATCAGCGCGGTTGAGAGTGCTGTTCACCTCGAGAACCCGCTGCCCGGTCCGNGTTTGAGTGTAAGTCAGTTCTCCGGATGCCTCGCCCTGAATGTAGTCAGGAAGGGGGCCGANCAGGCTNGCTGCATCTGTGATGTTACCTGTGAAGGCGGCAGAAACCTTGAGTTCCTGCACGCCCCCATTTTCAAGAAGAATGTCCGACGTTGTCTCTGCGGCAATGTTCCCGAGGCGCACCGGGCCGACGGTGGCAACACGGTTAGGCCCGACCCGTACCGGAAGAAAGTCAGCAGCGAGATCCATACCGCCGAGAAAGTTGGAAACGACGGCGTTCTCGACTTCGACCCTGAAATCGAAGTCCGGGGGGAAGGTGGCAGGCTGCGCCAGCGATGCGCGCAGCTCGCCAGCCGCGCTGTAGCGCCCTGAGACCCGGTTTAGAGGTAGCGCTTCGCGCAGAGCCTCAAGCCCGATGTCCGCAGCGCTGAGATAGCTCAAGCTATCGCGGACGGACCCTTTGAAATCACCCTCGAAGGCAATCGTGCCCTGACGTGGTTCGCGCAGGTCGAGCGAGACGATGGTGTCGGTAGCGTCGATTGCGCCCAAGCGCCCGCTGGCAAGCTCCATCCGGTAGAGGCCATTATCAATCTGAACNCGGCCAGCGATATCGACTGCCTGCCCGAGACCGTCGGTCACGGTCACACGGCCGTCGGTAAAGGTGATGCTCGCCTGTAGGTCATCCACTCTTACTTGTCGGTCCTGTGAGGACAGAGACAGGCTCAGACCCTGCTGCTGGGTCAACCCACTCGTGATGTTGGCTGCAAACCACTGTCGCCCAGCGTCGTCGGCAACATCAGGCCAGAGGGACAGAATATCAGCCGGGCGCAGGGCCCAGTCGTTCTCAAAGCCGAGACGGATGGCCTGCTGTCCATCTCGCCTGCGTTGCAGATCGAATTCGAAACCGCGCAGTGGCAGGGAGCGTCCATTGACGATCGGCGATAACTCAAACCTGGAAAAAGATAACCCTTCCGGGGTCAGGCTACCTTCGAACCGACCCGCTTCAAGAGCCACAGGTCTGGTGTAGAGATCGGGAATGGTCAGCGCCCCTCGAGCAATGACGGTGATGAAATCGAGGTTCAACAGACGACCGTCTTCAGCGACCTCCATCTGGAGACGTCCACCAACATCACCCTCAAAGCTGAAGGTTTCACTCAGGTATTCGCGGAAAATCGGTTCGCTGGCGAAGTCGATCACCGGGGCCTGCAGATCGAGCGTCCAGCCGCCAGCCCCACCGATGCGGCGGCGGCCACTGACGGACATTTCCGGTTCGGGCTGGAAGGTGGAACTGGCCTGGCCCAGTGCGCCCTGCGGGTATTGCTGCGCTTCAAACCGCGCCAGGCGGCCGTTGCTCTGCAGGCTTGCCTCCAGCCGCAGGTCGACCCCCTGCGTCCGTTCGTCGGCGTGCAGGGTCGAAGGCAGGTAGGCGGAAGCATCAGCAAGGGCAAAGTCAGTCAGGGTCAGCGCGAGGTTGACGTCGGCGCCGGGGTCCAGCGGCGTGGTCACCGTCAGGGTGCCGTCGGAGAAGCTGCTTCCGGCTTCAAACAGGCCCGCCACGCTGACCTCCACGGCCCTGCGGTCGGTGCCAAAGGACAGAGTCGCATCGTGAATCACCACGCGCTGGTCGGTCACGGCATCGTCGAAGATGAGTTCGGCCCCGCCAATGCGGACTTGCTGGAACAGGCTCAGTAACCCGTCTCTGTCGGTCAGGCTTTCACGCAGTCGGTTGAGGGCGAGCTGTCCGCTGGCGACATCGCCGTCACTCGCGTCGGTCGGCGTCGTCGAGGCTTCAGCCACGTCCCCCCAACCAGGGACCGCGTCGGCTGCGCTCAGCCCGGGCTGAGTGGCTGCGGGGGTGATGGAGTAGCCGATGCGACCGCTGGTGTCCCGCCGGACCGCGAGGCGGAAGCCGTCGATATCCAGCCGGGCAATCCGCAGGCGACCAAGCAGGGCGTCGGGCAGAGAGAGTTGCAGGGCAACTTCGGCCATGTTGAGCGGTTCGCTGACCGCGCCGCCGGTGGCCTGTACATCGCTGAGCAGCAGGAAGGCCCCCTGCTGCCCGGGTTGCAACGCGATCCGCGTTGCGCCCACACTGACGGTCCCCCCGGCGAGCTGGGCTGAGGCATTGCGTTCGATCCACGGTGTCAGAAACTGGGCGTCCAGAGGACCGCGCGAGGCGCGTTCAAACAGAAATGCAAGACCCACTGCGCCTGAAATCGTCAGGAACAGCACGAAGGTCATCAGTCTTACAAGCCAAATCATTACCCATTAAGTACCTGAATTTACCCAGAAATAGTAGCCCCGATTCGGAATCTTTGGTGATTTTGCCACGGTCTCGAGGCCATAGAGGGGCAGAGGTGGTCCAAGCAGCGTTGACCGCATTCCATCGCGCTCCAGTTTCAGGGGGGTACAAGGCAATTTTTTCGAAAAGATGAGGGACTTCATGACTGTGGATGTCGGCGATGTGGCGCCTGATTTTGACCTTCCGACCAACGGCGGTGCTTCGGTGAAGCTGAGCGGCCTGCGCGGAAAGAAGGTTGTGCTGTTTTTTTACTCTAAGGCCATGACCTCCGGCTGTACCAAAGAGGCCTGCGGCTTCCGCGACACCCAGAGCGATTTCAGTGCAGCCGATACCGTGGTCATCGGGCTGTCGAAGGATGAAGTCAAACGCCTCGATAAATTCGCTGAGAAAGAAGACCTGAACTACGAGCTTGCTTCCGATTTCGAGCAGGATACCTGTGAGGCCTACGGCGTCTGGAAACAGAAATCCATGTACGGCAAGACCTACATGGGCATCGAGCGTTCGAGCTTCCTTATCGACCGCGAAGGCCGGATTGCCAGCGCCTGGCGCAAGGTCAAGGTGCCGGGCCACGTGGAGGCTGTACTTTCGGCGGCCCAGGACCTGAGCTAGGTCTCTGATCTGCCTGCCTGCTTACCCCGGTTTGAAGGGGTTAAGGGCGATGACGGAGACCACAGATGGATTTGTTTGAGCAGGCGGGGGCGAGCCTTGCCCTCGCTGAACCCCTTGAAAAGTGTCGGAAAACCCGCGCGTGGGTGGCGGCATGGCGGGCCGAGGGCGCGCCCGTCCCCGTGCTCGCCGACCGGCGCGATCCGGGCTTGAGCGACCGGCCGGGGCGGCAAGAGCGACCCGCGCTGGTGCCACCCAAGGACGTTCCCAAGCGGAAGATCACGGCGGCGCCGGAAGGGCGTCGGGCGCTGCTCCACGCCATCGCCCATATCGAGCTGAACGCCGTCAATCTCGCGCTGGATGTCGCGGCCCGGTACTGGGCCGAGGCCATGCCCGACGACTTCTACCGGCAGTGGATCGGGGTCGCGGACGACGAGGCCAAGCACTTTCTTCTGCTCAACGACCGCCTCGCGGCACTCGACGGCGCCTATGGTGACCTGCCCGCCCACAACGGCCTTTGGGAGAGCGCCATTGCGACCAAAGATGATCTGCTGGCCCGGTTGGCAGTCGTGCCGATGGTGCTGGAAGCCCGCGGGCTGGATGTCACCCCGATGATGATCGAGAAGTTCACGGCGCTCGGCGATCATGACACCGTGGCCGCGCTCGAAGTGATCTACGAGGACGAAATCGGGCACGTTGCGGTCGGTCGGCGCTGGTTCGAACACGTCGCGGATGAGCGGGGGCTTGATCGCGAAAGCACGTGGCAGGATCTGGTGCGGACCTTTTTCGCGGGCCAGGTCAAACGTCCCTTCAATGAGCCCGCGCGCTCAGAAGCTGGCATGCAGCCCACCTATTATGAGCCGCTCGCAGACTGGTACGAGGGCCTGACCTAGGCAGGCATGGCTGTCGTTCCGATGTCAGCGTATGCGAGGCTGGCTTTCGAGCCAGGGCGCGAGCACGCTAGCAGCGGTTTGCACCGAAGCCTCATCGGTACAGTAGCTCAGCCGCATGAAGTGATGGCCCCGCTGGGTGTCAAAGTCGGCACCAGGGGTGATAGCAATCCCGGTTTCATCGAGTATGCGGCGGCACAGCTCGACCGCATCATCGGTCAGATGATCGACTTTGGCATACAGATAGAAGGCGCCGTCAGGCGCGGAAACCTCCGAAATTCCGCCCGCCGTCAGGGCATCGCGCAAGACCGTTCGGTTGCGCCGGTATCCGGCCTTGAGCGCTTCGAGTTCGTCGGTGGCGCTGAGCGCGCCGAGCGCCGCAACCTGGCTGACAGCGGGGGAGCAGATGGTCATGTTCCCTTGCAGGCGTTCGAGGCTGCGGATCATGTTTTCGGGCACCACCATCCAGCCCACGCGCCACCCGGTCATCGAGAAGTACTTCGAGAACGAGTTGATGACGAAGGCGTCGTCGTTGATGGCCGCGGCCGTAGTCTCCGGCGTTCCGTAGGTCAGGCCGTGGTAAATTTCGTCTGAAATCAGCCTGACACCCTTTTGCTGGCACCAGTCGCTGATCGCGCCGAAGTCCTCGGGCGAAAGCATGGAGCCGGTCGGATTAGACGGCGAGGCGAGGATCAGGCCGTCGATCAGCCCTTCAAGCGCCTCCAAGGCCGCCAAGGTCGGCTGATAGTGGGTGTCCGGTCCAGTCATGATCTCGACCGCTTCCAGATCGAGCGCTGAGAGAATGTTGCGGTAGCAGGGGTAGCCCGGCGTCGCCAGCGCAACCCGGTCACCGGCGTCGAAGGCGGTGAGAAATGCCAGCGCGAAGCCGCCTGAGGCNCCCTGCGTAACGGTAATGCGGGCCGCGGGCACGTCCACGCCGTACCATTTCTGGTAAAGCTCCGAGATTCCGGCACGCAGTTCGTCCGTGCCCAGCGCCATGGTGTAACCCAGCGTGTGATTGTCGAGCGCTTGTTTGACCGCTTCGCGGGCGGCGAGGGGGGCCGGCGTGCCGGGCTGGCCAACCTCAAGATGACAGACAGCGCGACCGGCCTGCTCTGCACTCTGGGCAGCGCGCATGACGTCCATCACGCGGAAAGCGTCGACCGCGCTGCGACCGGCAATCTTGAGTCCCATGGACGATGATCCTTCTTCATCGGACAGTGCGANAGACTGCCGAAAACCGCTACAGCTTATCCACTCAGTCACAAAAACGCTACTAGACGCCCTGTCTCATAGATGGAACATGATCTTCCTTACCTCTTTCACCGGAGCCCACACTATGGTTCGCCCGCTTTTCCTTGCCGTAATGACCCTGTTGGCCTTTACGCTGAGCGCGNCCAGCGCACAGGCACAGTCGGCGGAGAGCGGTGCCACGGCTGATTTCACCGAGGCCGAATTGCAGCGGATCCGGGCCGAAGCCCTCGCGGCTATCCTCGCCTATCCAGAGATCATTGAAGAAGCAGCGGCCATCCTGCAGGAGCGTCGGTCAAACGCCGCTCTGGCCTCGGTGCTGCAGGATCCGAACACGCCAGTTCTGGGTAATCCCGAAGGCGAGATCGCCCTGATCGAGTTCTTTGACTACAATTGCGGCTATTGCCGCCGCGTGGCGGGCTCCCTTCGCGGGCTGCTTAAAGACGATCCTGCACTGCGCGTGATCATGGTCGAAGCCCCCATCCTGAGCGAGGAATCTCTCGAAGCTTCGCAGGCATCCGTCGCAGCCTTCACACTCGGTGCAGACTACGAGAAACTCCACTTCGCCATCATGGGCGGAACGGGGCGAGCGACCGGTGAAGCGGTGATCGGATACGCCGGTGAGCAGGACATCGACAGGGACGCCATTTCCGAGAAAATGGAGACCTACGAAATAATGAGAACGCTCTCACAAAACTACAGTGCGATGCAGGCGATGGAGATCGGCGGGACGCCCGCTTTCATCGTTGGTCGCTATAATATCGATGGGTCTCTGAGCGAAATTGAGCTGTTTCCCGGTGCTGTCCCTGTGGAAGACCTGAAACTGGCCATTGAGAGACTCCGGTGAGGCTCCTGATTTCTGCAGGGAAGGCCAAGGCTTTTCGCGGCTGATGCCACATCGTGGCCGCATTTGCCCCGTGCGNAGAATTTTTGGGTTTTGTGAAATAAGGGTTTTTCGCGGACAATTATGCGACCTGATTTTATGTCCCGAATTTGTGGGCCTGCGGCCGTCTCTATCCACATTTGTCACATCAATACCCAGCGACGGACCCCGCTTATCGGTGTAGNTCTNTANATACGGTTGGATCTGAAGATGCCCTGAAGGCACGAGGGGTCAGACCGAGGGCTGCTACCAGACGCCTTTCCTGCTGCCCGCAGGCTTTAGCAAAAAGCAACCAAGGNGTGTGGTTCATGGGGTGCGAAGCGACGTGACACAGATATTAGTCATCAATGGCCCGAACTTAAACGCGCTGGGTTTGAGAGAGCCGAAACTCTACGGAACGGAGACGCTGGCAGATATCGAGACCTTGTGTGTTGAGGCAGGAAAATCACTCGGCCTCGAAGTCGATTGCTTCCAGTCTAACAGTGAAGGCGCATTGATCGATCGGATCCAGGCGGCCCGGGATGAGGTCTCTGGAATCGTTATCAATGCCGGTGCTTACACGCACACGTCAGTGGCGCTGCTGGATGCTTTGAAGTCAGTGCAACTGCCGACGATCGAGATCCATCTGACCAATGTGTATCAGCGCGAAGAATTTCGTCACACTTCCTTCATTTCAAAGGCGGCCTTGGGGGTCATCGTTGGGCTGGGCAGTCACGGATACGTGCTTGGCTTGCAGGCTCTGAACTACCACCTGTCCCGTTCGAACCAAGATTAGACCGTTTCACGAAAGAATTGAGAAAGTCCCACAATGCCGAGCAAGACCGAAAAGCCCAACGCCAACTTCGATGTTTCCGCAAACCTGCTGAAAAAGCTTGCGGAGACCATGGGCAACGCCGGACTGAGTGAAATTGAATACGTAGATGGTGAGCGCAGCCTGCGCCTGTCCCGTGCGACCCAGGCCCCGGTCGTCGCCGCTGCACCCGCTGCAGCGCCGATGATGGCGCCGATGGCGGCACCGACCGCCGTGCCCGTGCCTGCCGCAGCGTCCGCCGCTGCACCGGCGGCGGCGGAGCCCGCCAGCAACGTGAAGACCATTGATTCGCCCATGGTGGGCACCGTTTACCTCGCCCCTGAACCGGGCGCCGGCAACTTCGTGAATGTTGGCGACGAGATCAAGGAAGGGGATACACTGATGATTATCGAAGCGATGAAGGTCATGAACCACCTGCCCAGCACGCAGTCGGGCATCGTCCGCCGAGTGCTCGTCGCTGATGGCGAGCCAGTGGAATTCGGCCAACCCCTGATCGAATTGGCGTAGGTGGTCTCCGACTGATGGCAAAGATCAACAAAATCGTCATTGCAAACAGGGGTGAGATCGCGCTGCGCCTAATCCGGGCTGCGCGCGAGATGGGGATTGCGACCGTTGCGGTCCATTCGACCGCCGACGCAGACTCCATGCACGCCCGCCTGGCCGATGAAGCGGTTTGCATCGGACCGCCACCATCGAAGGATTCCTACCTCGATAAGCGCGCCATCATGTCGGTGGCCGAACTCACCGGCGCTGATGCCATCCACCCCGGTGTCGGCTTTCTGGCCGAAAACCAAGAATTCGCAGAGATGGTCGAAGCCCACGACCTGATCTTCGTTGGCCCCAGCCCCAAGCACCTCGGGCTGATGGGGGACAAGATTGCGGCCAAGCAGGCGGCGATCGAAGCAGGTCTGCCGGTAGTCCCCGGTTCGGACGGCGCGATCTCCGACGTTGACGAAGCGCGCAAACTGGCCCGCGACATTGGTTATCCCGTGCTGATCAAGGCTGCCTCGGGCGGCGGCGGCCGCGGGATGAAGGTCGCACGCTCTGATGAGGAACTGGAAAGCGCACTGTCCACCGCTTCTCGGGAGGCCAAGGCCGCTTTCGGCGACCCNGTGGTCTACATCGAGAAGTACCTCGACAATCCGCGCCATATCGAAATCCAGATCCTCGCTGACGCCCACGGCAACGTCATCCACCTTGGGGAGCGCGACTGTTCGGTGCAACGCCGCCACCAGAAGGTGGTCGAGGAAGCCCCATCGCCAGCGCTGTCGGAAAAGCTGCGCGCCGAGATCGGGCAGCGCACGGCAGATGCGGTCAAATTTCTTGGATATCGCTCGGTCGGGACGGTTGAGTATCTGTATCAGGACGGCGAGTTTTACTTCATCGAAATGAACACCCGGCTGCAGGTCGAGCACCCAGTGACGGAGATGATCACCGGCCTCGACCTCGTCGAGCATCAGATCCGGNTCGCGGCGGGCGAGAAGCTGTCTGTGCGGCAGGAAGACGTCAAGTTCGATGGCCATGCCTTCGAGTTGCGCGTTAACGCCGAGCATCCATTCAACTTCATGCCCAGCCCCGGACTGGTCACCGCCTACCACCCGCCGGGCGGTGTCGGTGTCCGGGTCGACAGTCATATGTTCGCCGGTTACCGCATGCCGCCGCACTACGACAGTCTGGCGGGCAAGATCATTGTGAGGGCCCGAGATCGGGAGGCCGCGATCAAGCGCTGTCTCCGTGCCCTTATGGAGACCCACATCGACGGGATTACTACCAATCTTGAACTCCATGACTTCATTCTGCGCCAGGAGGCGTTTCAGAGTGGAGACATCACCATTCACTGGCTGGAACAAGCGCTGGAAGAGCGTGAAGCAGCAGCTGGGGCTGGAACATAGGTTGGCGTTATCAAGCGGGTCTTTGGAACAAGAACAAGACCTNTCGGCTTAACGCCTTAAGCAAACAAAAAGTGTCCCGCTTAGAGGGCACGAAAAGAAAGAAGTTGGGGAAAACATGTTAGCTGTAGATCAATTGCCTGAAGACGTCTTCGGGGCACCGGTCATCCACCCGGAGCTGGCGATCCAAGCCTACACCATCGGTCTGTTCCCGATGTCGGACGATCGTGACGATGACAACGTGCATTGGGTTGATCCGATCGAGCGCGGGATCCTGCCACTCGATGGCTTCCACATCCCACGCCGTCTCAAGCGTACGGTGATCAAGGGCCCTTACGAGGTACGCTGCAACACGGCAGTCGAAGAGGTAATCCGCCTCTGTGCCGCGGACAAGCTCGGCCGTGAGGACACGTGGATCAGCGAGCCCATCGTCGAAATGTACCTGAACCTCTTTGATATGGGTCACTTGCACACGGTAGAGTGCTGGCAGGGTNATCGCCTGGTCGGCGGGCTTTACGGGGTTGCGGTCGAGGGCGCCTTTTTCGGCGAGTCCATGTTCAGCGTTGAGCGCGATGCCTCAAAAATTGCGCTGGTCGAGTTGGTCGCGCGGCTGAAAATTGGTGGCTTCCGGCTGCTAGACTGCCAGTTCATGAACCGCCATCTGGAGCAGTTCGGTGCCATTTCCCTGCACCGGGTTGCCTTCCGCAAGCTGCTGGACAAGGCAACTGCCGTCACCGCCGCCTTCCCCGAGACCCTGACCGACCGCGAGCGGGCTCAGTTTTTGCAATCGAGAAGCCAAACGTCGAACACCGGGTGTTCCATGGCATTGAGCGCAGGCGACGAGGCGAACATCCAGCCCTGGAACACGGGTTCAGGTTCCTTTTCCGCCGGCACTTCGTAGATCGACAGGAAAGCCGCGCTTTCCGGGGTTTCCGTGGGCGGGTTCTTCAGGCATTTGCGCGGTGTGATCTGCAGGTTGCCCAGCGTGATGGTCTCGTCGATTGCCACGTCCTGCGTCGACATCCGCGCTGTGATTTTGTCGAGCAGGCGCAGTTCAGCGATCGGGTAGGCGTCGGGATCATCCGCCTCAATACCGGTCAGAGCAGCAGCATCGAAATCATCCTCGACACTTGCGGCCTGCGCCCCGATGGATTGCGCCCCCAGCACCCGCACNACCCCTATGNAGGAGCCGAACAGCAGCTCTCCCTCACCCGCGGGGCGGCGGGCGAGGTCTCCCAGCGCGTCTTCGGTGTTGATTTCGGNGGCTTCCACGTCGGCGGGCGCGGTTTCTTCTGCGTCGGGGTTCGTGCCCGGATCAGCGGTGGGCTCCGCGTTCTGAGCCAGCGCGCCGACGCCCGCCACCAACACCATCAGCGCCGAGACCAGCCACAGGGCCAAAGTTCGTAAGCGCATCAGCTTTCGGTCTCCGCCGGGGTCGCGGCGCCCGACACAGCAGGGACAAAGCGGGGCTGCAGCGCTTCGATACCGCGGACAAAAGCCCGCCGGGTCGCGTCCACGTCGGCGCCCATGACGGCGGCATCTTCGAGCGCGTCGAGCGCGACCTCAAGCAGCTCTTCAAGGTTATCGTCCAGCGTCGCCAGCTTGTCCTTACAGGACAGCGGCTTGCCTTCCTTGTCTATCCAGCGGGTCGTCTGTGTCATGGTCGCGCAGCAGCTCGGGGTTTGGATCGGCGCAGGGCCTCTTGCAGGCTCGTGAACCTGCATCTTCGCCGGGAATTTAGTCTAATCGATGGTTTCGTGATAGCCTGCGCCCCGCATTTAACGAAACAGGCCAGCTCTGACCCATATTTCACAAGGGGCTGATCCCAACCACATGAGGGTTGGAGTGGCCACGACCCACGCTTAAATAAAGCCCAAGGACAAACTAAAGGCGACGTGCATGTTCAAGTCTATCCGCGAGGAAATTCAGGGCATTATCGAGCGCGACCCCGCTGTCCGGGGTTGGCTGGAGGTTGTGGTTGCCTATCCCTCGTTCTGGGTCATGCGCTACCACCGCGTTGCGCACTGGCTGTGGAAGCGGCGCCTGCGCGTGCTCGCGCGCTGGATCATGCAGATGGCGCGCTGGGGCACAGGCATCGAGATCCATCCCGGCGCGACCATCGGCGAGCGCTTTTTCATCGACCACGGCATGGGTGTTGTCATCGGTGAGATGGCCGAGATTGGCGATGACGTCACGCTGTACCACGGGGTGACGCTGGGCGGTGTAGCGCCTTCGATCGACTCAGACGAGCAGCGCAACGTCAAGCGTCATCCCACGCTCAAGGACCGGGTGATTGTCGGTTCCGGGGCGCAGATTCTCGGGCCTGTCATCGTTGGTGAATGCGCCCGCATCGGCGCCAACGCCGTCGTCACCCGCGATGTCGAACCGCGCTCCACCATGGTCGGCATCCCGGCCAAGCCGGTGCAGCTCAGCCGCGCCGAGCAAGGGGCGATCGACCGCTTTGTGGCCTACGGCACGCCGCTCGATGTTTCCGACCCGGTTAAGGCCGACAACGAGGCTCTGCGCGACCAGATTGCAATGTTGAAGGCGCGGTTGAACGCGATCGAGTTCAGCCTGCAGTCTACCGGAGAAGGCACGCCGGCACCGGTGCCCGCGGGCAGTGATCCGGCGCCAAGGCCCGCCAAGCGCGCCGGTGACTGACCCTGTCGCTCTATTTCGACCATGCGGCCACCTCGGCGATCCGTCCTGACGTTATCGCCCTGATGACCGAGACCATGGCCGGGGTTGGCAATGCCTCCTCCGTGCATGGTCATGGCCGAAGCGCGCGAGCCGTGGTGGAGAAGGCGCGCGAACGGGTTGCCGTCCTGATCGGTTCCCGCCCGCAGGAAGTGATCTTCACCAGCGGCGGCACCGAGGCGAACAATCAGGTTCTACGCGCCCACACGCAGGCCGGTCAGCCGGTGCTGGTTTCCGCCATCGAGCACGATTCCGTGCTCAGCGGCGTGCCCGGGGTGGAAACATTTGCCATGACTGCCGAAGGTCTGCCGGACATGGCAGCGCTCGAGCAGCGGCTGAACACCGGCGAGCCCGGGCTGATTTCCCTGATGCTCGTCAACAACGAGACCGGGGTCGTGCAACCCGTGCCCGAGGTCGCGCGCATGGCCAAGGCCGCAGGCTGGAGCGTCCACACCGACGCCGTGCAGGCAGCGGGCAAGCTGCCGCTGGCCATGGGGCCGCTGGGCGTGGATTACCTCAGCCTCAGCGGACATAAATTCGGCGGGCCGCAGGGCGTCGGCGCGCTGGTGCTGCGCCCGGGCATGGACCCCGCGCCGCTGCTGCAGGGCGGGGGGCAGGAACGCCGCCGCCGCGCCGGCACCGAGAACGTTGCCGGGATCGCCGGGCTGGGGCTTGCCGCCGAACTGGCACTGGCCAGCCCCATCGACCACCGCGCGCTGCAGCGCGAGCTTGAACAGGCGCTGCGAGAGGCCGTGCCCGGGGTNGAANTNGTTGCTGATANCNCCCGCCGGGTGTCGACCATCACCTGCGCGCTCTGGCCCGATGCAACCGCCGAACGGATGGTGATGAAATTCGACCTCAAGGGCGTGGCGCTGTCCTCCGGCTCGGCCTGCTCCTCGGGCAAGGTCACGGCCAGCCACGTGCTCAGTGCCATGGGCTACGCGCCAGAGCAGGCGCAATCGGCGCTGCGCTTTTCAACCGGGTGGAACACCACGCCGGGTGATGTCGCTGCCCTGACCGACGTGCTGCAGGCCCTGTCATGATCGCCGCCTTCGGAGATGCGCTGGGTCTGCTGGTGACCGGAGACCCAGCGCTGTGGGATGTGATTTTCCGCTCGCTCTGGGTCTCAACGCTCGCCGCTGTGCTGGCCATGGCAGCGGCGATCCCGCTGGGGGTGGTGCTGGGCACCCGGGGGTTCCGGGGGCGCTGGCTGATCAACACGGTCATCAGCAGCTTTCAGGCTATTCCAGCCGTGGTGGTCGGCTTGCTGGTCTACCTGNTGCTCTCGCGGCAGGGGCTGCTGGGTGAGCTGCGGTTGCTGTTCACCTCGTGGGCTATTCTGATCGCTCAGTTCATTCTGGTGCTGCCGCTGGCGCTGGCGCTGGTCACGGCCCGGGTCAGCGACCTGTGGCGACGCTTCGGCGACCTCTATCAGCTCGATGGCGCGAACTTCGCCACCCGCCTGCGGGCAATGATGCAGATGGCGCCCGGACCGCTGATCGTGGTCGGGCTGACGGTCTTCGGCCGGGCTATATCCGAGGTCGGCGCGGCCATCATCGTGGGCGGCAATCTGGAATTCGCCACCCGCGTGCTGACCACGGCGATCAAGCTGGAGGTCGAGCAGGGCAAGCTGGCGCAGGCCTTGGCCTTCGGCATGGTACTGCTGGTGCTCGCCTTCGCGGTCAATCTGGCGGCACGGCTGGTCGCCGTTGCCGTACCTGCTGAGGATCTTGAGAGGAAATGATGTCGGGGCTTGTCCGAACCTGGTCGCTGGGGCTGGTTTCCGCCCTGACGGCGCTGCTGTGCGTTCCGGCGATTGCTGCCGCCGACACCATCCGCATCGGCGGCACCACGTCGGTGCGTGAAAGCGGCCTGCTGGCGTCACTGGAAGCGGGTTTCCGCCGTGATACCGGTGACCAGCTGCAGTTCATCGTCGGCGGCACCGGGCGCGTGCTCAAGCTGCTGGAGGCGCAGGACGTCAGCGGCGCACTGGTCCACGACACCGACAGCGAGCAGGCCCTGCTCGACGCCGGCGGTGCTGCCGAACGCTTCGACGTCATGCGCAACGACTACATCATCCTTGGCCCCTCGCAGGCTGACGTGCCGATGGACGTGATCGACCTGTTCCGCGCCATCGCGGCCGGAGAGATGCCCTTTGTCTCGCGCGGCGACAACAGCGGCACCCACCGCGCCGAGCTGCGCATCTGGGCCGCGGCCGGGATTGACGTCGACGACCCTTCAACGCGCACCTGGTACCGCAAATCCGGCTCGGGGCAGGGGGCAACCCTGAACATCGCCGCGAGCCTCGATGCCTTCGTGCTGGCCGATGCGGCGACGTGGATCGCCTTCGACAACAAGGCCAATCTGGTGGCAAAGGGCTGCCGGGGCGAGAGTCTGCGCAACGTCTACGGCGTGCTGCTGGGCTATGACGGCGAGGACGTCGACGGCGGGGGTGAGAGCTTCGCCGGCTGGCTGCTGGGGCCAGGGCAGGCGGTGATCGAGGCCTTCGAAGTACGCGGCCAGCGGCCCTTTGTGCCCGTGTCGCAGGCGGGCCTGGACGGCTCCCTGCCCGTGGTCGAGGCCCTGTGCGGAATGGCGACGCCGGACAGCTGACCCGCCATGGCAGGCGAACCTGCGCGCTGGGCGCGGGGCAAGTGCGTTGATTTTCCGGCGGTTTCCGCGACGCGAGCAGGCTAAGGTGCGCCCATGACCGACGATACAAGCCAGAATTCACCCGACGTAACCACCCAGTTCGAAGCGCTGGGGCTGGACCTGCGTGCGCTCAACGCCGTCTCCCGGCTGGAGCTGGAGGCGCCGACCGACGTCCAGCAGGAGGCCATAGGCCCATTTGTCAGCGGCCGGGACGTCTGCGCCACCGCACCCACGGGCACGGGGAAGACGCTGGCCTTCCTGCTGCCGCTGCTGACCCGCCTGTCTCGCCCGGCCAAGGGGTCGGGCCCGGGACCGCGCGCCATTATTCTCTCACCCACGCGAGAGCTGGGGGAGCAGCTGTGGAACGTCGCGCGCGATGTGTTCGCGGGCAAGAAGATGAAGGCCGTGCGCATGCTCGGCGGCGAGCCCTTCCCCGCGCAGGTCAAGGCGCTGCGCCAGCCGCTGGATCTGATCATCGCCACCCCGGGGCGGCTGATCGACCACCTCGAGGCCGACCGCATGGCCATGTTCCGGCTGGAAACCCTGATCATCGACGAAGCCGACCGCATGCTCGATGTCGGCTTCCGCCCACAGATTCAGCGGATCGCCCGCGCCTGTGGCACCAAGCGCCAGACCGCGCTTTACACCGCAACGCTGACCAAGGGCGTGCGCGAGCTGGCGCAGTCGATACTGCGGGACCCGGTCAACATTGGTCTGGCCGAGCCGGATACCATCCCTGAAACCATCCAGCACAATCTGGTGTTCTGCGACAGCCACGAGCACAAGCTCGAGGTCCTCGACCTGATGCTGACCAAGAGCAACATGCGCCAGGCGCTGGTGTTCGTGACCACGCAGAAGGCGGTCGAGGAGCTGATCGAGCACGTCACGGTGCAGGGACACGTCGCCGTACCCGCCCACGGCGGCATGACCACGGCCGAGCGTTCCGCTTCCGTCAACATCTTCCGCCGGCGCAAGGCGCAGTTGCTGGTTGCCACCGACGTGGCAGCGCGCGGCATGGATATCCCTGGCCTGCGCGACGTGATCATGCTCAACCTGCCGATCCACGCCGAAGACTACGTGCACCGCATCGGCCGTGTCGGCCGGGCGGGCAAGCCCGGCTGGGCCTGGGCGCTGGTCAGCGACGCGGACAAGCGGCGGTTGGTTAAGATCGAGAAGCTGCTGGGGCGGACCCTACCGTCGCGCACCATCCCGAGCCTGATCGCCGACGAGCATCGCGAGCCGCGACAGGACAACGACGACCTTGTGCGCGCCCGTGCCGGGCGGGGTTCAGGTCAGGATTTGCGGGAACGGCGGCCCGCCCGCCGCAGTGGCGGGGCAGACCGGGGGCCTGGCTTCAAAAAGCCTCGCGAGGATCGGGGCGAGAGAAAACCCAGGTCCAACGACCGCCCGGAACGCTCAGATCGAGGTACTCGGGGCTCGAAAGGTCCGGATCGAAGCGATAGCCGTCGAGGGCAAAAGCCTTCAGGTCGTCCGGGCGCTCCACGCGGCCGTCGATCATAAACCGCGCCATCATCCCCCGCGCCACCTTGGCGGAGAAGCTGATCAGCGTCGGCTTGCCGCCGCGATATTCCCGGAAGCCGATGGTGATCACCGGTGCGGTGAAGGCCTTGCGGTCGGCTGCTTTCCAGTACTCGTTCGATGCCAGATTGATCAGCACTGGCGCGCCCGGGCTGGCGTCGAGATCGTCGAGCAGGCGCTTGGCAATCTGGTCTTCCCAGAAGGCGTAGAGGCTTGACCCCGCTTTGTTTTTCAGCCGCGTGCCCATTTCCAGACGATAGGGTTCGATCGCGTCAAGCGGCCGCAGCAGCCCGTATAGCCCGGAGAGCACGCGCAGTCGGTCGTTGGCCTCGAGCAGGTCGGCTTCGGTCAGACTCTGGGCGTCCAGACCGCGATAGACATCGCCTGCGAACAGCAGCAGGGCCGCCTTTGGTTCCTGCTTGCCGAACCGCTTGAAGCGGTCGCGGTTGAGGGTCGCCAGATCGTCGGAAAGCTGCATCAGGGACGCCAGACCATCGGCGTCGAGCTTGCGCGCCAGCCCGGCCAACGTCTTCGCCTGCTTCTGAAAGGCAGGCTCGGTGGTTGCGGGGATCGCTTCGGGGCTGGGGTCGAGATTGAGCGACTTTGCGGGTGAGATAACGGCGAGCATGGATCGATGATCTCTTGTTTTTGTCGACGGCTTACCTTCGCATAAATGAATTGTAGCGGCAAAAAGACAATGGGTGCTTAGCTCGCGCATTATGCGCGTTTATTTGCTGGACTCATCGGTCGGGTCGAGTCCACTTAAGGGCATGGTTCGAACTTGGGGTAGGGCGCGGGAATTCGGTGGTGATGTTGCCGGACGAGATTTGGGACTTTGCCGAGCGACTTCGGGCCGAAGCCGTGCCGGTGGTGGATCAGTACTTCCGCGCTGCCGATCTGGCCGTTGAACACAAAGCAGACGTTTCCCCGGTAACCCGCGCGGACAAGGCGATTGAACTGCGCTGGCGGGAGATGATCGCAGAGACCTTCCCTGACCACGGGATCGTGGGGGAGGAGGGCGACACCGTCGGCGCCGACCGCGAATTCGTATGGGTCCTCGACCCCATCGACGGTACCCGCGCCTTCATCGGCGGGTTCCCGCTGTTCACCAACCTGTTTGCTTTGCTGTACCAGCGCAAACCCGTCTTCGGCGCCATCTGCGCCCCGGCGACGGGCGAATGGTGGCTGGGTCAGACGCTGGGCGCGCGCCGGACCACCTTCCGTGGTCAGCCGCTGGCCAACCGCCCTGAGTTAGCGCTCAAAACCTGCGTGCTGTCGGCCACAGCGCCAGACATGTTCTCCGCGGCCGAGTTCGAGCGCTTCGATGCGCTGCGGGCGGCCTGCGGTGATTTGCGCTACGGCGCTGATGCCTATGCCTACGGGCTGGTCGCGCTGGGGACGGTGGGCGTGGTGGCCGAGGCGAGCATGAACCCCTGGGACTTCATGGCGCTGATCCCGGTGATCGAAGGCGCCGGCGGCCGGGTCACCGACTGGGCCGGCGAGCCCCTGACCCTCGAGAGTGACGGCACCGTGCTGGCAGCAGCGACGCCCGCGCTGCACCAAGCCGCGCTGCATATTCTGAACGATTGAGACCATGACCGTGACCAAAGACAAGCCCGTTCAATCCGCCCCTGAAGCCGGGCAGCAGCCGACCCAGACCGTCTCGCTGGTCGAAGGCGGTGAGCGGCAGCCAAAGCCACCCTACGGCCACCTTTCGGTCGTCTGTGGGCCGATGTTCGCGGGCAAGACCACGGAAACGCTAAAGCGTATCCTCTGGGCCAAGAACGGGCGCGGGCAGTCTATCCGGGTGTTCAAGCCCGCCTTTGACCAGCGCTATGCCCGGCTGCAGATTGTCAGTCATGAAGGGCTGGCCGCCGATGCTGAGGCCGTCGTCGATTGGGACCAGCGCTCGCAGACGATGATCGAGGAGAGCATCGACGTGGTGTTCTTCGACGAGGTGCAGTTCTTCGAAAGCCCGAATTTCCGCGGAGACATCCTGCAGATTGTCGAAGACCTGCTCGCCGCCGGGATCGACGTGGTCTGTTCAGGCCTCGATATGGATTGGCAGGGCAAGCCCTTCCCTATCATCGCCCACATGGCCGCCAAGGCCGATGAAGTGCACAAGCTGCGCGGGGTCTGCACGGTCTGTGGCCGGCCTTCAACCAAGACCTACAAGAAGACCGGATCGGGCGGTCAGATCGAGATCGGCGGCGCCGAGCTCTACGAGAGCCGCTGCACAATCCATTGGGCGGTTCCGGATCTGGAATTGACCCCCGATCTGTTTTACGGCCGATAAACCGCCGCATCGCTGTCAACAATTTCGTGATTATTGAAAGTGTTAGCTTACATCTGACGCGATAATCGAGTATTTATCCACATATGGGTGGGGATAAATTTATCGATCCCCGTTAAACCTCGAACCTGTTTTCATGGGGATGAGCATGTTTGCTCGTGGTTTTAAGTTGCCGCATTGGGCCGGCTTTGCCGGTATTCTTGCGTTATTGCTGGTGCTGGCGGGCTGTGTGCCCGACCCCGGTTTTCGCGCCGGGATGCACAATCGAAATGCGCGCACGAGCGCCGTGTACATGACCTTCGGGCTCAAGCTGAACCCCAGTTTTATTAGTCAGTTAAAGACCCCGGCGGACGTCAGTGCTGCCGATTTGCGCGACTTTTACGATGACCAGCAGTTCTACACGACCTTCTACCGCAACGGTAACTGGACCCGCGCGGGCGAGCTCACCTTCCAGACCCTCAAGAACGCAGAGTCCGAGGGCCTGCGGGCCGAAGACTACCTGCCCGTGGGCATGCTGCGTCGCGCGTCGCTGGCGGGCAGCAACCCGCAGCAGAGCGACGTCTGGCTGACGGCCGGTCTTATGGCCTACGCCGAAGATGTCCGGCAAGGCCGCTACAACCCCGAGGCCCGCAACATTGGCCCGGATTTGCTGCGAGAAGGCATCGAGCGGGCTGACTTCGGCGTCTTCCTCGCCAGCCTGCCGCCGCAGGGGCGCAGCTATCGCGGTCTGCGCGATGTTCTGGGTGGCGCGGTCGGACCCGTCTCCAACGCCCGCAAGAAGCAGCTGGCAGTCAATATGGAGCGCCTGCGCTGGGACCACGAACCCTTCGGTGCCCCGCGCGATCTGCGCGTTAACATCCCCAGCCAGACCCTCGAAGTCTTCGAAGACGGCTTACTGGTGCGCTCCATGTCCGTTGTCGTTGGCCGTTCGAGCCGCAAGACCCCGGTTATGCAGGACCAGATCGTCTCGCTGAAATTCAGCCCCGACTGGACCCCGACGCGCTCGATTGTGCAGGAAGACTACCTCAATCAGGCGCAGGCCGATCCAGCTTACTTCGACCAGAAGGGCTGGCAGGTCTATCTCGACGGCGAGCGCACCACGTCTGCCTCGATCGACTGGACGGCTGTGGACCTCGACAAGGTCACCGTGCGGCAACCCTCGGGCGCCTCGAACGCACTAGGCGGGGTGCGCTTCTCGCTAACCAACAACCGGGCCATCTACCTGCACGACACCAATGCCCATAGCCTGTTCGACGAGCCCAAGCGGCTGTTCTCCTCAGGCTGCGTCCGGGTCGAGGATGCCAGCTGGCTGGCGCACTGGATCATGGGCGGCCAGCCTGTCGCCATGTCGATGGAGCAGGTACAGGCGAACATGGCGCTGGGGACACCCAAGAACAAGCGCCTCAGCCGCGCCCTACCGGTGTCTATTTCCTACCTTACCGTCTGGGTCGATGGTGCGAACCACCTCCATTGGGAAGAGGACGTCTACGGCCATGACAAGCGGCTGGCGTCGAAAATGCGGTTTCCGCCGAGCTGGGGCACCTGATAAAAGGAGTGGAGTGGTTTCGGACGCGAGGTCTGATCGAAAGCAGATGACAGTACACGGCGGTGCACAACGGCAGAGAACCTATGTGTCCTTCGGTCTTGCGGGGCTGGTGGCTCTGATAGCTGGTGGGCTGTGCTTCGTGTTCGTGGTCAACCCGGTCTGGTCGACCAGCGCCCAGATGCAGGCCGAGCGTCTCGAAGAGCAGCGCGCGGCCGAGCCGATCGAACCGCGTCCGCCTCGCGGTGACCGCACGTGGGAGGAAGAAGTCGCCCTGTTCCTCGATGACTACGTGCCAGAATTGATCGAACAGGATCTGGCGCCCTACGACGGCGTTGCGGCCGATGACTTCTTCCAGCTCAAGCGTGGGCAGCTATCCTTGTTCGCGGAGCCCGAGCGGCAGGTTGGGACCACCGAATTGTACTACATCCCCAACAAGACTTTCTTCGTGCGGCTGACCGATCTTAACCTGCCTGCTGGCCCGGGGTATCTGGTGGGGCTGTCCTACCTGCCGGCCCCCAATACCGGAGACGAGATCAGTCAGGCCCCGTTTATGACTCTGTCGACCCTGCACCATTTCTCGGGAAGTCGAAACATCCTGATCGACCCGCGGCGTCTGCAAAACCGGGAGATGCTGCCCACCCGCTTTGAATCGCTGGTCATCTGGAACGCCAAGTTCAACCGGATCATCGCCACGGCAAGACTGCAGTAATGCCGATGGCAGAGCAGCAGTTTCAGCCCGCCAGCGACCACCTGAGCCTCGGTGAAGCCTTCTTTAACCGCGTAGAGGCCGCTGATTTCCCTGAAACCCGGCTGCGCTACGCCAACCGTGATTGGGCGGCGCGCATCGGGCTGGACGGGATGCCGGACGAGCGCTGGCTGGGGCATTTCGGGCGGTTTGAGCCCTTTGAGGGCTCGCTGCCCCAGCCGCTGGCGCTGAAGTACCACGGCCACCAGTTCCAGCACTACAACCCCGATCTCGGTGACGGTCGCGGATTTCTGTTCGCTCAGATGCGAGAACCGGGAACCGGTAAGTTGCTGGATTTTGGAACCAAGGGCTCTGGCCAAACCCCCTACAGCCGCTTTGGTGACGGCCGTCTGACGCTCAAGGGTGGGGTGCGCGAGGTCCTTGCCACTACCCGACTGGAAGCGTTGGGGGTCAACACATCCAAGACCTTTGCGCTGATCGAGACCGGCGAATCCCTGCACCGCAACGACGAGCCATCGCCCACGCGATCTTCGGTCATGACTCGGCTGTCGCACGGCCACGTGCGCATAGGCTCCTTCCAGCGGCCCTATTTCCTGCAGGAGCCAGAACACCTGCGCCAGCTGCTTCGCTACGCCTGCCAGACCTATGCTCCGGTAATTTACGACGTCGCCTACGGCGCCGAAAACGGGCAGGGCGACGCCACTGCCGCGCCGCTGTTCCTTCGATGGGTCTCGGCGAACTGCGCGGAGACGGTCGCGGACTGGTTCGCAGCGGGGTTCGTGCATGGGGTGCTGAACACCGACAACATCAACATCACCGGCGAGAGCTTCGACTACGGACCCTATCGCTTCCTGCCGCGACTAGACCCGAACTTCACCGCCGCCTACTTCGATCACAGCGGTCTCTATGCCTTTGGCCGCCAGCCCGAGGCTGTGTTCTGGAACCTGCAGCAACTTGCGGGCACGCTGGTCGAGCTGACCGAGTAGTCAGCCCTGATCGCGGCCTTGCAGGACTACAGCCGGGTACTGGCGCAGGCGGTCGAGGACCGGCTGTTCCGCCGCCTTGGGCTGCGGGCCAGCGGCGACCGTGACGCCGATCAGCGGTTCCTTCAGATGTTTCTGGCCGCGCTCAAGACCTCGGGGCTGAGCTTTGACGAGACGCTGCACCGGGCCTTTGGCGGCCGGGCCTGGCCACAGGGTGACGACTGGCGCGAGGTCTCCGCCATGGCTGCAGGCTTTGCCGTCGACCAGCCCGAGCGGCTCGATCACCCCTATTTCAGCGCAGACCGACCGACATCGCTGGTAATCGAGGAGATCGAAGCGCTGTGGGAGCCGATTGCAGAAAAGGACGACTGGTCAGCCTTTGAGCAAAAGCTCGCAGACACCCGGACTATGGCAGAGGCTTACGGCTTCGACCCAGTCGTGGCCGACGACGGTCAAAAGGCGCTGGAAGCGGCCCTTGAACAACCCTCAGCAATAGGCACGGAGGTTCAGCCCTGATCCTGGTCTCTATCGGCGGACAAGTTTGAATTCGATCCGGCGGTTCTGGCGCTGGGCGTTCTCGTCCTCACCCTCGACCAGAGGCTTGTGCTCGCCAAAGGCTGCGACCATCAGTCGGTCCGCCGGAATATCCGTGTTCTCGATCAGGAACTCGACCACGCTTACCGCACGCTGGGATGACAGATCCCAGTTACCGTAGGGCGAGAACAGATAGGGCTTGATATCAGCGTGGCCGTCGACGCGGATCATGAAGTCCTCATCATCCAGGCTCGCGAGGATGCGTTCAAGCTGCTGTCCAAAGATACGCAGCTCTTCCTGCCCTTCACGGGAAAGGTCGGGTGAGCCAACCGGGAACAGGCCATTGGACTCCAGCAGCAATCGTTCGCCGATCACCCGCGGTACGTAGCCGAATTCGGTCTGTGCGGTTTGCAGCAAGCGCTCGTAAAGGCGTTCACGGATCGCGGTCATTGCCGCGCTGCGGTCGATCGACATGTCCAGCGCGGCGGCAACATTTTCCGTGGCCTCTGCCCGGGCTTCGGCGGAGGCAGCAATCTCACCGTCTTCAATCAACCGCTGGGCCAGTTCCGTCGCCAGTGCACCAGCGCGGTCTTCGAGGTTGGCGTTGAAGGCTCGGGTCAGAGCGATCCGCTCCTGCTCGACCCGTAAATCAGCCTGATTGCGCAGGGTTGCGGTCAGTCGGGTCAGCTCGGCTTGCATCTGTGCCTGTGCGCGCTCATCGGCCTGCTCCAGCAGGGTTGCTTCACTGGCGTTCATCGACGCCGCCAGCGCCTGGGTCACACGCTCCGATACTGCGTTGGCGATGTCCGCTTCCATGGTCGCTTCGAGTTCGCTGAGCTGGGTTTCCAGCCGGAGTTCCCGTTCCGAGGCGGTTTCCAACAGCCGGATTTCCAGCGCTGCGACCTGGTCTTCCGCCACGGCGATGCGGGCGTCGGCCTCGGCTTGAACCACGGCAGCAAGGTCCGCCGCTGCAGCTTCGATACTGGCTTCGATGGCTTCGCGCTCGGCGGATACGGCCTCCAGCTGACTCTGAAGTTCAACCAGTTGTTCCCGCGCCTGCTGCTCGCGTTCGAGGGTCCGGCGCAGGGTATCCACCGCTGCATCAGCGGTGATTGGGTCGCCGTCGATCAGGACCTGCCCGCTGGCTTCCACACTGGCGCCGAAGCTGGCGATGGCGTCGACCACTTGGTCGCGATCGGCCCGGCTTGTGGCGACGGCTTCACGCAGGGATTCCGCTTCGATCCGAAGTGCTTCGGTTTCGGTCTGAGCTGCGAACACAGCCTCTTCGGCGGGGCCGAGCGCGGCTTCAGCCTCGGTCTGGCGGGCAGTCAGGCGCTCACCCTCCAGACGGAGGGCTTCGAGCAGACGCTGGCGGGTCTGCTGCTCGGCTTCGATGTCTTCGATGTCGACCTTGGCGGCATCGATCTGGGTGATCAGGTCGAGCAGGGTCTGCTGCAGGGTGTCGCGCTCCGCGCGCATGTCGGTCAGCGTAGCTTCGATCTGCTGGCGCTCGATGATCAGCAGCACCGTGTCCGAGTCACCGATGGCTTCCAGCCGGTCGAGGCTCGCCTGTGAGAGTTCGGACAGCCGCTGCGTCTCGGCCGTCAGCGCGTTCCGTTCCAGCTGCAGCGCGTTGATTTGGCTCAGTGTACCGTCGTATTTCTGCTGCGTATCGGCCATTTCCAGCGCTACGGTCGCCAGCTCGGCCTCGCGGGCTTCGACGTCGCCCTGCAGGGCAAGGTTTGCCGCCTCAAGCGCAGCCTGTGCCGCCGCGTGGGCTGCGGTCAGCTCGACTGCCTGCGCGGCGAGGGCCGCTTCGGCTTCGGCGCGGGCATTTTCCAGGGCTTCAGCCTGCTCGGCGGCGGTTGCAGCGATCTCGTCGCTGCGGTCGCGCAGGGCCGAGAGCGCGGCGCTGAGGCTGACCACCGTTTCACCGGACAGGCCGGCCTGCGGCGTCGCCGGTACGTCGAGCGCGTCCATGATCGAGACCAGCTGCGCCTGATCTGGCGCGGAAACCACCACGAACCCGGCATCGGCAGAACTCTTTGGTTCGGCGAGCTGCGAGCCGAATTCGCTGCCCCGTCCCAACCAGCCAACCGCGCCTCCGGCAACGGCGACAACAACGGCAAGCACGGCAATCAGGGGCGGATTCATGGTCTCAGTGATCCTCAAAAGCAGCAATGGGGTCACTAAAATGTAACGGCTGGGGGGCTTCAGCCCAAGCGCTCAAATGGATTTTTTTCCGAAACGCCGTCGAGTTCAATAATCCAACCATCGGGATCCCGGTCGATCAGACGGCTAAAGTACTCAGAACTATCGGCTTTCAGCAGCGCCTGTTGCCGCCAGATCAAGCGACCGCTGTCGAAGTCCCGCTCCTGCACCAACAGGCAGTCTTCGTCTTCGAAATACAGGGTTAGGAGGCCGCGCTCGGAGTCTCCGCGGTGGCGGACGTAGAACCCGAGACCGTCCGCCGTTTGCAGGCGCTGGGCGGCGCCGATGGCCATTTCCACCGGCAGGCCGCCGAAGTCAGCGCTGCGTGGCTGGCTCACGTCCCGACCTGCTCGATGGTCTTTAGGAACGACACGCCTTTGTAGTCGTCCTGTGCCCGGTCGAGGTGCCAGGCGTTGCGGGCGAGAAACACTGGGATCTCGTTGTGGTCCTCGGCGATGTCGCCTCGGTTTTCCTCGACGATTTTCTTGAGCAGGGCGGGGTCATCGGCCTGCAGCCAGCGCGCGGTCATCAGGTTGACCTGCTCGAAGGTCACCGGGATTTCGTATTCCGTGCGGATACGGTCGGCGAGCACCTCGAACTGCAGCGCGCCGACCACGCCGACGATCCAGTCAGAGCCGATCACCCGCTTGAATACCCGCGCCGCGCCTTCTTCGGCGAGCTGGAAAAGCGCCTTGCCCAGATGCTTGGCCTTCATCGGGTCGGTCGGGCGGACGGATTGCAGCAGCTCTGGCGCGAACGACGGGATACCGGTGAAGGCGATGTTCTCGCCTTCGGTCAGAGCATCGCCGATGCGCAGGTTGCCGTGGTTGGGGATGCCGATGATGTCGCCAGCGTAGGCTTCTTCGGCGGTTGCGCGGTCCTGCGCGAGGAAAAGCTGCGGGTTGTGCATGGTCAGCTGCTTGCCCGAGCGCAGGTGGCTCAGCTTCATGCCCTTCTTGAAGTGGCCGCTGGCCAGCCGCATGAAGGCGATCCGGTCGCGGTGCTTGGGGTCCATATTCGCCTGGATCTTGAACACAAAGCCGCTGACCTTCTTGGCCTCGGGCGCGATTTCCGTGGCATCGTCGCCGATGACCGCCGCCTGCGGCCGGGGCGAGGGGGCCGAGGCCGCCAGCCCGTTGAGCAGTTCCCGGACCCCGAAATTATTGAGCGCAGAGCCGAAATACACCGGCGTCAGCGTGCCTTCGCGGTAGCCCTGCAGGTCAAAGGGCGGACACAGCTCGGTCGCCATGCTTGCGCCCTCTTCCAGCGCTTCGATCTCCGTGCTGTCGAGCACGTCCTGCAGCGCGGGATCATCCACGCCGGTAACCTTCAGGCCGTCGCGGGGAAGCTCGCCCTTGGCGTCGTTGTGCAGGGGAATGAACTGGTCGTTGATCAGGTCATAGCAGCCCTTGAACTGCCGCCCCATGCCGATGGGCCACGACGCCGGAGACACGTCGAGCGCCAGCGTCTGTTCGATCTCGTCAAGAATTTCAAAGGTCTCGCGGGCTTCGCGGTCCATCTTGTTGACGAAGGTCATGATCGGGACGTCGCGCAGGCGGCAGACCTCGAACAGCTTCAGGGTCTGGGCCTCGATGCCCTTGGCGGCGTCGATGACCATGACGGCGGAATCCACGGCCGTCAGCGTGCGGTAGGTGTCTTCGGAAAAGTCACCGTGACCTGGGGTGTCCAGCAGGTTGAAGGTACAGCCCGAGTAGTCATAGGTCATCACCGACGAGGTCACGGAAATCCCGCGCTCACGCTCCACCTTCATCCAGTCAGACGTTGCATTCCGGCGCGCGTCGCCCTTGGCCTTGACCGCACCGGCGAGCTGGATCGCACCGCCGAACAGCAGCAGCTTTTCGGTCAGCGTGGTCTTGCCCGCATCTGGGTGAGAAATGATCGCGAAGGTTCGCCGTCGGGCGACTTCATCCTGCAGCACAGCCATGGTCTGTCCGCTTTAACCTTGAATACGAGGAACTGAGGAAACGAGGGACGGGGTAGGGGTAGATGTTTCGAACGTGGTGCCCGTGTTTAGAGCATATCGGCGGCTTGGCCCAAGCCCTTCGAGTGGGGGAGCTGAGCACCGCCGCCCGCATGGACGCCGGATGGACGCAGCAGGGGCGAGCCGCGAGGGTTAGCCCTCGGCNTTTTCTTCCAAGGCCAGCCATTCCAGCTCAGCCGCGTCGAGCCGGTCGCGCAGTTCGCCGAGTTTGGTCGTGATCCGGTTGAACTTGTCCGGGTCGCGGCTGTAGAGTTCAGGATCGGTCAGCAGGCTTTCGCCCTTGGCAATGTCGGCTTCGAACGCCTCCATCTCGGCGGGGAGCTTGTCCAGCCGGATCTGCTCGGCGTAGGTCAGCTTGCTCTTGGCGCTGGCCTTTTTCCGTTCCGGCTCCTTGCGGGCCTTGGGCCGGGCATCGGGGGTCTGGTGCTTGAGTCGGGTCTGGTGCTGATGGCGGGCGTCGGTGTAGCCGCCCGGGTACTCGAACACCCCACCGATCCCGTCGAGCAGGATGGTCGACGTCACCAGCCGGTCGATAAAGTCACGGTCGTGGCTGACCAGCAGCACCGTGCCTTCGTAGTCGGCGATCACCTCCTGCAGCAGGTCGAGTGTCTCCAGATCAAGGTCGTTGGTCGGCTCGTCGAGCACCAGCAGATTACTCGGGTTGGCGAGGCCCTTGGCCAGCGTCAGGCGGTTGCGCTCCCCGCCGGACAGCGAATCAACCGGCGCCCGTGCGACGCGTTCGCTGAACAGAAAGTCCCGCATGTAGGAGACCACGTGCCGGGGCTGTCCCCGCACCATGATCTGGTCGCCGCCGACGTCGGCCAGATAGTCCCAGACCGTCGTGCCGGGTCGCAGGCTGGTCCGCATCTGGTCGAGCACCAGCGGTTCGAGGTTGGTGCCGCGGCTGACGCTGCCCTGATCCGGGTCGACGCTGCCCAGCAGCATTTTGATCAGCGTGGATTTGCCGGCACCATTGGGGCCGATGATGCCGACCCGGTCGCCGCGCAGAATGCGGGTCGAGAACGGCGCGATGATCTGGCGCCCCTCGTAGGTCTTGGCGATGCCCTCGGCCTCGATTACACGCTTGCCCGAGGTGCCGCTTGACGCGCTGTCCAGCTGCACCTGCCCCGGTCGGGCGACCATGGAACGCCGCTCTTGGCGCAGGCTCTCCAGCCGCCGCATCCGGCCCATATTGCGAGTACGGCGGGCGGAGATGCCCTCGCGCGACCACTGGGTTTCCTCGGCGATCAGCTTATCGAGCTTTGCTTGCTCGCGGGCCTCGTCTTCGAGCAGCTTTTCGGACCACGCATCGAAATGCCGGTAGTTCTTGGCGAGGTGCGCGACCCGGCCCCGGTCGAGCCAGGCGACCTGATCGGTCACGGTTTCCAGAAAGCGGCGGTCGTGGCTGATGGTCAGCACCGCACCGTCGTAGCGGGCGATCTCGCCCTCCAGCCATTCGATGGTGTCGATGTCCAGATGGTTGGTCGGCTCATCCAGCAGCAGTACGTCTGGCTCTTCGGCCAGCACCTTAGCCAGCGCCGCGCGCCGCTGTTCCCCGCCCGATAGCCCGGCCGTGGCCTGTTCGGCACTCAGCCCTAGGCTCTCGAGGAACATACGCGCCCGGTGGGGTGGGGCGCCGTCGCTGGCGGCGTAGGCGAGCACGTCGTCAAAGCGGCTCAGGTCGGGTTCCTGTGGCAGAATACCAACCCGCGTGCCCGGCTGCTGAAACCGCTCGCCGCTGTCGAAATCAACCTCGCCGCCCAGAATCCGCAGCAGCGTCGACTTGCCGGTCCCGTTGCGCCCGACCAGACAGATACGGTCGCGCGCGAACAGGCTCAGCGTCACCCCGGCGAATAGGGTCTTGTCCGAGTGGCGCAGAACAATATCGGAGAGGCGCAGCAGAGGCGTGGCTGTGGACATGGGGTCTCAGGGTGAAGGATCAGGTCTCAGGCGGGCATAATTCTGCCCCGGATTAGCCGGAATCGCCCGCTTTGTTACAGGCTGAAACAAAACTTTACCGGTTCTTACCGTTTGCCGCCGAAGACGTACAGACATGAAGCGGCGGAGGGACCAAATTGGGGACCGATAACCACGGCGTTCGCAGGAACAGCAGGGGGCTGCTGAACCGGCTAGCAGAGCGGGCGCCAAACTTGAGCTGGAGATTCCGAGCATGAAAAAGATTCTACTGAGCACCGCAGGCCTGGCCTTCCTTCTGACCGGCTGTGCCACGACCGATCCCACTACCGGTGAAACCACGCTTACCAACGCCGGTGGTGGTGGTGCCATTGGCGCTGCCGTTGGTGGGCTGGTCGGCGCTGTAACCGCTGAAGAAGGCAACCGCGGCCGCAATGCACTCCGCGGCGCGCTGGCCGGCGGTGTCGTTGGTTCGGGCGTTGGTGCCTATATGGACTATCAGGAACGCGAGCTGCGGACCGCGCTCGAAGGCTCCGGGGTCGAAATCGAGAGACAGGGCGATGACCTTCGCCTAGTCATGCCGTCGGAAATCACCTTCGACTTCGACAGTNCCGCGATCAAGCCGTCGTTCTACGGCATCCTGACCAACGTCTCTGATGTAATGATCAACTACCCCGAAACGGTGGTCCAGATCGCCGGTCACACCGACAGCGTCGGCAGCGAAGCTTACAATCAGGGGCTGTCGGTCCAGCGCGCCGGAGCAGTCAGAAACTTTCTCGTTGGGCAGGGCGTGTCCCCAGCCCGGATGTCGGCCATCGGCTTCGGTGAGAACTACCCCATAGCCTCGAACGATACGGAATACGGTCGCGCACAGAATCGCCGCGTGGAAATCGTGCTGACCCCTCAGAGCGCTGGCTGATCACCGAAAGACGCTGGAAGGGGCGCTCGCGCTGGCGAGGCCCCCGAACCGAACCCAAGCGAACTACAGCGAAAAAGGGGCTGTGACCTTAACCGGTCGCTGCCCCCTTTTTCATACGCGTTTCAGTTGCTGATGCTGATCAGAACAGCGTCACACCCAGCAGGTTCAACGTATCCATGGTCACGCCGGTACCGACCTGACCATTATCACGCTGGAAGCCGTCGATTGCTCGCTGCGACTGAGGGCCGAAAATACCGTCTATCGGGCCGTTGTAGTAACCAGCGCTCTGCAGTGCGACCTGAATGCGGCTGACGATATCGGGCGTGGTGTTGGTTTCACACAGGATCGAGCGCCATTCGGTCCGCGCTGGCTCCACCACCACTTCGCGGGTGATGGTGTCGAACACCGGCGGAATCTCGATGATTTCCTCTCGCGCCGGCACCACTTCNACCCGNCGGGTGACAAANGTGGTCTNGGCCGGGATCACGCGNTCNTCNATCNGNGCAGGNTGNTCGACNACCTCGCGCTGCACGATNTCGGTGATTGCCGGAATGATCTCTTCACGCGTGGATGCGGGCTGGATCATCACGGTGCGCTCAACCTGCTTGGTGACCGCAGGTTCGGTGACCAGACACAGGATTTCGCCCGTCGCTTCATCGATCTTCTGGATTGGACCGGTACCGGGCTTCCACACAGTCCGCTCAGGTACAACCACCACTTCCTCGATCACCGTGTCGTAGACGGGATCGATCGGGATCAGTCTACGCGCGGCCGGCCGGACAACGATTTCTTCCTGCACGGTTATAAAGGTCGCGGGAACCGAAACCAGCTCGGTGGTGGCTTCGCGGACGACCACCTCTTCCTGCACGTCACCGAACTGCGCGGGGATGATGCGGACTTCCTGTCGCGCGGGTTCGACCATGATCTGCTCTTCGACCGTCTGGCTCACCGCCGCCAGTGCGATCCGGGCGTAACATTCGCCGGGCAGAGGGTTGGGTGGAAAGGCGCCATCGGCCATGCCCTGGGAGGCGAAGGCGGCACTGCTGCTCGCCGTGAAGCTCTGCGCAAAGGACGCATTCTGGATCGATCCGCCGGAGAAGCCGCTATTGCCGAACTCAGACGAAGTGGTTGTCACCGTCGTCGAGGCATCCAGCGCGCCGCGGCTGCTCGTTGTGGTCATCGTGGTGCCGAGATTCTCTTCAGAGACGGCCTGACAGCCTGCCACCGCGAGCGCCACCAAGCCCACCAGAGCGGATTTTCTCATGTAAGGGTTCATCACCTCGAAACCTTGCCTGTCTGCGTTTATGTCGAGACCATTTCTGACGCATTGGCCGTCTGCAAGGTGCCTGCTGCACACCCTTGAGATGTCAATTTTCGCCTGATCTCGTTATCTGCAATGGTTAAACCCGCCCCGGTACCATCGAGTCAATTGCCCTGACCATCACATCTCGGAGCACGCGGGGTCAGCAAAAGAATTGTTGTTTTCAGGACACGAAGAACAGCAGACCCTGAAGTGGAACGAAAATAAGGCGGGGTGATTAGGGCGATTTAGGGAAGGTCTAGGGCATAACCTACTTCACGGACAGTCCGAATGACATTCGACTCGTCCGATTCATTAAGGGCCTTACGCAGTCGCCTAATGTGAACGTCGACCGTGCGGGCTTCGATATCTTTCTCTCGGCCCCAGACAGCGTCCAGCAGCTGCTCGCGCGAGAACACCCGCCCGGGGTATTGCAGGAAGTGCCGCAGCAGCCGGAATTCCGTTGGCGCCAGCTCCACCAGTCGGCCGCTGCGGGTTACGCGATGGCTGCCCTGATCCATGGTGATTGTGTCGAAGGTCAGCACTTCTTTCAGGCGCGCAGGCTGCGCCCGGCGGATCACAGCCCGCAGCCGCGCCAGCAGCTCCTGAGGGCTAAAGGGCTTGGTCAGGTAGTCATCCGCGCCCATGTCCAGCCCGCGCAGTTTGTCCTGCTCCTCGCCGCGGGCGGTGAGCATGATGATCGGCACCTCGCTGGTCTCTCGTGCCCGGCGCAGGTGGCGGCAGACTTCCAGCCCGGAGCGCAGCGGCAGCATCCAGTCGAGCAGGATTGCGTTGGGTTCCAGCGAGCGGGCGAGGTCAACCGCCTCTTCACCGTCCCGGGCAATCGCCGTCAGGTACCCGGCGTTGCGCAGATTGTAATCCAGCAACGTGATGATGGCCTCTTCGTCTTCGACGATCAGCACCAGCGGTGATTCCTCGGCAGGGGCGTAGGGCATCTGCAGCGCCTCAAAGCTGTCGCTCATGGTTCTGACTTGCATAACACTTTTTGGCCCGTCTTAGCCAAACGAACCAGCAACATAGTCTTTGGTGCGCTGGTCTTTGGGTTTGTTGAACAGTTTGTCGGTCGGCTGCACTTCCACCAGATCGCCGAGGTGGAAGAAGGCGGTTGTGCCTGCCACCCGCTGGGCTTGCTGCATGTTGTGGGTGACGATGACGATGGCGTAGTCGCGCGCCAGTTCGAGGATCAGCTCCTCGATGATACTCGTGGCGATGGGGTCGAGCGCGGAACAGGGCTCGTCCATCAGAATGACCTCGGGCGAGACAGCGATGGCGCGGGCGATGCACAGACGTTGCTGCTGGCCGCCCGATAGCCCCAGCGCCTCGGAGTCCAGCCGGTCGTGCACTTCTTCCCACAGACCGGCCGCGCGCAGAGCGTCCTCGACGATGTACTTCAGCTCCTCGGCGGTGCGTGCCATGCCGTGAAGGCGTGGGCCGTAGGCGACGTTATCGTAGATCGACTTCGGGAACGGGTTCGGCTTCTGGAACACCATGCCGACCCGCTGGCGCAGCAGATTGGCGTCGATATCCTCACCGTAGATGTCCTCGCCCTCGAGCAGGATGGAGCCCTCGACCCGGGCGATTTCGATGGTGTCGTTCATGCGGTTGAGGCAGCGCAGGAAGGTGGACTTGCCGCAGCCCGACGGGCCGATTAGCGCGGTGACGTGCCGGTTGGGAACGTCCAGCGAGACGCCCCTGAGCGCGTGGTCATCCCCGTAGAAGACGTTGACGTCCCGGGCCTGCATGCGGAGGTCGGTTTGAGACATTACGGCGGGTTTCCTCAGTTGGATCGCTCGAAGCGCGCGCGGATGAAGGTCGCCAGCGCGTTCATGGAGATGACCAGCGCGAGCAAGCAGACGATGCCCGCGGCGGTCTTGTTCTGAAACAGCGGGTCGTCGTCAGCCGCCCACTGGTAAATCTGTGACGGCATGCCCACGCCCTTGGCCATCAGGCAGCCGGCGCCGGCCTCGCAGACATCCTTGATGAAGGCGTTCATGCCGACCATCAGCAGCGGCGCGGTCTCTCCTGCCGCTTGTGCCAGCCCGATGATGACGCCAGAGGCGATCCCGGGCAGGGCAGCGGGCAGGACGTGCTGGAAAACGGCCTGCTGGCGCGAGGCGCCCATACCCAGCGCCGCCTGCTCATAGCTTGGTGGTACCGCGCCGATGGCCGCGCGCGCCGCGATGATCACCGTCGGCAGCGTCATGAACGACAGNACCGTGCCGCCGACGATGGGGAAGCCCCGCGAGCCGGGGAACAGCCACTGGATGATCACNGCNGCGCCAAGAATGCCGAAGATGATCGACGGNACGGCGGCGAGGTTGTTGATGTTGATTTCCATGAAATCGGTGAACTGGTTGCGCGGNGCNAATTTCTCCAGNTACACGGCCGCCAGCACNCCCACGGGCACGGACAGGACCACCACCACCATNAGCATCAGNAACGTGCCCTGTGCCGCNGCNGCGATNCCNGCGCGCTCGGGCTGGGTCGAGGATGCCGAGCCNAAGAAGCCGGGCTGGCGTTCGAGGATGGTCCAGCCGAGCAGNTCNAGCCNGGGNACACCGAGGTAGGGCCGGATGCTGACNCGCCCNCNGTCGCGCCAGNNCGTGAGCACGCTCAGGCCNTTNGCNTCGATGGNNTCCTTGAGCAGGATCCAGTTTTCNGAATCGNGNTTCNTGCGGGTCTGCCGCTTCATNTCCTTGAACAGCACGTCGGCNTCACCGGCNGCCAGCGCNNGNACCGTGACGGTCTCNCCCAANNGGTACTCNCCAGAGANNAGGCGGTCGCGGATGGTCAGNAGNGTNTCAGTGCTGATCATACCGGCNGTCTGNGAAATCGCCTTNTTCCGCGCCCGGTCGCCGTCGTAGCCGGTGAAGGCCTCGCCGTGGTTCTGGTCGATCATCNCCTCGACCATTTTTTTNTAGGCGGCNNTCCGCTGGACCTTGCGCGAGGCGGANTTGGCGCCGCGCGCGGTCGGTGTGATCTCGGCNGCCCACANNTCNGGCGCGATNCCGACANAGGCNTGATACTGGGCGAGGTCTTCGGGGTCGAGGANNTCTGCGTCCAGNGGGATTTCNAGGGTGATGAAGGACTGGACGAAGCCGTTGTAGGACTTCTTGAACACCGAATACATCAGCGCGANNAGGAACAGNGCGGCCAGCCCCAGCGCTGCCAGACCGAGGGAGCGGAANATCAGCTCNCCNCGCTGGCGTGCNGCNCGGCGGCGNGCGGCGGCTTCGGTNAGNTGCGGGCTGGTNTNGGNNTGNCNNGTNACCATGGCGTCAGTCTCCGTCATCAGCTGTACCTCTGGCGGTATCGGCGCACGACCTGNATNGCGGCGAGGTTGAGCAGGAGGGTCGAGACGAACAGCACCAGCCCTAGCCCGAAGACCGACAGGGTGTTGGCGCGATCGAATTCAGCGTCTCCGATCAGCAGTTCGGTGATCTGCACGGTCACAGTGGTCATCTGGTCGAGGATATCGATGGTCAGGTTGGCCTGCCCCCCGGCCGCGAGCACCACGATCATGGTCTCGCCGATGGCGCGGGAGGTGGCGAGCAGAAAGCCGCCCATGATGCCGGGCAGGGCCGCGGGGATCAGCACCCGGAGGATNGTTTCCGACTTGTTGCCCCCCAGCGCCAGCGAGCCGTCGCGCAGGGAGCGCGGCACGGCCTTCAGCGCGTCATCGGACAGCGATGAGATGAACGGGATCAGCATGATCCCCATGACTGCACCGGCGACCACGGCCGACTTCGCCCCCACGTCCAGCGCGAGGTATTCGAGGTGGAAGGCCGCCGGCAGGAACCGCAGTTCCAGCAGCCATTCCAGCCCGTTGAAGAAGTCCTTGGCGAAGGGGATGCCCGAGCGCAACGCGAACACGCCGTAGACGATGGTCGGGATACCGGCGAGGATTTCGAGGATAGGCTTGAACACCCCGCGCACGCGCGGCCCGGCGTATTCGGCCATGTAGATCGCCGACATCAGGCCGATGGGGAGGGCGACGGTCAGGGCCACCAGCGACACCACCAGCGTGCCGTAGAACACGGGCACGGCGCCAAGGTTGAAGCCCCCGGCCTGGTCATCGCGGATCGGTGCNTCCTTGGACCAGTGCAGGCCGAACAAAAAATCCTCGATCGGGTACTTGCTGAAGAACAACTCGGCGTTGGAGAGCAGCGCAATCACGATCCCGACGGTGACGAGGATTGCCGCAGCCGAGGTCAGGATCATGCCGACGCTGGCGGCCTGCTCGTGGCGGACCTGAGCCAGCGTGCCCCGGCGGATGAAAACCATCGAGCCGAGGATGCCAAAGACAATGCCGCCCGCCAGCGTGACCAGATAGCCGGAGCGCAGCAGGTTCTGGGCGTCCCGGACCCGCTCGGCGGCGGCGGCCAATGCGGGGTCGTCCGCGACCTGCCCGGTCTGCAGCGCAGCGGCGGCGTTGTCGAGCAGTTGAATCTGCAGCCCCAACTCGCCGCGGGAAATCTCGAACAACACAATCCGGCCTTGCTCGAACAGCCAGCCGTAGGCACCCAGCCACGTCAGCGCNGTGAGCAGCAGTACAATCAGTGCAGCGCTGGCGATCAGTACAAACCGGGGGTCGTCCAGACGCGGCCGCACACCCCGANNCACCATGACCAGCACAGATAGCGCGAGCACGATCAGCGAAAGAATGGTGCCGCCCTGTCCCCACTCGGTCTGATCCCGCAGGAACACCAGCACCGACAGGCCAGCAACCATGAACAGCAAGCGGGTGAAGTTGGCCGGTAGTGTGGTTGAAAGCAGCACGACCGCCATAACCAGCAGTACAAGGATCGAAGCCGCGCCGTACCCGGAAACCAGCGCTACGAAAATCNGCACCAGCGCCAGAGCAAAGGTCAGCACCCGCCCCGACGTGCCCGGGGCTTGCCGGGGCGCGCTNAGCCACAGAGCGATCCCGGCAGCGACCAGCGCCAGCCAGAAGAACCGGCGCGTCGCGTGCTGCTGGTCGAAGTAGGCCTGCAGACCGGGGTGGGCTTCCTGCTGCGCTGCGNTCAGCGNCGCGACCGAGCCGTCGCCCAGCGGGCCCAGCGTGGTCAGCATCGACCGCGCAAACTGGTGCAGCTGGTCATAGTCGATGGCCTTGCCCATGAGCGCGAGGGTCTCACGCTCCATCATGCCCTCGAGCAGCGGCACGCCGAGGCTGCGGTATACCAGCAGCGCCAGAATCGGCGGGGCCAGCCACCACAGCACGGTCAGAAAGCCGTAAAAGCGGGGCAGGTTGGGCAGGCCAAAGCGGTTAAGCTTCGCTGAACGGGCATCTTCGAGCGTCAATTCACGCCCGTAAAGACGGCGTCGGCCAAAGGCAACAGCGAGCCANATGTAGCCCGCTATGGCCGGGATCGCCAAAGCATAGGCGCCGAAGAACAGCGTCAGACCGAGAATCATGATGATGAAGAACGCAATCTGGAGCGACAGGCTTGAGGTGCGACTCATCGAGGTGAATTCCTGAACTGACTTAAGTTGCGAGCGCGGGGCTTCGGACAAGGACCTTGGATTGCCTCTGGTCTCTCTCCGAACCTCCGAATCCTAGTGCTAGCACGCCTGCTTCCCCGTTCAAGCGACCTTAAAAAGAGGGGCTGGTTCGCTAAGCAATCCAGCCCCCTTAAAGTACAGGAAATCGGGGGGTGAGGAGATGATTTCCCGTTTTCGTTAATCGCTCCGGCGCGAGGCCGGAGCGCCTAAAGATTGCGTTAGGACTTAGAGCGAACCGAGAGCCGCTTCCATGGCGTCCTGGTCGTCGTCACCACCCGGGATAAGACCAAT